>NZ_CAWUDI010000031.1:0-110259 GCF_963920925.1 Calothrix sp. CCY 0018 | reverse complement strand
TCCCTACTCCCTACTCCCTACTCCCTACTCCCTACTCCCTACTCCCTATTTCCTAACTCCCTACTCCCTATTTCCTAACTCCTAACTCCCTATTTCCTATTTCACTTCAATCGGCGCTAAAGCTACATTGTTGTAATAATGATTCAAAATTTGTAGGTGGTTGTAGCCTTGAGAAGCTAAATACCATGCGCCGTATTGACTCATTCCTAAGCCATGTCCCCAACCACGTCCTTGTAATACGAATGAACCATTTTCAGCTTTATTAACGACAAAGCGGGTACTGTTGAGTTTGAGTGAGGTACGTACTTGTTCACCTTTTAACTCTTTGGTACCTTTTTCACCGATAATTTCCAATTTTGTAACGCTGTTGTAAGGTGAAAGCTCTACGGTTTTAATTTCTTTAATATTGCCGATTTCGGGGAATTTTTCACCTATCTGTGCAGATGAAAAACTTTTCTGCCATTGGCATTTAGGGGCAATTTTGGCAAGATTGGGGGTATTCATGTCGAAGTCTGGAACTCCACGCAGGTAAGGTAAATTATTACCCCATACATCTTCTACGTTTTCAGTATGTCCGCCAGAACAAGCATGAAATACTGATTCAATAATTTGATTGTTATGGGTTAATACTTGCCCTGCGGTATCATCTACTGCCGCGTAAATTCTAGGATGTTCCCTAGCAACGCCTGAATAAATCTGCCATTTATCGGGGGTATCTCCGACATCATATAAAGGATTAGATTGCTCTTTCTGTCTTCTGTAAAGGGCATAACTACGAGCAGCTATGGCTTGAGCTTTCAGGGCTTCAGGGTGCCATCTTGCATCCATTTCGCCACCTAAAACGCTGTAGAGATATTCTTCTAAATCAACCCAGTTAACGGCGGTTAGCCCTTTTTCCGTAGGGATAACTAAGGTTCTACCCCGATACCACTTATCGCCGATATAAACAAATCCTTTACCTTTAGGTTCAATCCAGAATAAAGGAGATTTCCATTTATTTAAAGCAACTCCACCGGGAACAGCTTGAGCGTAGTAAGCTTCTCTGGCTGGTAATTCTCCTAAAGAATTTCCGGTACCATCTTTGATAACCGCAGCTGTGGAGCTGCCAACTTTGACTTGCTTCACATCCCGTTCAATTGCCACGCGCATAATTACTGATGCTTGTGCTGGGACAATCAAAAACATCCACAACAGTACTCCGAGCCACCAATGGCGCACTTTTATCTGGGATAACATTGAAGGATTGTTAAATCGGAATTTCATGCTACTTATACTTATAATTAATCTTGTTCGATTTCTATATCTTTGACGGACGTTTAGACAGTAGTTTCCCGGAAACCGGGTTTTTAGATAAGCTAGTCATAATTATATAGTTTTTTTATTATTCGAGATAGCTCGAATTGATAGCATATAAAGTTTGCTTATAGGGAATAGGGAACGATAAAGAAAATCTAGTAAGGCACCGTAGATTAACCTGCCTCATTAGCTATAATTCCTACTAAATTCAAACTATGTAAAATTTCCGTAGCTTGAATTAATTCGCTTTGCGTTATTTTACCCATGCGCCCTACCATGATGATACCGTTACATAGGGAAGCCAAAATCCTCGCGTCTACGGTATTTAAAATCGAAGAAGCATCTATCAGTACTAAATCGTAGTTGCACGTAAATATTTCCAAAAGTTCTTTCATCCGTCCTGAAGTAAGTAGCTTCACCGTATCATCTGGTACTGGTCCTGCGGTTAAAACGTCTATAGCAGGATGAACGGGCTGTACGTAATCGCTGACTTTACTATTTGTTTCTTCTAATAATAGTAAAGATAATCCCCAATCGTTAGAAAGTTCTAAAATTGAGTGCAAGCAAGGATTTCGCAGGTTGGCATCAATAACTAAAACTCGAGTATGCATTCTAGCTGCACTTACCGCTAATCCCAATGTTGAAGTTGATTTCCCTTCCCCATTAGAAGCTGAAGTTACCATCAATGATTGACAGTGTAGGGGATACTTTAATATCTGAATATTTTGGTAAGCCATATCCAGCGTTTCGTGGGAAGGTAAATAAGCAATGGCTTCCGAAAAAGATGAGTATGGGTTTTGTCGCGATCGCCCGAACGAAACTGGCAAGCCTAAGAGTTTTTTCCTTTGGCGAGGTGGTAGGAGTTTGGGAATTTTACCAAGCAAACGTAGATTCGTAAACTTGGTTAGTTCTTCGGGAGTATAAATTGTGTCGTTAAATAGTTCCAAAACTAAAGCGGCGGCGATACCCAAAATTGGGCCAGTAACTGCACCTATTAACAAAAATAACAATCTAGAGCGACCAGTTTTACTTCCTAATTCGGGTTCTTCAAGTATTTGCCAATCAAATCCCCCTTGAGCAATTTTAAGCGCTAAATTCTGACGCACTTCCATTAACTGTGCGAGAGTTTTACGATTGGTTTCTACTTCTGGTAACAAACGGTTATATTCTGCAATTAAAGCCGGATATTCATTCAAATTGGAACGCAGTTGTCTTTCAGATTCGATCAAACTTTGTTGATTTGCCCGCAAACCCAAAGCTTCTGTCTGCAATTTAATTAAATCTTCGACTAGCTTTAAATCGACTCCTGCAAGCTGCCCTTTTGTTAATAGTGGCTGTGCTGTATTGTTGGCATCTGCTTTATCTCCCAAACTTCTTCCGCCTTCGAGTCGCAACAAAGCCAGTTGACTTTGACGCTGCTGTATCAGTTTTTGTACGGTGGGAGAATTATCGGTAAACCGCTGTCTTTCCTCTGCTAAAGCCAATTCTGTCTTCTGAATTTCATTGAGAAGTGATTGATAACGAGTTGACTGACTCAAACGCGAAGATGCCAAAGCATTTTTAGGAGAAGTAGCTATTTTCTGCTCTAAATTGCTGTAACGAGCTTGTACATCTTGCAGTTGAGCGGTGGTAGTATCAAGCTCTTTTTTAACTGCGGCGATCAATTCTAAAAGAATTGTACTTTGTACTTGGGGATCGACTATATTGTTTTTTTTGCGAAATCTCTCTAACTTTGTTTCTGATTCTATTACCTGCTGTTTTATTTTGGGAAGTCTTTCGTTGACGAAAGCTAACCCTTTAGATAAACGGTCTTTTTGCTGTTGTTTATTAAAATCTTGATAAACTATTTGTAACGCTTCGAGTACCTTTTGCGCTTTGACTGGATTTTTGTCTTTAAAAGATACTTCAAATACTTCCGAAGGTGCTTTCCAAGTTCCCGTTCCTGTTTGTAACTGAGTAACTGTTAACGGCCCTTTTTCACCTTTCTTACCTTTAATATCTTCGACTGTAATCTTTGAGTATCTCGGACGCAATATTTCAACTGCTTTAGCAATTAATTTTTTGCTCCGCATCAACTGTAGCTGAGCAGTATAATCTACCACTTCAATATTGGAATCAGTAAAATCATTATTTAAACTATCTTGATTATTATAAGTTTTTGCACTTTGATAAAGATTGGAACTGACTAACATTTGCATCGAGCTTTCACGCATCGGTTTGATAACTACAGATAAAAGAGTAGTAACCGACATTACTATACTTGCGACACCCAAAATTAGCCCGCGTCGGCGATATATTATGGTAGATAGCTGTCTAATATTAACAGCTTCTTGTGGGGAGGCAATTACCATTTGCCCATTCTCTAGACCAGTGTCAACCACCACAGTCATACCTCTCAAATCGAAACATTAATTTTTTTTAATTCAGCACAAATCAAAATATTTCTATACATCCCGATTTGCTCTTAGAAAGAACAGTTTAAATGCGTTTTAGATGAATAATTTATCACATATAAGCCCTCAAATTTATAATTATTTCCCCAAACCGTGAAACTATTTTTATTTTTGAGAAAAAACTTCTAGGATGCTTTCTATTCCCTATTCCCCACAGATATTTTTAAAAATAAAGCCTATAAACAATTAAAACTTTGTATCAAATGTTTCTATGAATCCGATTTTTAAGTATAATTTTATTAGCTCGGTACTGGGTAACAAAGCTCTATAGATCGATAAACTTGAATATAATTATCTCAAAGAAGAACTAATATTATTTACGAGCTTGTTTAAGAAATCTAAGTGGCCCCAACTGTTCAAACTTAATTTGTTTATTATAGTAAAATCAAATTTATTTCGCGCTTGCAGAATATTTTGAGGATTGGACAAAAACGCAGCAATTTTAAATCGCTTATCTCCAGGATTCCAAACCGCAAAATCCGCCCCTATACTATTTAAAAAAACTTTTGCTTTACCAGAACCCCCCAAGCTGTAGAATGGTACGCCCAATGCAAGTGCTGTTAATCCCAGATGCAGTTTGTATGAGACAACTAAGTCAAGTGAAGCAAGAAATTCGAGTGTTGACTGGGGGTCTGTATACACATAATATTTGATATTACTAGATAGTTGTTTAGGTCGCAACTCACTATTTATAGATGATGATGGTAAATATGTTTTTATAAAATGGAAAACAATATCTCTTCTGATAGATGCGATAATACCAAGTTGAAAAGCCAGCCATTTGCACTGTAAAGTATTAGGAATATTTATCCCAACATTGATAGTCTTATGGTGAGTATTGTTTTGCTTGCTTTGGCTTTTAATTTGCCAAAATTCAGCTACTGACAGCAATACATCGGCATAGTAAAAAGCTTCTTTTCCGAACTGCTCAATTAGAGCTTGATCCGATTCCAGTCTGACGGTACAAGATTGACACATATCTCCTTGAAAAAATTCTCGTCTCCAGTATGAAAGCGAAGCATTTTTTCCCAACCCTTCTCCACCGATAGTTAGAGGATATACGGGACAATTTTTTTCAATGCTGACTTGATGTAAGCAGCGAAAATCTTCTTCAAAAGGTGCAGAAAAATTTTCCACAAGAAATCCACCACCACCAATAATGCAAAATTTTGCATCACTAAGAAGTTCATTCAAAGAATCCGTAGTTTGAAGTTGATAGCGTTGTGCTAACTGTTCATCTAATCTATAAACAACAGGCTCAACGTTTAGACTTTTAAGATACTTGGCGAATTGAACTGCCATAATATCATCGCCATAGTTACCATAATTATACGAACCCCAAATTGCAATTTTCATAGTTTTTAGGAATTGGTAATTGGGAGTTAGGAGTTATATAATTTTAGATTTTAAATTGAAAATCTTTCCCCTTGTCCCCTTGTCCCCTTGTTTCCCCATCTCTTCCTACTCCCCATTACCCATTAAACTGATGCTGTGTTTGATGATATTTCCAGAGTTTACCTTTGCGATTTAATAATTCCTGATAGCCTCCTTGTTCTACAATTCGCCCATGTTCGAGAACTATAACTTTGTCAGCTTTGAAAATAGTAGAAAGTCGATGAGCGATCGCGATCGCAGTTCTTCCATGAGCCAATTTTTCTAAAGACTGCTGTACCAAACGCTCGCTAACTGAATCAAGGGCGCTGGTTGCTTCGTCTAAAATTAAAATTTGTGGATTGCGTAATAAAGCTCTAGCAATGGCGATTCTCTGTCTTTGTCCCCCAGATAAACGTACTCCCCTATCTCCAAGTTTTGTATCGAAACCTTGGGGTAATTCTAAAATAAATTCCGAAGCATTTGCACCTTTAGCTGCTTTAAAAATAGCTTCATCATCTATATTTTCTAACCCGTAAGCAATATTTTCTCGCACTGAGGTATTAAAAATAAAAGTATCTTGACTTACCACCGCTATATTGTTCCGCAACGAACCAAGGCTGTATTCGCGTAAGTCAACTCCATCGATTAATATTTTTCCAAAAGTAGGGTCATAAAAACGTACCAATAAATCCGCTAAAGTTGTTTTACCGGAACCGCTAGCACCAACCAAAGCTACCGTTTGACCGCGTTCGATGGTTAAATTAATATCGTGCAATACTAATTGATTATTGTCGTAAGCAAAATCAACATTTACAAGTTCGATAGCTTGCTTTAAACCGGGAAAATTTTTTGTACCATCAGTTAAATAAGCTTTATTATCAGTTCTTAAAAGTTCTTCAACGGCTCCTAAAGCTCCAGAATTCATCGCAATCAAACCCCAAGAGCTATTCATATGAGCGATAATCGGTAGCAAGCGAAATAAGGCAAACAAAAAAGCCAACAAAGAAACTACATTCAGAATTCCACTCGATATTAATGTAGAAACCGCAACTAAAATCATTGCGACTAAAATTGTCGTAGCTAAGGCTTCAATCAAAGGTTGCAAAAGCCCGCTAATAGTACTAGCCTTCAACCAAGCGCTGGCAAACTTTTGCGCTACTTCATAAAAACGTTTGCTTTCAAATTCTTGAGTCCAAAATGCTTGCACCGTGCGAATACCACCGATAAATTCTGTAGTTTTTGCTGCTAATTCTCCACCAGCAGATGTCATTTCAAAGCTGGCTTGACGGACTCTACGAATCCAATTTGATGCGGCTGCTGCCAGTAAACTAAAAAGAAGTACTGTAACTAAAGTTAGCTGCCAAGAAATAACAAACATCGCGCAAGTGTAAGCTAAAATTACGCAGCTTTTAGTTACAAAATTAATCAGTTCGTTAAAAGCAAAGCTTAGATGGCTAACTTCAGCAGAAAAAGTATTAATTAATTCTCCCGAACGTTTTTGAGTATAATATGAAAGACTAAAGCTTTGAAACTGTTTAAATATTCGTTTGCGGAGAGTATCTACCAATCCAATTTCGCAGAATTTAGCGCAGTAACGCCCAAAATAGCTAAAAACTGCCCTCACCCAAACAGTAAATAAGATTAAACCAGATATACGCCAAATACGTTCTTGAGCAACAGCTTTGGTTCCCAAAAATCGAATATCAAACCATTCAATGCCAGTTTGCAACGGTGCCCGATCTGGATTAGTTAATCCTTGCAGCAAAGACGCTATCAAACCGATACCTACTGCTTCTAATACCGCTGCCATTATTGTAAAAAATACGGCTATAATTGCAGTGCGATAAAAGGGTTGAAATGCGCGTACAATCAGATAGTTTTTTTGCCAAAAACTAGTAGTTATAACAAATTTACGAATAACAATTGGTAGCTTAATTTGCATATATATCTAATTTTTGATGATTAAATAGCCTGCTGTAGAAACTTCATATAATTACAGGCATAAAATTCGGCAGACAGAAATTAGTTAATAGAGAAGAGTAAATATTATACATGATTCTTTAACATTTTACCTAGTTACTTCTGCCAAATTTTATGAACGCTGTAACTTATCAAATTTAGACAATACAAAAAAACGCCAACCATTTTGTAATTTAGAATTCACTTTAAATATTAAGTTAATCAACTGCCAAGATTTTCGATAAGGTTTATACTTAGCAAAAAATTTCAAAGCAGAAATCATATGTATCAGCGTTAAATGGTTAAACTTTGAATGAGTACTCGAACGTTGATATAAATGCAGTGCAGATACTTCCGGTTGATATAAAACTCTATAACCATTTTGCCATGCATCTACACACAAACTGACATCTTCAAAATACAAGAAAAACCGTTCGTCAAATAAACCATAGCGCTCTACATACTTTCCAGATACCATCATGAAAGCCCCAATCGCCCAATTAATTTCTATGGTTTTTCTAGGAGGAGGCATACCAGCATAATAATAATCAAAGGGGCACAAGATATTCTGCAATTTTTCCCCTAATAAATATTTGCATAGCAAAAAGTTAAACGTAGGAAATCTGCGAATTGAAGGTTGAACCGATTTGTCAAGATAAAGTAACTTCGGACAAACAATTGCGATATCCGATCGAGAATTTAAAGTCGCCTCTAAGCGAGGAATTATTTTTGGTTTAAATGTTACATCCGGATTTACTAAAACATAAGTCTTACTAGGTGCATCTGCAACAGCCCTATTATTAGCAACCCCAAAACCCAGATTGGTTTCTCCTTTTTTACCTATAAATATATTTGGATATCTCCGAGCAAAATCATCCAAAATTTGCGGACAGTTATCCTTCGAGGCATTATCGTACACAATCACTCTACCTTTTCGAGGATAAAAAGCCTCAACTACTTCAATGCACGATTCAATTGCGCCTCTTAAAGTTCTGGTTGAATTATAAGAAACTATTACAAAAGCTATATCACTTTTCACCATCATGGTAAATACACCCGTATCCGCATCAAGAAAATGCAGCTAGTAACAACATATCGTAATATGACTATGCTTTTTTGGACTACATAAATCAATAATTCCTATGCAAAATTATCTAATTATGAATTGCAACTAGAGTCAAAATTTTAACCTCCGCATGGATATTTTTCGACTTTTACTTTTTTGGAAGATAAAATCGTTTAGGATTAAATTAAAATTCAAACTGTGTATATATTGCATCCACCAAAAGTTGTAGATTTATCTCTAAAACTTTTGCAATAGTTATTACCACAATGGGATGCATAGATTAGTCAACAGTACAGTATCAATATCAAAATTTGAATTATAATAGTGTTTTTTTACCGCCGACTATATGAGATTTATTATAGATCAAATAGCAATGTCAACTAATGCGATAAAAAGATTGTCACGAACTATAGATAAATATTTCAAATTTAACTTTTAAATACCATAAATTAAAATTTATACCGTATCCTTTGCTTGTTCTGGGTTTATTCTGTTAAGGGATTAATTTTACTATCAACACTTGTCTATGAAAGCAAATCAAGCAAAAGGTAAGTACCAACTTTTGAAAAGGCGATCGCTCCAAATCAATAGCTAATAATTGCTGTATTTAAAGCTAACTCGGTAGTTCGGGTGTAGCTGCTTCTTTAAGATTGCTGCTGAGCGACAACAAAAATATTCATTGTCAAGAGTATAAGTTTAAACTTACTTGTGTAAGCAAATTTTCTAGTATTTAGATGATTATTCATAAAAAAACTAATCTTTTTTTTAATGAAACCGAGATTTTACTGACAAATGAGTTGACTTGATTAGGTAAATAAACTTATCATTAGACTAATATTTGATAAATCTAGGATAGAATATTAGTCTAAATACCTACAATGTCAAAAGAAAGCTCTTTAAAAATTTTGCTGGCAGAAGCGTTATTGCGATTAGTTATTTAGACACCTTTCTAATATTAAAGATGCGAGCGTAATAAATATTCATTAAAAACAATTTGATTTATAAACCAAATTTATTTTGCAGCTAAAGATTAATTAGAAACTTCCGAAATACTTTAGTACTACCGATTATTGATCCTCAGTAATTACTTATTCTTAGCTATGGTTATTGAGCAAAAACCAACGTCAGTAAATTTTGCATCATATGTTGACTTAGAAAAGCCAATAAAAGAAAAAACTTTTACGGATAACAATTCTTGTAATGATGATTTGGGTTATAAAATCAAGTTGAAAGATGAAAAACTTTTAGTTAACCTAACTTGTAAACGGCAGCATATGCATTTACTTTCTAATAGAAGCGAAGCATTTTTAGCTGACTGGCTGCAATTTTCTCCTGCGACAATAGTACAAATTGATTCACGCATTGAATTAGAAAAGCTTGAAATTTGGGCTAATCAATGTAAAAGATTAAAAAAAACAGCGTTTTTACGTTTATCGAAGAAAGAGAAGTGTTACAAAAACCCTAATAAAACCTCTAATAATTTCAATAGGCTCAATTGGGTTATAAAGCGGTGCTTAGATATTTTCGGAGCATTAATATTAATTGTTATACTTGCTCCGGTATTTATTGCTTTAGCCTTATTAATTAAAATTTATTTTCACCAACCGATATTAAAAACACAATGGTGCATTGGTAAACGAGGTAAATTATTTTGCATCTACCAATTTGGTGCAAATCTAAGAGAACTTAATTTGAATGGTTTGAGCAAATTACCCCAGTTGTTTAATGTTCTCAAAGGTGATATGAGCTTGGTAGGAAGGTTTCCTTGGAGTTTAGCCCAAATGAGAAAAATTAGTTTATCAGAACAACAATTCCTTGATGTTTCACCTGGTATTGCAGCGAGCATTAAAGGTGGAAAACAATCAAGAAGGGAACAGGGAATGGGGAACAATGGTAAAAGATATTTGTAAAGTCTAATTAAATACTTTACTTAGAGGATGTAAGAATGCGTCAATAACTATACTCGGAACCTCTCTCCAAACCTCTCTCCTAGAAGGAGAGAGGCTTTGAACCCAAACCCTCATTCCCTCATAGGGAAGGGGGGCAGGGGGGTTAGGTTTTCGAGGTGCTGGAAGTAAAGTATAATACTTTTCAAACATCCTCTTAGTAAAAGTTTGAGGGGGAAGAACATTTACACCCTCAACGCCAGTTCCTACAACGGAGGGGACTGGCTCAATTTTCCGCAAAATCCAAAATTATCAAGGTGAATCATGGAAGTAAGTAGAGCAGCTACACTTGCAATTAAAAACTTAGGATATCATCAAGTTGGTAAATGCAACATATGTGGTAAATCTACTATTTTCATCTGCATTGATGCAAAAACAGTTCGGAATAATATGTACTGTCCTTTTTGCAAAAGTTCATCGCGAAAAAGACACGTAGCAAAATTATTGATTGATAAAGTAATTCCTAATATTTCTAGTCTTGCAGAAGTTTCATCAAATAAGCATTTAGATAATCTAGATAAATTAAACATTTACAACGCTGATGTAAACGATGCTTTCGATCGAGTTTTGCATTCAGCCACATCATATTACTGTTCGAGCTATATACCTAACGTTGAAATAGGAACAGAAATTCGCGAACAAGTATTTTGTCAAAATTTAGAAAAATTAACTTTTGATAAAGAAAAGTTCGACGTAGTAATTACAGAAGATGTATTTGAACATATCAGAGATTATGAAAAAGCTTTTCAAGAAGTATATCGCGTATTAAAAACAGGTGGATATCATATTTTTACGATTCCCTGCTTTTTTGATAAACCAACTTTAGTTCGTGTTGACACCTCGGGAGTTGAAGATATTCATTTATTACCCCCAGAGTATCACGGAGACAAAATTCGCGGAAAAATCCTCGCATATAGAACTTTTGGAATCGATATTTTTGCAATCTTAGAAAAAATTGGTTTTGAAACCACAGTAGATTTCTCTAACTATCTAGATAGAAACTATGGAATATTTGATAGTTATGCTTTTTGTTCGAGAAAAGTTGAGGAAGTAAAGAGTTAGGAATTAGAAGTTAGGAGTTATAAATTAATTGATAACTGATAATTGTTCACTGATAATGAATTCTTTAATCCTGAGTACTTTTGATATTAGTGGTGGAGCAGCTCGTGCAGCATTTCGCTTGCATCATGGATTGAAGGATATAAATATAAATTCGCGAATGTTAGTTGAATATAAAACTAGTAGCGATTCTACCGTTATTGCAAATACGAATAAATTAGAAAAGCTGCTCAATCAAATGCGACCTACTTTGGATAATTTACCATTAAAATTTTATCCAAAACATGATTATGGGACTTTTTCTCCACAGTGGTTTCCAGATTTAATTGATTCTAAAATCAAGCATCTGTCTCCAGATATAATTCCAGATATAATTAATATCCACTGGGCTTGCGGCTATCTAAAAATTGAAAGCATTGCTAAATTTAAACAACCACTAGTTTGGACTTTACACGATATGTGGGCATTTACGGGAGGTTGTCATTATAGTTTGGAGTGCGATCGCTACACTAAAACTTGCGGAAGTTGCTTTCAACTTGATTCCCAAAAAGAGCAAGATTTATCGCGCTGGGTATGGAAGCGTAAAGCTAAAGCATGGCAAAATCTCGATTTAACAATTGTCACTCCCAGTCATTGGTTAGCCAAAAAGGCGCGACAAAGTTCTCTATTCAAAAATTATCCTATAAAAGTTATTCCTAACGGTATTGACATTCAAAAATATAAACCGATTGACAAAAATACCGCTAGAAAATGGCTGAATCTTCCTATAGATAAACAGTTAATTTTATGCGGTGCTGCTAAAAGTAGTTACAAAAGAAAAGGAATGCATTTATTTGAAAAAGCCCTACAAATTTTAAGCCGAATGGGCTACAAAAATAAGGTAGAGTTAGTTGTTTTTGGTTCCTTACAACCTAGCGAAGGGGATAACACCGATTTCAAATGTCATTATATGGGTAATCTTCATGATGATATATCCTTGGCGCTAATTTATGCCGCAGCAGATGTTTTCGTTGCTGCTTCAATTCAAGATAATTTGCCTAACACCGTAATCGAAGCTTTAGCTTGCGGTACTCCATGCGTTGCTTTCAATATTGGAGGAATGCCCGATATGATTGAACATCAAGCCAACGGTTACTTAGCTCAAGCTTTTGAAGTAGAAAGTTTAGCTAAAGGTATTGCTTGGATATTGTCGAATAATTACCCGCAAAAAATTCGCGATCGCGCTCGTGAAAAAATAGAGCAAGAATTTAACCTAGAATTACAAGCAAGACGTTACTCTCAACTTTTTAATGAAATAATTAATCAAAAATTGTAGTATTAATTTTTCCTAATTACCAATTCCCAATTCCCAACTTCTTATATATTTTGTGGGAGCATCAAGTGAATATTAACGCAAACATTCAACAGCGACAAACCAATTATTTTTTTTATACATTAATCTTTTATACAGTATTAATTCTATATCTATTTCCTTACAATTTAGAACTTCCCCACGCTAAAATATTTTTGCCTTTACTGGCGATGGTTTTATTAGTGCAGCTTTTTTTCTATAAAACTAAATTATTAATTATAGACATTTTACTCGTATGCTCAATTTTGATTGTTACCTTTATCAATTTTTCAACATATCATTTATTTCGATATAGTTTACCAATCTGCCTAATGGTTATAGGTTTCAGTGGTTGTCCGCAAATACGCATCAAACGCAGCTATTTAATCGGATTATGCTGGCTAGCAACCATAACTTTAATTTATCAAATGGTAGTATATAGAAGAGTAGAGTTTGATGGCAGCGCCAGAGTTTCTTTAAGTAATGGAGATCCGAATGTATCTGGTTTATTTATGTTATTATTCTTTTTCCTTTCCTGTAAAGCTAAATTTAAACCAGGTATTATTTTAGCTTTAGTTTCTACAGTATTTTTCTTAAGCAGGAATTATTTTCTCAGCCTGCTAATTTATTTACTAATTATTTTCTGCGAGAAGAAATTTATCGGAATAGCCAGTCAAATAAATTTTACTGTTTTCTTTCTATTATCAAATATTTTTGGATTTTTAATAGGAGAATATTTTTTAAAGTTTGTTGAAATAGGTTACGCATACGATACAAGTGCAAACCGTTTATTTTCTTTTAACGATACGTCAAATTTAGCCAGATTTGAAGCTAACCACTTTTTAATTACATCTTATTATAATGATTGGACTTTAGCATTAAAAGGTTATGCAGGTCAATACGATGAAGCATTTAAAAGCGTTGGTTCCTTAATTCATAATTCATTTTTAGAAGTAATTGCCTACATCGGCATTCCATTAGGAATTCTTTATTTCTGCGCTATTGTAAAAATAGTCGGTGGGTACTATACTCCACAAAATTATAAGTTTATCTTTCCCTATTTATTCTTTTGTTTATTCTTACATAGCGGACTTCAAGGACTTGCTCCTTTACTTTTCGTTAGTATTTTAGCCATGTCAGTTGAACAGTAACCAGTTAAAAGTAAGCAGTTACCAATCAACTTATAACTCCCAATTCCTAGCTTCTAGTATTCAATCTAAAATCTAATAAGTTTATCAAAAAGGATGCAACCTAAAATATCAGTTATCACACCAAGCTTTAATTCCGAAAAAACAATTGAAAAAACAATTTTAAGCGTGATTAATCAACAAAGAATATATCCTTTGGAGTATATCGTAGTTGATGGAGGTTCTACAGACAATACCCGTGCAATAATTCAACAATATGCACAAAATATAGATAAATTTGAACTTGAACTTGAACTTGAACTTAAACTTAAATATAAATTCATATCCGAACCAGATTCCGGTGCCTACGATGCAATGAACAAAGGAATTAATCTTGCTACGGGAGAGATTATCGGTATTATTAATTCTGATGATTGGTACCTTGAAAATGCAATCAAAATAGTAGAAGAAGAATTTGATAAGCATACAGATATAAATATATTATATTCGCCTATCGAGAACTACTATAAAGGTGAATATATAGCTACCTTTATACCGGGAGAACTGGAAAAACTATCGATTCGCTTTACTTTAAATCATCCATCTTGCTTTATTAAAAAATCGGCTTACATCGCAGCGGGTTTGTATGACTTAAAATATAAAATCGCCGCCGACTACGACATGATTTTACGTTTATTTAATCACGGGTTTAAATTTCATTCTATCGAAACTCCCTTAGCAGCTTATTCCCTCAATGGAATGAGTTCGTCACCCTTACCTTGGGATAGAGCAAAATTGATTGAAGAATGTTGGCAAATAAGTAGTAAGGCATCCGATAATTTTCCACAAGTATCTCATAAACAACGGAGAAAAGCCTATATAGCATGGATTATAAACGAAGTATTTGCATTACCAGCGAGGTATTTTTTCAAACCACCTACCGCACGCAAAATAAAAAGTATTATTAAACAGGTTACAAACAAATCCGCATCTGAATATGGGAGATGGTAGAACCTTATGTCAAAAATATTATTTATTTCTGCTCATGCTCCTACCAATTTATATCCTCAAGCAGGGCAAAAGATAGCTTTAAGTAATTTGAATAAATATCATCTTGATAATACAACTGTTGATGTTGTTGTGATAGCGAACAAAGCAGAAATAAATGCTGCTACAGATTTGATAGGGAAATATAAAAATAACCTTTTTACCTATTCCCTTAATAAGTCAGATAAAATTATTAGCTGTTTAACTAACTTATCTATTCCTTTTAAATTTTCTACCCGTTATCAAAAAGCTGTAGCTCATAAATTGCAGGCATTGTTAGCAAAAAATACTTATGATGCGATTCATTTTGAATATTCTCACGCTGCGGTTTATCTTGATTTTATTAAACCGTTAATTAACTCTAAGAATACTCATACCGTAATCAGCATACATGATGTTGTTTCTCAATCTTTTTTAAGACAATCTGAAAATAATCTAATATTAGGTATTGAAGTCGCTAGATTATTCAAGTTTGAAAAAAAGATTTATTCTAATGTAGATCAATTATGGGTTTTATCAACAAAAGACCGCAATATTCTTACTTCTTTATTTGCCATACCAGAAAATAAAATTATTATCAAACCTCCCCAACTGAGTGATTTTATATACAAAATAAAACGAAATATAGAGAAAGTTGATCAAAAAAGCTTATTATTTTGGGCTGCGATGAATCGATCGGAAAACGAGCAAGCAGCTATAAATTTTATTCAAGAATGCTTTGTAAACTTGCTAAAAATAGATTCCGAATACAAACTTTATATTGTCGGTTCCAACCCTTCTGCAAAAATCAGAAAATTTGCCAGCGAGAATATTATAGTAACTGGATTTATCGAAAACCCTACCCAGTTTTTTGAAAAAGCTCAAATAGGCATCGTACCTTTACTTCAAGGTGCGGGAATTAAACTAAAGACATTAGAAATGCTTCAAGCAGGTTTGCCGGTGATTTCAACTAGTATAGGTGCTGAAGGAGTAGAAACATCAAAAAATATATTTATTAACGATCGCTTTGATGATTGGGTAAATATTATTACAAATTTAGCCAGCGGAAAATTAACCATCGATGAATTATCGCGTTAATGGGAATTAGCATCGTATCCATGCACCATCAAAACCGCTATAATTGCAATGCGATCGGCGTTAAGCAAAGCTCTACAATAGACATCTCCGGAAAACATTTCTATGGTTTCAAATTACACGCAAACCGCGAGCCCCCCTACCCCCCTTCCCTACGAGGGAATGGGGGTTTTTAAGCCTCTCTCAAGCGTGGGGGAGAGGTTTGGAGAGGGGTATTTTCAATTCCTGCGATGTCTAATACGGTAATCGCTCGACAAGTGATTTTTCTTTGTTGCACTTTTAAGTTAAAATTAATAGTTCGGTTTGGTTTAGCGCAATATTTCAGCTATCAGTATGGTTCGTTATACTCTCGTTCAAAGTCCAGAAATCATCCTTACAGTTCCCGGCAAAGATTCCGATAAAGCTCGTGAAAAAGCAATGGATAAGCTGATGGAAATTATGGAAGCAGGTGATTTACCTTCCGAACTCGAAGAAGGATTTAGTCCTCAACAATTGATTGAAGTGAAAGAACCGTCAATGGATACTGCTAGCGGTGAAGATACGATTATAGAAGCGGTTCAACTTTTGAGTAATCTTGCAACTCTAAAGCTGAAAGTTCAAGACACACGCGCCGAAGCTTTAGAAGTTCGTAAATTAGTTGATATCCTTTTTTCAGATCAATCCGTCAGCGAGGAAGAAATTTCCAGCCTCAAAGAAGGTTTTAAAGCTCTGAAAAACTTTGCTCAAGCTAATTTACGCTATAAAGATGCGCGAGAAAAAGCAGAACAAGCTCGTCAAGTACTCGATCAAGCTTTGAAGTCTCCAGATAATTAGCTTGGTTTAATTTTAAAAAATTTAGGAGTCAGGAATTTTTCTTCCCAACTCCTAACTCCTAACTCCTAACTCCTAACCTCATACCTTAACTTTATTTACCGAAGATTTTCCAGCCTCGGTTGCATCATCTATATCAACTCTTTCTTTACTTACCTTGTAATACTGTTGATAATTACTTTGAGAAATTGAAGTTGATTCTTTCGATTTATTTGCTACCAAACCTAAAATAGGAGTACCGCTAACTTGAATTTCTTCTAATGCTTGAGCGAATGCAGTGCGTTTCAGTTTACCTAAACCTGCTACCAACATAACACCATTGGTATTAGCAGCTAACAAGTTCGCATCAGCAAAACCAACTATTGGGGTGGAGTCATAAATTACTAAGTCGAAGCTACTATGCAGTTCGCTCATTAAATCCTGCATTTTCACAGAAGCTAATAATCTGGTAGAGTCAGGTGGAACTGGACCAGCAGCCATTACATACAGGTTATCTTCCAGAGGAGAGCGTTCAATTACATTGCTCCACTCCAATTCAGAAGAAATAATATCCGTTAAACCCTGAATATTCATTAACCCTACACGCTTGTGTATAGTAGGACAGCGGAGATTTGCATCCACTAATAATACACTTTGTCCCATCGCAGCTGCTGCCAAAGCTAGCTGTATCGCAACAGTAGTTTTACCATCTTCTGGTGTTGCCGAACTAACCACAAGCGAACGAATCGGGGTATCCGAACCCAAAAGCAGAATATTGGTGTAAAGAGAGCGAAAAACCTCAAAAAAGGATGCACGAGCAGTTTGATGAATTCCACTAGCTGCTCCATCTTGCTTGCTGATAACTGCAAGTTCTTTGCTAAAAGGAACTACCCCTAGTAACGGTAATCTGGTAGTTTCTTTCAAATCTTTAGAAGTGTAGAAAATATTGCTCAACTTGTCTACAACTAAAGCAGCACCTACACCTAAGAGCAAACCTAAAGCTCCACCCAAAGCTAAGTTTTTTCTAGCACTTTGTGACATAGCTTCAGGATCTTCAACTTTTGTAAGTTGAGGATCTAATAGCTTCCAAGGTTGCTGTTTCTGAGCTTTTTCAATTTCTAAAGCTTGCTGCTTGGTCAAAAACTGGTTCAACCCTTCGGTAGCAATCTGTAAGTCCCGCTGAATATTGTCGTAATCGCGGGTAACTGTTGCCAAATTTCTCAGTTCTGCATTGAGCTTATCTACTTTGTCAGCCAAAGATAAATCGCGAGCATATAACGTTTGGATGCGACTTTGAAACTCATTCTGGACTCGCTGTTCCTCTGCATTCAGCATCGGGAGTAAATTCCTTTTTCTGTCCCGTAAAGTCTGTATTGTTGGATTGATATCTGTAAATCTAGCAGACTCCGTTTTAATCTGAATATCAGCTTGCTGAATTTCGTCTAAGATTTTCTGATAGCGAGGATTTTCACTCAGAATAGAATTACCAGCCCTCTCTGCTGGCTGCTGCGCTAACTCTTTTTGTAACTCCTTATACTGAGCCATCATTTGTTCGTACTCTACCCGGTTGCTTAATTGCTGTTGCGTCAAAGTCGCAATTTGACCGGACACTTCACCCCCTTTCTGTGCGGGTTCAATCAGGTTATTTACGCTTCGCAGCGTTCGCAATTTATTCTGCAAGTCTTCAACCCGTTGTCTCAAACCCCCCTTAGTGATTCGTCCTTGAACAAACGCGATCGCCTGATCGATGTCTTCCTGACGATCTTTTAAACTGTATTCTAAATAAGCTTGAGCAACTTCATTTAAGACATCGCTAACTAGCTGCTTGTCTGCGGCTACATATCCTACTGTTAAAATATTTTTTTGTTTGGAGGCAATAACTAAACCCTTAATGAAAGATTCGTATTCCAGTTTTGGATACTCCGTCTGAAGCTTTTTTACAACTGAATTTAGTACTCGCGGGCTTTGTAAAACTCGAATAGTCGTTGCAACATCTTTTTCCGATTCAGGAGCTGCAACTCCTCCAGAACTCAAAGCTTGAGGTACGTTTGATACAGCTTTACTTTCCCCAGTCAAGGGTTCAGTCAAAATCTCGAACTGACCTTGATATATCGGAGGATCTGTTTCTGCCTTCAGCACCGCAGCGGTTGCCACTACCCCCGTGCAACCAACAATCAATAATGCACGCCGTCGTAGAGCCGCTCCCACTTGCCCTAAATTCAATCCACCTTCTTCAGCATCAGTTAAGGGGGTACCTGCTTGAGAAAAGAGGTAAGGATTTTTTTCTGACTTCAGCATAGTCATAGTAAATTAAAAGTACTTAATATAGACATAATTTGTCGCTTTGATTTCTTAAAGACACCATCGCTCTTTCGTCGATCTAAATGCCTTCACAACAGCGATGCACCCCATATTTCTCAAGAAGTTAACAAATCTCCAGACTGTCTACAAGCTTTCAGTCTCGTCTTGTTAACCACCTATCTAACAGATATACCAGCCTGCGCGGAAGTATTGAAGATACTAGTTTACGGCTCGCGATGCACTATGCGTCCAGTAGCATTACTTAGTTGATGCTTGTTGATTCATTTACAAGTGTAATAAATTTTAATTAAATTTTCACTCCTATTTCTACAAAATCGGCAAATTCAGTTTTCAATTCAGTACTTGCATCCCAAGCTCAACCAAGGTTTAAACCACATCTAACAGTAAGTAAGATAATTTATTCTTATAATTCACTCAGTGTATTATTACTCAACTGACCTTGTTTTTTCCGGAAAAAACTTATTGTCAATAATTTTACTGATTCTTATTTTCTTCCAGCATTAAATTATCGAATTTTACTGTGGAAAGGATTTGGCAATTGATTTATGCAATATATACAGTCAAGTGCCAGCAACAATCATCTTAATACTTAGTGACAATTATTGCTTAAAATAAATGTATGTCGCAATATAGCGCTTTACATATATTACAAAGATTGCATAAAGAGGAGCTACTTGCGTGCGGAGGTTTCCTCCGTTGAGCAAAGTGGCGTGGGGAGAGGAAGAGGAAAAGGAATTTTTATAAGTAATCGCGCTTAAGCGGGAAGGGAGTAACGCTAGGGTGTTAACTGTCTACAAAAACAGTACCTAAGTCAAAGCTCTATAGCTTTTTAAAAGATAAAAATTTATGCAAAAAATGCGTTGGTGTTCAAGATAATGCCCTCTCCCCCTCCCCTCTCCCAAGCTTGGGAGAGGGGTGCCCGTCAGGGCGGGGTGAGGGATAAGTATTGCGATTGTTACCGGCATAAAAGCTGTATGAACAAAAAGCGCGAAAATCCTATCAAAGTCAATACCCTAGAGTAACCCACTACAAATGCATTACCCCCCATAATTAATCGGACAAGACTATCAGCTTACGATCTTTAAAAACAATCAAACCGCAAAAAATAAATAAAAAACAAAAAACCTCTCTAATATTAGAAAGGCGATCACTTACAAAACAAAAAATATAATTTGAATCTAAATAAACTGGGGTGCTAGGATTCGAACCTAGGAATGGCGAGACCAAAACCCGCTGCCTTACCACTTGGCGACACCCCATTGACTTTACTCTAGTAACTATAACTTCTTGTTCGGGCAGTGTCAAGTAGTTTCATGTTGATTTTCCAATCAAAGCATCCTATACTTTTCAACAAACACGGGAGATAGGCAGCATCTGGCTGAATCGCCTTCCATGCAAGGAATGGGAACATCAATTTATGTGCCATTCGTACCTAAAAAACGATCGCTCACTCGCGAAATACGACGAGAATAGAAATTATACGCCGACTACAAGCTTTATTTATTGAATACCAATTAATCTTGTTATTATATTGGGGCTAGCAACTGTTATCTAATTTATACCCATAAGTGGACATATGTAGTCATTTTGTCCAGAAATGTAATTTAACTAGCGCCATAGTTACGGTAAATTTTTGTTTATATAGGATTGTGTTCGAACCTAAATATCAGTAAACTAATCGATGTATGATGTTACGGCACCTCGGGCTTTAAATGCTTTTAAGTATCAAAGTTGAGTTAATACCAAACAACAAGCAGATTAGTGCTTTTAAAAAAGCATCCGGTGTAGCACGTCATGCTTACAACTGGGCAAATGCCATCTTTAAAGATATATTACGCCGGAGCGAAACTGATAAGTTGCTCAAATTACCAAGTTCTATCGATTTACATAAAAAGTTAGTAGCCGAAGTTAAATCAGTCTTACCTTGGTACTACCAAACTAATAAAAACGTTCCACAACAAGCACTAAAAGATTTGCGTACAGCTTGGGATAGGTTTTTTAAAAAGTTAACAAAACAGCCAAGATTCAAAAAAAAAGGAAAGCACGATAGTTTTTACCTAGAATCTGGTTCTAAGGCTAAACCAATGATACAAAATGATGGTAAACGTGTTAAATTACCATCAATTGGTTGGGTGAGATTAACTGAAGCATTACCAGTTAGGGCAACACATAATTGTGTGATTTCTCGGACTGCTGATAAATGGTTTATCGCGATTAAGTATGAAGTTGAAAAACCGAGTATTGAAGCTGATAGACCGTCTATTGGTGTTGATATTGGAATTAAAGAACTAGCTGTTTGTTCAAACGGTAAAGTTTTTAAGAATCCCAAAGCTTATCGTCGTATGAGTAAGCGTTTAAAACGCCTACAGCGCTCTGTAAGCAAGAAAAAATTTAGTTCCAATAATCGCAAAAAAGCATTAACTAAACTGCGCTTATTGCACGCTCGAATAGCAAATATTCGTAAAGATGCTATTCATAAATTAACTACTTATCTTGCTAAGAACCACAGCATTATAAAGATAGAAGATTTAAGTGTTAAGGCATTTCTTAAAAATCACAGACTAGCAGGTGCAGTTGCTGACTGTGGGATGTATGAGTTTAAACGCCAATTAGAATATAAAACTGAGAAATTTTCTAGTCAATTAATCGAAGTCTCGAGAATTTTTCCCAGTTCTCAAATATGTTCTAATTGTGGTAAACATCGTCACAAGATGCCATTAAAAGAGCGTGTTTACGTATGTCCTGAATGCGGTCATAGAGAAGATAGAGATTTAAATGCAAGTAAAAATATAGAACGATGGTTTGAAGGAATTTATATTCCGATTCGTTCGGATCAAACGGTAAGCTCTACCGGGATTGCTTGTGGAGTGGACAAACCCTTCAATCGTCAGATTGAAGCCATGATGAAACAGGAAGTTAACACTAAAACTAACTATGTTCAGCTATGTCTAGACTTGGGTAGTTTTGGGTAGGTTTAACAGAGCGGTTGCTTTGACTAATTTCCATGTCATAAGAAACTCACAAGCATAGTTTGTGCAAGGAACAGCAAATTTATTTTTCTCAATTATCTTATGTCATTTAGCAGGTCGGGCATCAACCTTAACGTGTTTTTTTTGTCTTTAAGAGATTTTATCTTAGACAAATTCAAGCTGCACAAACATAAAACCCACGATTTTACTGAGTGCGTACCTGGAACCGACTACGTATTTGAAATTGCAGAAAACTTGACAACAGGTTACATGACAGCGCGAGGTAAAGGTGTCAAACCTGATGACTATATATTTTTACAAATTGGTAGTGAATTTTGTCGATATCAAGTAGAGCAAATTGATTACTACTCGAATCCACCGGATATGTGGATGGCTTTAATCAAAAACGTAACTAATGAGTAACAAAAACGCCGATTTAGATGTATAATAAAATACTTTTTATTCAGAAAAATTTCTGTACCAAGTAATTCTGTACCAAGTAACCTCATTTTATTGCTATCTATTAACAATGGGAAAGTTTATGTACAATTACCTAATTTCAATTTACATTAACTTTATATATATGTAAACTTCATAAATTATTCGCGATTCGTTAGCAATACTTACGTATATCTTCTAAGATTGAATTTAATTAGCTACAAAGCTATATAAAGCTGCTTGCAGCAAGCATCTACCGCTACACAACCTATAATTACAGTCTTGCACTGTGCATTATCTTTATTGAAATAATTATATCAGGGTAAATAAATTGGATCGAATCTGTTAATGTTCCAATAGACATCTCCGGAAAACATTTATATGGTTTTAAATTTACAGATTTACGTAACCCCCCTGCCCCCCTTCCCTACGAGGGAAGTGGGATTTTAAAGCCTCTCTCCTTGCAGGAGAGAGGTTTGGAGAGAGGTTTTTTTCATTTCCGGAGATGTCCAATGTAATTTTTACCTATTCATACTTCAGCTAATACCCGATAGCTTAAGAATGAGTACAAGCATCTACTGATAGTTATTTATGCATCAAAAAATATCGGGACATCTAAACCAATAAACTGTCTTTTGAGCTACTTGTATTCTTGAGTGATATCACTTATATTTGCAGAAGTTTGATACAGGTGGCAGAGGAAAAATCTACAAATTAGAAAAAGGAAGTTTCCTGCGATGATAACTTCAACAACAGATTCCGCGATTTCGGAAAATTCAATAGTAATATCTGTAAAAAATCAAATTTCTTCCGATCTTGGTGGTGAAGCGGTGATTTTGAATATGAACACCGGAATTTACCACGGTTTGAATGAAGTAGGTGCCTTTGTATGGAATTTGATTGAGCAACCGCAAGTTGTAAAAGATATTCAACAGATGCTTTTACAAGAGTACGAAATTGAATCTTCAGTTTGTACCAACGATTTGTTAGCGCTGCTTAACGATTTACAGGGTGCAGGGTTAATTGAAATAAAGAATTAAATGACTGCGTAATTTTTAAAATTGTAGGGTGTAATAGTTGCTTGCGATCGACTTCCGTATTTTACTTTCAGTTATCAGGTTTGATTAGAATTGTGGTTTCTACCGTTTCGAGTTTTATGAAAAAAAAGTTAGTTTACTCAAACTGTATTTGAGCCACATATATTAAACCTAACTTCTTGTACCAGTCTCAACAACTGCCTTGGAATAAATTCCCAGGCTCACAAACAAAGTCTGATAAATCAGACTGGTCATGGCTTTTAGTGCGTTTAAACGTACTTTGTATATGCAGCCCTGAAATTGATTTCTCTGCGAGAAAGCCTCCGGCTTACAAGGCGGGCATATGGGCTTAAGGACATTGGTGCAAGATGTGAATTAAACAAAATTTCTGTCAGTAAAATTATTTAGGCTATATTAATAGCTACTTGCCACACACCTTAAAAAGCAAAGTGTTTCACGCGATCGCGCTTACTACTTAGGTGTTGATGAGTCGTTTTACTTTTTTTCCAAACTTACAAGTATTATTTAATCCCAAGCCAGTAAAACTTTTTGGCTCATGCTGGGATTGAATACCAGAAAAAAGTTGTAATTAGTTTCGCAAGTAAACCTTAAACAACTTATCTCACTATCATCTCTCGAAGGAATCGGATTATGAGCGGTATTACAGGTGTTTACTACCTAGACGAACGCCCGGTAGAACAGCAAAATATAGCGCGAATGATTGATATATTGGCGCATCGGGGACCTGATGGTGCAGATATGTGGGTAGATGGTTCTGTGGGTTTGGGACACCGAATGTTATGGACTACCCCTGAGTCTTTGATAGAGAAACTGCCTCTAGTAAATCGTGCTAATAATATAGTCATTACTTCTGATTCTCGCATAGATAATCGCGAAGAGTTGATTGCTGCATTACAGTTAAATAATCGTTCCTCTGAGAAAATTACAGATAGCGATTTGATTCTGGCAGCTTATGAGAAATGGGGTGAAAATTGTGCGGAACATTTGCTAGGTGATTTTGTCTTTGCCATTTGGGATAAGCAAAAGCAGACTCTGTTTTGCGCTCGTGACCATATGGGGATTAAGCCCTTTTACTATTATCATCAACCCGGTAAGCTATTTGCTTTTGGTAGCGAGATAAAAGCTTTGTTGTGTTTGGCAGAGATTCCATGTCGGTTAAATGAAGTTAGAATCGCCGATTACTTGAGCTTGATGCTAGAAGATAAAGTTATTACAAGTTATCAGGATATTCTGCGACTTCCCCCAGCACACAGTATAGTGGTGAATCTACAAGGAATTAAAACCAGATGTTATTGGTCGCTCGACCCTAAACGCGAGATTAAGTTAGAGTCCGATGCTGCCTATGCAGAAGAGTTTCGTAAAATCTTTACGGAAGCGGTGCGTTGTCGCTTACGGAGTGCTTTTCCTATTGCTTCCCAGTTGAGTGGCGGTTTAGATTCTTCATCTGTAACCTGTGTAGCGCGAGATATACTTAGTCCGAAAGATAGAAATCAAACTAACTTACATACAATATCTACTATTTTTGATAAAATTAATCAGTGTGATGAGCGTCCCTACATAAATGCGGTTTTAGAACAAGGTGGATTAATTTCTCACTACATCCACGGCGATGAAGTTGGACCATTATCCAGTCTAAAAGAGGTTTTTAAATATGAAGATGAAGGCTTTTTAGGTCCAAGTCATTTTTACCCTTGGATAGCAAACCGCACTGCAAATGAATTAGGAATGCGGGTAGTTTTGGACGGTTTAGATGGAGATACCACAGTTTGTCACGGTACATCGAGAATTACAGAATTAGCGCGTCAAGGTGACTGGAAAAGCTGTATACATGAAGTGAAGGCATTTTCACCACACTTTGGAGTCAAACCATATGCAGCATTTCGGAATTATGCACTGCCATATCTAAAAGAGTTTGCAACTAACTTCCGTTGGATTGCATTCTTACAAGGAGTGCAGCTAGTACATAAACATTTTGGTGCTTCTCGAAAGATTTTAATTGTAAATCATGGAATTAAACCTTTTTTAAAGCAGATAAAGCAACTTTGGCGGGGCAAACAAGAGAAAATATCAGATACTTCTGTTTCTCATAATCCCCTTGTTAAAAGTAACTTTGCACAAAAGATTGGTTTAGATGAGCGAATTAAAAAATTAGATGTAAATACTAAAAAACCTCTGACTACTAGAGAAGAACATTGGTTGTCTCTTACTCAAGGTGTATTGCCTCATATCTTAGAACGAATGGATCTATGTGCAGCAAATTTTGCCTTAGAAGTTCGCCATCCGTTTATGGACAAGCGTTTAATTGAGTTTTGCTTGGCATTACCTGCCGAACAAAAATTATGTAACGGATTTGGACGGATGGTGATGCGTCGTGCATTGGAGGGAATTCTACCAGAAAAAGTGCAGTGGCGTGCAGGTAAAGCCGATCTATCACCTAACTTTGATGATGGATTTTTGAATCGCGATCGCGCTTTGCTCTCGGAGGTGATGTCCAATCAGATCGAGCATTTAGAAAAGTATATTGATTCAGATTTTTTACAAGCTGCTTATCAACGAATGAGAACGGAGAACGAAGTCAGGAACGAAGATATTACACCGGCATGGCAGGCTGTTATTTTAGCTTTGTGGTTCGACAGTAAAAAAGTAACACCGTAAGTCCAATAGACTTGGCAGGTTACGAGTTGCAATAAATATTGCAGTATTTATTCCAACTTATACCGTAAGCCCAGTATCGGGGTGCTACCTACCATAATTAGATCAATTAAAACTACATCAATTCTATCCAAAATCAGGAGATTCAATCATGAAGAAAACTTACACTGCTCCCAAGCTAAGCTCTTTCGGTAATGTTACCGAAATTACACAAGTTATCGGTGGAGATGCTAGAACAGATTTCGTCTTTCAAAATGGCGAAGTTATCTCTGGTAACAACGACCTTGGTTCACGAGATATCACCTTAGACTAACCCCAGTAGAAACCTGCATGGTGAGATTAACACAAAAATAATATCAGATTCATGGTTTATATTTGTGGCAGTTTCACTACACCTATTCAGAGAAAATTAAATTTTTGCTTTTAGCTAGTAACCAACTAAGAGCAACTATTTTCTTTAGCTTGGAAACACACAGTTTGTTGAGAAATTTTTCTCAACAAACTGTATTTATGTATTTTAAATTTCTATTCAAATTACACATAAGTAATGAAATATTATAGCATTTACAACTTATGCATTGCATCACAATTAGATTTTCCAGAGTTAATTGAAATTGAAGATAAACCTGATGTTAACATTAGGTTTGGAACAGTTAATGATGTAATTGTAATACAAGAAAAAAGTAACAAAACTGTTGTAGGAAAATTACCAGAAATTGGGAAATTTTTAATTAGTCATGGAAAAGAAATTATTATTGAGCCAGTAACAGATATAGATGAGTCTTTGCTACGAACCGCTATTTTAGGTCCGGTACTATGCGTATTGCTACGACAAAGAGGTTTATTAGTCCTTCATGCTAGCTGCATCAATATTAATAATAAAGGTGTTGCATTTATGGGTGGTTCCGGTTGGGGAAAATCTACCTTAGCAACTGCTTTCCATACAAAAGGCTACAACGTTTTAACAGATGATGTACTACCGATAAAAATTGAACAAAATCAAGCAGTTGTTTTTCCGAGCTACCCACAATTTAAACTTTGTCCCGATGCAGCAAATTCTTTAGAACAAGATACACAAAACTTACTTCCAGTTTCTAAAAATTCCTTTAAAGTAACTTATAAACTTGACAAAGGTTTTCAACAAAATCCGATTCCATTGCAGCAGATTTATGTATTAGATAAAGGAAGCGAACATAAAATTACCAGCCTTCAACCACAAGAAACTTTTGTTGAACTGGTGCGTCATAGTCGTGCAATGAAATCAGTCACCGAACAACAATTTTTTGCAGAACATTTTCGTCTATGCAGCGAACTGATTAAGAATGTCAGATTTTGCCGCTTCACTCGCAAACCTTCTTTAGCAGATTTACCTAAATTAATTAATTTAGTAGAAGAAGACTTAGCTTGCTTGACATTGCAATAGCTATTGATAAATGTATCAATTAAAAGCTGCTTTATCGAAAAATATTCGGTAAACTTAGATAAAAAATTCTGTATAAGTAATAACTATCCCAACAATGCAAGCAGGCAAGAAATTAAAAGAAAAATTCCAAAGTACGCAGCGTCTATTGCCTGCTTTGCGACTGGTTTGGCAAAGTAGCCCTCGTTGGACGATCGCCCGCGTAGTAATCCTAGTTATTCAAGGTATCCTGCCAGTAGTTGCAATTTATCTGGGCAAACTAATTATAGATACGGTAGCTGCCAGTCTCACCACTACCGATAAAACCGCAGCTTTTAATAATGTAATATTTATTGTTATTCTCGCAGCAGCAGTTACCTTATTAACTAATCTTGCTAACTCCCTCGGACAATTAGTTACTACCGCTCATTCCCAGCGTGTTACCGATTATATGCAGGGAATTATCCAGGAGAAATCAATTGCAGCCGATTTAGAGTACTACGAGAATCCCGTATACTACGATGTATTGCAAAGAGCGCAACAAGAAGCGCCTTACCGACCTCCGCAAATCTTAAATCGTTTGGCACAGGTTGGTCAAAATGCGATTACTTTGATAGGAATGATTGCTTTACTGCTGTCGCTGCACTGGGGAATACCCGGTGTTCTTTTTCTTGCATCGTTTCCAGCTATGTTAGTGCGGGTGAAATATTCTCAGATAATGTATCGCTGGCAGCGCAAGAAAACACCGATGGAACGTCAGGCAGCCTATCTAGGCTATATGCTGACGGTAGATCAGTTTGCTAAAGAAATTCGCCTATTCAATTTAGGTACTCACTTTTCTCAAGCCTATAGCCGCATTCGCCGACAGATATATAAAGAGAGTTTAACCATTTTAACCGGAAGCTCTTTAGCTAATTTTGCGGTCGAGGCGATCGCCGGTATTTTAATTTTTGCAATTTATTCTTATATTATCTACCAAACTATTAATGGTGTGCTGCGTTTGGGGGATTTAGTTCTGTACTATCAAGCGTTACAGCGGGGACAAGGTAATATTAAAGGATTACTTAACAGTTTATCTGGACTTTATGAAGATAACTTGTTTTTGGCTAATCTCTACGAATTCCTGGACATTAAACCCAAATTAATCGATCCTCCCAACCCCAAACCGATTCCTCATCCGATGAAAACTGGGATTGAATTTGAAAATGTCGGTTTTCAATACTCTACTACTACCCGTAAGGCGCTGAAAAATATTAACCTGAAGATTAAACCGGGAGAAGTAGTAGCTTTAGTCGGGGAAAATGGTTGTGGTAAAACTACTTTAATTAAACTTTTATGTAGATTGTACGACCCCACCGAAGGCAGAATCACCATTGATGGGATAGATTTAAGTCAATTTAAAACAGAAGAATTACGCCGTCAAATCAGCGTGATTTTTCAAGACTATGCCAAATACCACTTTACAGCCCAAGAAAATATTTGGTTGGGAAACATCGACTTACCACCGCAGAGCGACAGCATTATTCAAGCAGCCCGTCGTTCTGGTGCGGATGACGTGATAACGAAATTACCCAAAGGTTACGATACTATTTTAGGTAAATTATTTGACAAAGGCGAAGAGCTTAGTATCGGGCAGTGGCAGAAAGTCGCTTTAGCGCGGGCATTTTTACGGGATTCTCAATTAATTGTTTTGGATGAACCTACCAGCGCAATGGACCCCAAAGCCGAGTATGAGGTGTTTGAAAAGTTTCGTCAATTAATAAAAAATCAATCTGCTATTTTAATTAGCCATCGCTTATCTACTGTAAAAATGGCCGACCGGATATACGTAATGGATAACGGAACAATTGTCGAAGGTGGTACTCATCAAGAATTGATGAAACTAGGGGGTACTTACGCTCATTTGTTTGAAATTCAAGCAAGTCAATATATGTAAATAAAACTTACTTAGTAGTTTGTCCCATTAGTTTTGCGGGGTGTGTATCTAATCCGCCAGGGACTGCAAGTCCCTGTCTAATAGCAAAAGTCCTATGAATAGGACTAAGGTAATATCCCTCAAAATTAATGTGGTGGAGTACTAGTAGTTCATTTCCAGCCGTTTTGATGAATTGTATTCTAGTCCTATTTATAGGACTTTCGCTGTTAGCTCTGGGTTTGCAACCCGGAGCGGGTGTGTAAGCAAACCCCTCAAATTTAATGCAATCGACTATTAGAACGAAACCTGCGTAAACTTTGCTTCCTTGATTGAATTTGAAAAAATATTTTCCCTACTCCCTGCTGCCTATTCCCTGCCCTTAAGTAACTTGGTCAAATTAAATATAAAACCTCACTCTGCCGACTGCTTCCCTCCCCTTGATAAGGAGAGGGATTGAGGGTGAGCAGCGTCTATTACAAAGCTAAATTTAAACTCTATCTAATTATATAAAGACGCAGCAACGTCAGTTTAAAGAGTATATGAAGTGTAAAAAGAAACATGGTGCTATCACCAAAGTAGGGTTTATATTTAATACAGCAAAGTAAACAACACAAACAACTAGCATTCAAGAGTTACAGAAAATGATTTATCCAGAACCCGACGTGCGCGAGATTGCCGAATCATCAATAGTAGTAGCGGCTTCAGACCAAATCTCTTCGGATCTTGGTGGTGAAGCAGTCATTCTGAACATGAAAACGGGAGTCTACCACGGTTTGAATGAAGTGGGTGCGCGGGTTTGGGATTTGATTGAGAAACCAAAAGCTGTAAAGGATATAAAGCAGGTGCTTTTGGAAGAGTACGAAGTTGAAACTGATATTTGTACTGACGACCTTTTTTCACTACTGAATAGTTTAAAAACCGCAGGGCTAATTAAAGTAACAAATGAAACTGGTGCGTAAAGTTTGGAATCTGAGAAAAGTTAATTTTTACTTACTATTTGTTACTTACTTTTTACTGGCAGCAGTTAGGTTAGGGTTGCTGTTATTAGAGTTTCGCATCTTATTAAAGATAATAAATAAACTCAGTACGATAAAACTACCACTCCCGAATACAACTCTGGGTCAAATTATTTGGGGTGTCAATGTTGCAACGCGGTATATGCCGGGTGGTGCAAAGTGTCTGGCACGTGCTTTAACTACTCAAGTTTTAATGAGTCATAGCGGTTTTTCTCCCGAATTGTGCATCGGGGTTGCTAAAAGCGAGTTAGGAGAATTAGAAGCACACGCTTGGATTAAATATCAGGGATACGTTGTAATCGGTTTTTTACCGGATCTACCACGCTACATTCAACTACCATCCCTTGAAGGAATTAAATTATGAGCGGCATCGTAGGTATTCATTACCTTAACGAACGTCCTGTAGAGCGCGAAAACTTGACAAAAATGGTTGATATATTGGCACATCGCGGGCCAGATGGTGCAGATATTTGGGTTGATGGGTGCGTTGGTTTGGGACATCGGATGTTGTGGACTACTCCTGAATCTCTGCTCGAAAAGCTGCCTTTGGTAAATCAAAGGGGTGACTTAGTAATTACAGCAGATGCTCGCATAGATAATCGTGATGAATTGATAGCTGCTTTACAGATAAATAATCGTCCTGTTAATAAGATTGTAGATAGCGAGCTGATATTGGCAGCATACGATAAATGGGGTGAAGATTGCCCACAGCATTTACTAGGTGACTTTGCATTTGCGATTTGGGATGAGCGTAAACAGATATTATTTTGCGCTCGCGATCATTTTGGGGTGAAGCCTTTCTACTATTACTCTTCTAAAAATACTTTTGTTTTTGGTAGTGAGATTAAAGCTTTGTTATTTTTACCAGAGGTTCCACGTCGGCTAAATGAGGTTAGAATAGCTGATTATTTGAATTTGATGCTCGAAGATGAAGCTATTACAAGTTATCAAGGTATTGTGCGACTTCCCCCGGCACACAGCATGGTGGTAAATCTGCAAGGAATTAAAACTAGCTGCTATTGGTGGCTAGACCCAAACCGTGAGATTAAGTTAGATTCTGACGCTGCTTATGCAGAAGAATTCCGTAAAATTTTCACTGAAGCGGTGCGTTGTCGGTTAAGAAGTGCTTTTCCTATTGTTTCTCAGTTGAGTGGTGGTTTAGATTCCTCATCTGTTACCTGTGTAGCGCGAGATATACTTAGCGAAAAAGATAAACAAAATAATCAAAAGAAAACCAAACTACATACAATATCTACTATATTTGATAATATCAAAGAGTGCGACGAACGTCCCTTCATAAACGCGGTTTTAGAGCAAGGTGGATTTATTCCTCACTATATCCACGGTGATAAGGTTGGACCATTATCCAGTCTTGAAGATGTTTTTCAATATGAAGATGAAGGTTTTCTAGGTGCGAGTCATTTTTACCCTTGGATAGCGAACCGTAGTGCCAATGAATTAGGTATGCGGATTGTTTTAGACGGATTGGATGGTGATACCACAGTTTGTCACGGTACATATAGAATTACAGAATTAGCCCGCCAGGGTGATTGGAAAACCTGTATTTCTGAAGTTCAAGCATCTTCAAAACACTTTAGAGTAAAAGCGTATTCAGTATTTCGGAATTATGCGCTACCCTATTTAAAAGAGTTGGCAACGAATTTTCGTTGGATAGCATTCTTCCAAGGAGTGCATTTAATACATCAACATTTTGGTATTTCCCGGAAAAATTTGCTATTAAATCATGGAATAAAGCCTTGTTTAAAGCAAATCAAGCAATTTTGGCAATCTAAATCAGAAAAAATCTCAAATGAATCCACTTCTCATAATCCCCTTGTTAGAAGTGACTTTGCAAAAAATATTGGTTTAGACAAGCGAATTCAAAAATTAGATACATCGAGTCATAAACCTTTAAATACTAGAGAAAAACATTGGGCTTCTTTAACACATGGTATATCGCCTTATGTTTTAGAACGAATGGATTTATGCGCCGCAAATTTCCACTTAGAAGTTCGTCATCCATTTATGGACAAGCGATTAATTGAGTTTTGCTTAGCTTTACCTGCGGAACAGAAATTATCTAATGGGTTTGGACGAATTGTGATGCGTCGTGCATTATCAGGAATTTTACCAGAAAAAGTGCAGTGGCGTGAAGGTAAAGCCGATTTATCACCTAACTTTGATGATGGGTTTTTGAATCGCGATCGCCAAATTTTGGATGATGTGATGTCCAATCAAATCAAATACTTGGAAAAGTACATCGATTCCGATTTTTTGCAATCAGCTTATCAGCGAATCATATCTGAAGAAGTTGTCAGGGACGAAGATATTACACCAGCATGGCAGGCTGTTATGTTAGCTTTGTGGTTCCATTATAAACAATTAACACCCTAAGTTTAATAGTCTTGGCAGGTTATAAGTTGAAATTAATATCTAATATTTCAAGTTATACCGTAAGTCCAATTACAGGGTGCTATCTGCCAAAAAAACACGTTCATTTTATACCCACAATCAGGAGATTAAATCATGAAGAATAACTACGTAGCTCCCAAATTAACCTCATTCGGTAACGTTACTGAAATGACACAGGCTCGTGGTACAGAGAGCAGACAAGATTTCATCTTCACCGTTAGTGGTGATGAAATTGGTGGTGGTAATGACCTTGGTTCCAGAGATGTTAATGGCGTTCCAGATTAGTAAAAAAGATTTGGTAAGATTGATAGATGGATAATATAAATTAATCAATTGTCCTTCTAGTAATCTCACTAAATCTAACCGGAGAGAATTATACTTTTGCTTTATGAGCGCAATCATACAAAAGTATATATACTCTCTGGCTCTCTAGCTTAGAGATATACAGTTTTTTGAGAATAATATTCTCAAAAAACTGCATTAATTTATTTATATTAATAAACTATATTTATATCATCAATGAAATCTTATAACATTTATAATCTGTGCATAGCATCAGAATTAGATTTTCCCGAGTTGATTGAAACTGAAGGTAAAGCAGATGTCAATATCAGATTCGGACAAGTTGATGATGCGATTAAAAAACAAAAAGGAACCAACAAGGCTTTTGTAGGAATATTGCCAGAAATTTGCAAACTATGGATTAACAACGGAGAAAAAATAATTATTGAGCCAGAAAAAGATGTTGATGAATCTGTGATGCGGACAGCTATTTTAGGTCCTATATTATGCATATTGTTACGACAAAGAGGATTATTAGTTATTCATGCTAGTTGCGTCAACATTAATAATCAAGGTGTAGCATTTATGGGTGGTTCTGGTTGGGGAAAATCCACTTTAGCAACTGCTTTCCATACTCAAGGCTACGATGTATTAACAGATGATGTATTACCGATAAGAATTGAAAAAAATCAGGCAATAGTTTATCCTAGTTATCCTCAATTTAAACTTTGTTCCGACGCTGCAACTTCTTTAGGACAGGATACTCAAAAATTACTTCCTGTTTATACAAATTCATCAAAAGTTACTTATAAAGTTTCCTATAAGTTTCAACAAAATCCCATTCCATTGCAGCAAATTTATGTCCTACATAAGGGAAGCGAACATCAAATTAATAGTTTAAAACCACAAGAAAATTTTATTGAACTAGTACGTCATACTCGTGCAATGAAATCAATAACAGAACAACAATTTATTGCACAGCATTTACATCTGTGTACCGAACTGATTAAGAATGTCAGATTTTGTCGCTTCACTCGTAAACCGTCTCTAGAAGATTTACCGAAGTTGATTAATTTAGTTGAGGAGGATTTGAACCTAATTCAAAAGGTAGCTTAAGATTAGAGTCCTTCAATAGAGAACAACAATAATTAGCTTGGCTTCACTTTTCAACGGTATGTTTAATTGATTGTAATTTAATTAAAATAAAGGCTGTCCTAATATAATATAAATTCCTCAAACCAACCATTTCATTTATGAAAACTTTATCTAAACTCGATACCAAAAACCAGAGAATCAACACTCGTCCTGAAATAGAATTACTTCTATCTTCCGTTAACCCCGATATTAATGATGCTACCACCGAACGCATCAAAACCTTAGTTAAACAAAATATTGATTGGCAATACTTAACCCAAACAGCAGATAGACACGCAGTATTATCATTACTATATTCTCGTCTAAATAGTATTTGCTCAGAGGCAATACCAGAACCAATTCTAAGTCAATGGCGTAGAAGTTTTCAATTTGTAGCACAGCGCAATTTGTTTTTAACAGGAGAACTTATCAATCTTCTAAAATTATTAAAACAACAAGATATCGTAGCGCTACCTTATAAAGGTCCAGTTTTAGCTACTTTAATCTATAAAAATGTAGCTTTGCGACGGTTTGGAGATTTAGACATTATCGTGCAACAACAAGATATCTTTGCAGTACGGGAACTATTGATAGCCCAAGGATATCGACCCAAAAGAGAAATGACTGATACAGAATTAGTTAAATATCTCAATTCTAAAAGAGAACATACTTATGATTTTATTCATGAAGATAAAAATATTTTCATAGAAATTCATTGGCGAATTGCACCGAAGTATATCACTCCTATTGCTGCAAAAGATTTGTGGCCAGATTTAGAACCTTTTTCTCTTGCTGGTACAACTATAAATAATTTACCTTTAGAAGATTGGCTACCAATTCTTTGCGTGCATGGTTCCAGACACGTATGGGAACGCTTTTCATGGCTGTGCGATATTGCCACGCTGATTCATAAAAATCCAGATATAAATTGGGAAGAAGTACTCCAAAAAGCTAACGATTGGGGTTGTCAGCGGATGCTATTCTTGGGACTTTACATGGTTAATGAATTATTTGGAATTAGCTTACCACCTGAAATTTGGCAGCAAATGAAGAAGGTTGAGCCTATAGTAAAAGATATTGCTCCTCAAGTATATGAGCAGCTTTTTGCAACTGTTAAAACTTCAGATAAATTTATGGGAAGAACTTTTTATCATATTCAGGTAAGAGAACGTTTAAACCATAAGATTTTGTATATCCAATCTTTTCTTTACTGGTTGGTGAAAGGGAAAAAGGAGATAGTTAAAAAGTAATATTTGTAAAAAATTAAGACACCAAGAAACCGGGTTTTTTCAAAAAAATCCGGTTTTTGAATTTTAATATTTGTAGTGCGACCATCTTGGTCGGTCGCTAGGGTGTTGACTTTGTGCTTTTTTAGGGGATTAAAATCATGCAAAAAACGTGTTGGTGTTCAAGATAATGCCCTCTCCCCTTCCCCTCTCCCAAGCTTGGGAGAGGGGAAGGGGAGAGGGAGAAAGGTTATGGTTGTTACCGGCATAAAACTTGTATGAACGAAGCACGCGGAAATTCTATCAAAGTCAACAGCCTAGTACAGCACGGCTTAAATAGTACACCCATTTTTTAGACTTAAATTGACGCTCATGATTAGATTTAAGATGGGTACTTGACTTACGCCAAGTGGTACTAGTCGCTAGCTGCTACCAGAAAGCGAAAACCCGTTTATGCAGTAACAAGCGAGACGCTCCCGTTAAGATATATTTTTCAGAAACTGAATACTCCCTTTTAATGCAATACATTACTAAAGCTATGCAGCTGCTTGAATTTTTCTAAAATATTATCCCAAACCGTGTAAAGCTCTTCTAAAGAATGATTATTTTCAATTACATAGTTAAAATTTTCAATATTCAGATACTTATCATGAGCTTGGGTATCTCTACATCTTTCTTCTCTTTGTAACCATATATTTAAACCTCCAAATTTTCTGACTATATCAAATTCTCGGAGAAATCGAGTATCGTTGATAACGATATCCGTACCTTGCAATAATATTCTTTCTAACCTAAATAAATTCTGATGATAGATTTTATCTCTATCTGAAGCAGGAGTTGCTATAAGTTGCTCTAAAAATCCTGATGCTTGTTCCCACTCTTTATCTGCTTCTAAATAAGTTGGGACTAATTCAACAGCTTGTCTATAACGAGTAGGAAGTGGGGTATGAAATCTCTGAGCTACGTGTAATCTAAGAGCAGTACCCCAAGAAAAAATTTGAAACCCTCGCTTACTTAAATATTGAGCGCTTGTATCTTTTCCACTACCAGATAATCCAGAAATGCTAATTAGCATTTTATCTCCTAGAATTATTTTGATTTTGTTTTATTTTTGAAAAGATAAGTTTTCCTCAATTCATGTTTGGAAACTTACCATTATTACCTAAAGATATAACAAGTGATTTATTTAAAAAAGATAAATAATATACTTATAGAAAATTCACTTACTGTTTGTGGAGTTCAGTTAAAGTGAGTGGCTATTTTTCTAGATTCAGGCTAAAATTAACGCACCCAACTACATATTTTTGACTTGTTTCTATCAATATAGGACTTACGCAAAGCCCCTTTTCTAAGGGGGGTTGGGGGGATCTAAACGGCTGAAATAGTTAATTTTATGTCCCTTGCGGGACACGCTGCGCTAACGTTGCGGTTGCGTAAGTCCTACAATAAATATCTTAAAGCCTTATTTTATCGTATTAGCCAGCCAGTTAAAGATGTTTGCATTTAGATATTATTAGCTAGCCACAGTCGGGCTTTGACAGTTTGAGGAGATGTCTAATGTGTGACAATTAGGGTATGGAATGTCGGTGTTAGATTAGAAGAGGTCTGCATCCATAGCTGATTGTGCAGCAAGAAAACGATCGCGCTTCTTAGCCTGCGTTTCATGCCACTGCAAACCCAGCAAGCACGCTACCGTAAGCATATGTCCCGGTTCCTCCATTTGAGTCAAAATTAATCCAAAAATCGCAGTAGATAGTAATAAAAACTTGCTATAATCATTCACACAAATCCTGCGCCATACAATAGAGCAAACGTATAAATAAGCTCCCAAGCCCAAGAATCCTAAATCTCCCCAGATCCCTGCCCATGTAAATAGTGGGAAGTATACAGTAGACTCTTGCGGAAGGTAGCTAGCGTAGATAGCTCGCCAAATATCGGCAGTTACAGGATGAGTAGTAGCACCTAGAGGCGTTAACATCGATGCGTAATCTCGCAGCACCCATCCACCTAAGCGACTAGCTGAGTGACCTGGACCTAGACCTAAAAACCAATTCAATAACGTTTCATAATAAGAGGGAATCAGTCGAAATGCTGCGAACTTGATTTGAGCGGCTTCCCCGTCTATTCCCCAAATATCGCGATCGAGCCAGTTTCTATAGGGTGACAAAAATTCAAGATTTAAATTTTTTACAGCCCAGAAAAATACCGCAACTATCAAAACGAGAGGTATCAAATAGGATAGGAATTTTCTCACATCTTTCGATTTGACGAGAACTAAACATATTAAGCCTCCTACAAGAGCAAGAAACACTTGTTTTGAATCGGAAACCTGTGTTTGATAGACTGTAGCTAATAATCCAGCGATTTTAATCCAGCGAGGAACGGTTTTGAAACCGTTAAAAGAATATAAAGCGAAATATATTGAAATAGTACAAGAGATATAATTGCCTGCACTTCCTCCTCCTCCACCAAACACTCCTACAATATTGTCTTGTATAGTTCCTCCTTCTGGTTTAGGGTAAAGTCCAATAGGTAGGAGAACCGACTGAGCAAGAGCTAATAGTAAATTAAATATTGCGAATCCAAATAACCAATTTGTAACTTTTTTTATATTTTGACTGCCTACAGGAATAGCTATGATAGCTAATAAAAATATAAAGGGTTCTCCCAACAATATAAAGTCTATAAAAATATTTATAATACCTGCTTGATTGAGCAGTGCGCTCGCAATCATGCACGTAAGCAGCATCCCTATCCCAAAAGATAGTTCCCCAATAAGTGCAATCTGCTTGCGATCTTTAACCTGAGTTGTCAATATTGCTATTCCCACAACTGCTGGGATAACTATAAAATGAACAAAATTAATCGCTGAAGGAAAACCAAAGCTTGAAAAAAAACGAGGAAAAAAAGCGGTAGCAAACCCAACAAGGAAGAGTATTGAATTTTTAATTGTTCCCTGCTTTGGTCTAATTAATTCGTCGTGGCTTACAGACATATCTAAGACCTAAAATAATTATAAACATATTGTTGGGAATAGAATTTAATTATACGTTACCTAAAACCCCTGGTAGAAACCGTAGATGAGTTATAACGTTTACTAAGCAACTGAGGTACAGCGATTACCTCACCCCGATAAAGCTGTGCTTTATCTCCCCTCTCCTTGGTAAGGCTACGGTGTACACACAAGTATACCCAGAGCGAGTTCCCAGCCATAAAAGAGCGACTCAAATTGATTGAGTCCACGAGCTAAAATAGTAATTCCAGGAGGTTTCTGAGAAGCATAACCCTTATAACCACCAAGTCGAGCAATAATCCAAGCAGCCCAGGGTAAGGATAAGGCTGGGTAAGGGTTTTTTTGTTTCTTAGTTTTTCCTTCTACTTGGGGTGCAACTTTTACCAAGCATTGTTGTTGTTCGTCACTAAAAGTGAGCTTAGCGTCTAAGTTGGGATTATCCCGTCCAAGAATCAACTGTAAAATTCTTAAAGCCACTGACAAGGCTAGAACAGTAAGTCTTTGAATTGCTGCGGTAGTCTCTAATTGGGTTGCTTCTATATTTAAGCCAGCGGTTTTCAAAGTGGCAAAAAGTTGTTCAATTCTCCAACGCCATGTGTACCATTTAATTATTTGTAATGCTTGTTCTAAACAACTGACTCGGTGTGTTGTCAGCAGTCGCCAGTGGATTGGCTTTTGCCCTGCGGGTGGGCTAATTTCTAATGCTTCGACTGCATAAACACTAATGCTTGCAGGATAATCACGAGTGTTCAATTTATCTGGACGTTTAATTTTAACTACTGTATGACGAACAGCTACAAATGCTTCTCTCGCTTTCCTATCAATACGTGTATCTGCTGATATCTCAACTGTGTAAGTTCCTGAACAAGGTTGTTTTTTAAGTTCTTCATACAGTCCGTTTGAATTTTCTAATAACCGTCGGTCTTGACGAGACCTTATTAGTACGTGGTTATATTTATTCGCAACGGTGGCGAACTCCTCAAATAAATCGCTTTCTCTGTCTCCAATATGGGTTATGGTTTTTACTCCTCCCATACTTAAACAGTGCTGGCTTTCTGAAGCCGAACGTAACCACTTATAGGATTCTTTTTCTTCTATTGGCTGTTTATAATAGTTCCTTTCATGCTTTGATGCATGGTCTTTATCACGTGTCCACAACTGCACTGTACTTAATCCTAACGGAAATCCATTTTCTGCATCTAAAATCAGTGTTGGGTGAATATAAAATCCTATGTCTGTATTATTTCCTACTACTCCTACCCCTTCTGCTTTTAGTCTTCCTGCGTGGGATTGTAGATTTATTTCACTGCTGTCACTTATTGCTAGTATGTGCTTTTCTTCCACTTGTAACATACAGTGATCTGACAAGCTTTGTACTAATTCCCCCACTTTCACATTTTTATTTTCCAAAAAACGGTAATATCCTACTTGTTCGGCTCTGTTGTTACTAATTTGACTAATACTTACATAATTATGCTTCCCCATTGCATCGTATAATTTCGCCCCCTTTTTATCAGCCTTGGGTCTCCAAATGCTCTTCCTTCAAAACGGCTTGCATGAATTTCTATTGGGTTTTCCACCTTAGCTGCCCCCCATTTTTCTTCCTATCCATAGTTTACATCTACTTGTGTGTACACCGTAGCCTTGGTAAGGAGAGGGGTTGGGGGTGAGGTTTTGATATATACCTCAATAGACTGAAAAACGCTATAAATCATCTGACTAAATTATAAAACTCTAAATACTGCTGGGCTATATTTGATTTGAAAAATCGTGAATCCACAAATGATGTTTTGGTAGGTGGTTGAGAAAGTATAGAAGCTATGCTATCTGAAAGATTTTTGATTGGATCGTGCTTTAAATCAAAGTAGTGACAGGTTGAAGAACCCACTTCTCGAAGGATGGGAATATCTGAACAAACTACCTTACACGAGAGGGATAATGCTTCTACCAAAGGAAAACAAAATCCTTCAGTAGATGAGGGGATAACAAAAAGTTCGCAGTTTTTGTATAGCCAGCATAGTTCTTCATCTTCAATTGAGGAAAGCAAAATCACCTGTTGATGGAGATTAAGCGTTTGAATTAAAGATTTAATATTTTCTGTTTCAGGTCCATAACTACCAACGATAATTAGTTTAGTTGAATCTTTTAATTGATGTTGATCGCTCAGTAGAGAATATGCTTTGATTAATATATCTAGATTTTTATTTTTGCGATGTTGAGCAACAGATAGCAAGAACGGCGCTTCAATATTATTATTAGCATTCTTGGGAACTTTTGGAGTCACATCAGAGAAATCTACATAGTTATAAACTACATTGGTGATTTTTTTACTATTTTTAAGATCAGGAAAATAATATTCTAGACATTCTAAAGTTTTATTTGAAACGCAAGTAAGTCCATTACTATTATTAATGCATTGTTGCAGGAATAACTGATTAAATATAACGTTAGGATAGCCAAAATTTTCTGGATATTCATAAGGATATAAGTCATGAATGGTGGCTACAACGGGGTAAGAAAAAAGCAGGCGAATAAAGGGAAGTGGGAACGAAAGATGTACGCGATCGCAATTAATTTGTTTAGCAAGTTTTGGCAAACCAAATAAAAACCAAATATTTCTCGCAATTGAGCTATTTTTAATATCAATGGTGACTATTTTAATTTTTTCTGAAGTTAAAGAAAAAGTTTTTTCAAAGTAATCTTTTTGCCATGCTCCTATTACCAAAGTAATTTGACTAATCTTTTCATTGTCTGCAAGACATTTAGCAAGATTTGCAGCGTGTCTACAAACTCCAGTAGGTTTAGTTGGTCTGTGTAAAGCGGCAATTAAAATATGCATAACCGATCAACTATAAAATTAATTGTACAAAAGCGATCGCTATTTTAAAGCGTTACTAAATTTTTCTCTTTTCGGACAATATCTTCATAGATCAAAGCCAAGCGTTCACCTCTGTATTCCCAAGTAAAAGCTTCTTTGGTTAACTTCTGTCCGGCTTTCCCCATTTGCTGTCGCAATTCGGAATTATGAGCAAGAGTCACCATTATCTTAGATAAGTCACTAACTGCTTGTTCTGGATCGATTGCACGCACCTTAAAACCAGTTTCTTCAGTTATTAGTAAAGCAGGTCCTCCCAAATCTAAACAAATAACTGGACGACCTGCTGCCATTGCTTCCATACATACTAATCCACCAGAGTCGTGTAAGCTGGGATGAACCAGTATATGGGATTCTCCTAACTTTGCTAAAGTCTCTTCACGAGGTATCTCACCCCAGAATTTAACTTGTTGAGCAATTCCCAATTCTTGAGCCAGTATTCGTAGGCGATCGCGTTCCGAACCGTCTCCTAAAATCCAGTATTCGGCATTTGGTAAGTTTGCTAAAGCAAAGGCTTTGACTCCCAAATGAAAGCCTTTCCAATGTAGTAATCTGCCAATGCTAATAAATCGTAGTGGGGAATCTGGAGGCATTTCGTACTTACCAAGATCGGTTATTTCTGCTTGCGTTAATCCAATTGCAGGCATTACCTGTACGTTACTCACTCCCATTTTGTAAATCCGCTCAGCTGTATCTTCAGTAGTAGCACCAATTACAGCGCTTTTTCTAGCAGTAAGATGTACGAATGGGTCAAGTTCCCCTAAAGAACGAGTTAAGTTTCTGGCAATTTCATAAGCTTTAGCACGTAAACTAAAATCTTTCCAAAAAGCTTTTGGGGCTGTTTCACCCCCACCAACTGGTCCCCAAACAAATGGAACATTTAAAAGTGATAAAAAGCTAGGATTTGAATATTTTACAAATGTGACATGATGCATGGCATCAAAACCAATTTCGCGGTGCAGACGACGCGCAACAAAGTATGCTTGAATTTGCCATAGATAATAATGAATTTGCATCGCACCGCTCGACCCCCAGCGCCAAAGGTCACTTAATATCGGGATATTAAAATATATAAAGTGCATATTAGGAACTGGATTTTGCGCTAATTCAGCTTGAATAACTTCTCCACTTTCTTCAAAGCGAGTTAAAACCCAAACTTCATGATGATTAGCGACTTCGCGAGCAACATTCCAACCTACACCTCGCTCAGAACCCTTACCTGGTTCGCAGGAGTAGGCAGATATGAGAATTTTCATATTTATAGCACCTCTTAATAATTTGGAGCATTTTTAGATAACTCAGAAAAAAATTTTTTATAGAACTATCTTGATGCAGCTAATTGTTAATTACCAACTTTTCATAAATTTGGGCAATTTGTTCTGCTGTTTCTTCCCAAGTAAACAATTTAGCTCTTACTAATCCTTTTTTGACTAATTCCTCATAGTAATCTGGATTATTATACAGACGACATACTGCATCTGCTATTGCTTGAGAGTCCGTTGGTTCAACTAGAATCCCGGCATCTCCTACCACTTCTGGCATTGCTGAGACTTTGGAACTGATAACTGGAATACCGCAAGCCATTGCTTCTAAAAGCGTAATCCCAAATCCTTCATGTAAAGAAGGCGCTATTAATATATCGGCAGCATTATAAATTTCCAGCAAACCTTGTTTATCTGGCTTACCTAAATAACTAATGTAACTTTCTAATCCTTGAGCCTGAATATAAGCTTTTTGTTCCTCAGAAAAATCTGCACCTACTTTTAAAAAATGAAAAGATAATTTATTTTGCTTAAGAATATTTATTGCTTTTAAGATGTTAGTAATATTTTTTCTAGGATGGTTAGAACCTACATTTAGTAAGCATAAATCTGATGTAATATCTCGTTGTTGTCGAAATGATTTGGCTTGTTCCTTCAGTAATGGCTGAAAAATTTGATCGACAGCATTTGGAATTACAGAAATGCGTGCTGATTCAATATCTAATATTTGATTCGTGTCTTTCGCTGTCATAGAAGAAACAGCAACAATACTATCTGCTTTTTTCATCCCTTTGATGGCATATAACCACATCGCACGACTGATAAAAGGTAGCTCTACCGAATTTTTGAGATTATCTTTATAGTAAAAATTAACTAAGTCGTGACAAGTAACGACAACATTTTTGTTTTGATTCTTTAACCAATAGGTAATATGTGCTTCACTAGGATCGATAATGTGAAAAATATCGGCTTTGTGCTGTGTTACTTGTTGTGGAAAACGCCAGAAACGTTCGTAGTACTTCTTAATTCTTAGAAGCAAAGAACGACTTTTTCTATCAATAGGTTGTGGCTTTAAATCCAGTATCTCCCAATCTGGACGCACCGCTCGAAATCCTGAAATAATGCCGTTTGTATAGACATCCATACTGAATTCAGGTATCATTCGCACAATTGCTATACGCATTATTAATCTTTAACTCTTGAAATAAAACATGATTTGCATTTTAAAGCATTAATCTATGTAAGCTTTTCCGTTGTCACCATATAACCTCCACTTTGTGTTTCAATTAACTCTTGCCACAAATTAATCAGCCGTTCGGCAATCTTTTCGTGGGTGTAATACTGATAAACTCTATTCATCCCGTAGCTTCCAGCTTCTTCTCTCCACTGTGGCTCGCAAATCATTTTTTCTAAAATTACGGCAAGTTCCACAGCGTTTTCTTCGGTAAAGACTAAATCAGATCGCCCAATTACGTTAGGAATTTCACCAGAACTCGAACCCACCACAGGTACACCCATTGCCATTGCTTCGATTAATACATGACCGAATTGCTCTTTCCAAGTTTCAGTAGTTCGTGAAGGTAAAACCAAGACATCAAATTTACTGATTTCTTCGGCGGCTTTACTATGAGGAACTGCACCTTGCCAAGTTACGAATTCGGCAATTTGTTGCTTTTGCGCTTCTTCTCTGAGAGCTTCTTGATCATTTCCAGAACCGCAAAGTATAATCCGGAACTTTAATCCGCGTTCTTGGAGTTGACGTGCAGCAGCAAATATCAGGTCGATACCCTTTTGATGTGCCAACCGTCCTAAAAAGCCGATTTTTAGTTCATTTGTCTGGTGTTGCGATCGCAAATCCGCACTAAATAACTGCGTGTCTACTCCTAATTGAGGCATAACTTCGACTTTTCCGGTATAACCCCAGCCACGTAATAAATCCGCACCGTCTTGATTACCAGCAATAATCAACTTTGCGGTATCTAAAACGAATTTGCGAATCCAGTGACGCGGTAAAGGTAAGCGACGCTCCTGGTTTTCCCACCCGAAAAGAACTAAAGGCTTACCAGTTAGACGGCTGTAAATTGCAAACTCAAAGGCACATAGGGAGAAAACCTCTAATTCTACGTGCAGCAGATCTGGCTGAAAATCTTTGATTACTTCTCGGATTTTCCCAGGTGCAAAAATATAAGCACCTCCCCGACCGGGAGAAACCACAGGAGCGCTATAGTATTTGATATTTTCGTAAGGTGTCTCCAAAGGAAGCTGACGATTCCACTCTACTGCTTTCCAGTTGCTCGGAGCCAATAAAGCAACTTCAGCCACGCCAGTTTTGGCGATCGCGTCAAGCTTTCCTTGATTTACACCGACTACATAAGTGTGACTGACAAAAAGAATACGTAATGGAGGATGATTCACAATATTTTTTCCTGCTTAATCGAAAGTGCCAGCGATTGTACTTGTGCTTGCTCCCCTATAGTTGGAGAATTTTGGCAACAACAAAGATTTGACAAAGCGTTTGAGGCGACCTGAACCATATATCTGGTTAAATAACAACCAAAACAAAGCATCTGGTAAGTGCCATTGAACTAGAAATCCATGCGGTTTACGCCAACTGAACATATGATTAAATTCTGGATGAGTAACAAGTTGCTGGTGTGTCCGTTGACATTCTTCCATAGACGCATATTGCAAACGAGATAGTAAATAGCACTCGTGACACCAGATGATATTGAGTTCTTGACCTGTCAATTTGTGAGCCATTTGTGAGCCGTATATCTTTTGCAACAGCTTTTTCTGCTCTTGATGTACAAGGAAAGCGCTTTCCTGTCCACGCTTTATACATTCAGCACTCAGAAGAGTCACGCTAGAAGTATTGGCACCGTGCAGACGAAACTGACTCAAGACTTCTGTGGTAGAGCCGATCGAAGTAATTAATGGAGCGAGACGATAGATAAGACTATCTGTATTTCGCACCATAACTTCATTGAGTGGGAATATTAAATTAGTAACATCGCGCCTGAAAGAAAGTGCGGAAGCAGGTGGGATATTATCTACATAGCCACCATTTGCCAGAGCATAAACTCCCATCCACCCGGCTGCCATTTTTGTAAACATAGGTCTACCTTTGATAGACGCTCCTTTGCTATCCACTTCAATCACATTGTGAATAAAAAATCCACATCGGTCTTGGGACTGAAACCCTTCCACAACTCGTTGTAACTTTTGTTTAATCCAGATATCATCAGCATCTAAAATACAAATAATTTCGCCTTTGCTTTTCCAATAAGCTGTATTTAAAGCAACAGCAACTTTCTGATTTTTCTGACGGATTAATTTAATTCTTGCATCTTTATCTATATAAGATTCGATGATTTCACAGGAATTATCAGTAGAACCATCATCACAGACTATAATTTCAAAATGAGGATAGCTTTGGCAAAGAACGCTTTCAAGGGTTTGACCAATATATTCAGCATAGTTATAGTTGGGAATCAATACTGATACTAATGGTTTAGCTGGTAATGCTGAAAGTTGAATTGGTTTCAATATATCCGTTTGCTGCTGTTGCATATAATCCTACATAAAAATAAACTACTAATCAATACTTGATTCGAGCGAATAAAATTGAAAAAACTTATAACAATCTAAGAGAACTGATAAGTTTTTTGGGCGATCCATCTGAATAAACGCTTAAGCTGGCTTGAACCATAAATTTGATCGAACAACGCTTTAAAAATTTTGTTTGGTAAATATTCACCCCATTTAAATAACCACTGTTGAGCTACTGACCAGTTGTAAAAATCTGGATTACTAATTAGTCGTCGATAAATTTCTCGTCGTTCTTGACTATGTAACCCTTTGAAGCGAGCAAGCAAATAGCGATCATGACAAACTGCGGCACTACGATCTAAATCTGTTAGGCTTTGGGCAATTTTCGATCCATAAACTTTGCTCAGAAAAAGTTTTTGTTCTTGATGTACCCGTTCTAAGGTAAGTTGCTCTTTCTCTAAAAATTCTTGTGTCAAAGTTGCTTGACTTGTAGTATTAGATCCATGTAAACGAAACTTACTTAAGGCTTCGAGTGAAGATCCAATTACCGTGATAAATGGAGCAAAGCGGAAAATAAGACTATCTGCATTCCGGACAAATGCTTCATTTAGAGGATAAATATATTCAGCAACTTCCCGTCTAATACTTAGCGCAGAAGCTGGGGGTATATTGTAGACAAATCCACCATTTTGTAAGGCAAATTCTCCCATCCAACCGGAAGCTAAACGCTTCAACATGGAGGTCGATTTGAGTAAATTCCCCTCACCATCAACCTGAATTACATTGTGAATCGCAAAGCCATTTTTAGGATAGGACTTAAACAACTCCACAACTTTTTCTAGCTTTGTGTCCATCCACACATCATCTGCATCAAGCAAACAAATGATTTCACCTTTGCTTTCACGATAGGTAGTATTTAATGCGGTAGCTACTCCACCATTTTCTTTGCTAATTAACTTAATTCTAAAATCTTTCTGAACATAAGTTTCAATGATTTCACAAGAGTTATCTTTAGAGCCATCATCGCAAACAATAACTTCAAAATTTTGATAAGTTTGGCTCAGGACACTATCTAGAGTTTCACTGATGTATTGGGCATAATTGTAATTGGCTACCAATACCGAAACTAAAGGTTTTTCGGGAAGCTGAGGTAGTTCAATTGGTTGCAGTTGATTGGTTTGTAGTTGTTGCATTTACTAATCCTAATATTCTTAAGCTCAATTAGTCTTCAGGTTGATGAAATGGCAAAATACAAGTATGGGTATTTATGCAACGCCAACATTTGCTTTTGCATCTGTTTTACTTGCATTTAAACAAAGCTGAGGATATATTTCGCTCAAATATTCCTTCATAGCAGCTTCTTGAGGACCGAATGAGAAGTGACCTACAAAAGTATTATTGATTACAAGTATGGGTCTAGACAGATCCATACAGTCTTTACATAAATGTGCCTCATCGAGACCAAGACCCCCTTGTGAAAAGGAAGTGCGTAAACCACCTATTTTTTCCCAAAATTCCCGTTCAAAAAGTATCGCTCCAATACTAAACCGATGAGGTACTGGTGAATAACTCAAAGGTTTTGCTCTTATACGACCCCCAATTTCATCCAATGGAAGGCTTTTTTGCCACAACCATTTTGCAGCTTCTCCATCAAATTGAGCTTTAACATCACTAGCAGCGTGTTTTAGTTCGCCAAATTTATCTTTGTATTCATCCTCAGCACTGATTATTTTCAAAAAAGGTATGTAAGAATAACCATTTACATTAATAATGGGAGCGCAAATTCCTGGTTGATACAACCCCTCTTGCTTGATATGCAAGTATCCATCTAGTAAAGAATCAAACAATCCTTCAGTAACGAAAATATCTTCATCTAATTTATAAATCCATTTTGCTTTAGGATGGTTCGCGATTGCTAAATTTTGCACCAGCGCTACTTTATTAGTCTTTGTGTAAAGATAAGACCAATTGTGAGTTTGGGCGAATTCTGCTAAAGCATTAACGTACAAACCAGATGAGACAATACATACATCAATATCAGGTGTAACAAACTTGGCTATTCTTTCCAAAGTCAATGGCCAAAGGAAATCTTTATAGCCAGCAAGTACAATCAGAAGACGCTGACTACCTTTGCTTCTATTGATAAATTTGTAAGAGCCGCTAAAGTTTAACCACCTCATCCATTTTTTCTTAGCTTCCCCAGTTAAACTCGATAAGTTCGGAAGTCGGTGATTATCTTTCTGAGGAGCCTTTTTCGCCGATGTACTTATTGTCATTGCCTTTTCCGTATCTCCATGTAATATTTTACGAGGTTATTAATTCACTCAATAGCGTGTATCTCTTGTAATTATTGAATCTTAAGAATTGCCTGCTATATCTTTTTCAAACACACCAAGCGCTCGTAGCACTGCGTGATCCATGTCGTAATACTTGTAATCTGCAAGTCGTCCGGCAAAAAGTACTGAACCGTTGAGTTTCTCTATTTCTTTAAGGTAAAGATCGAGTTGCTGGCGGTTCTGCTCGTTGAGGATCGGGTAATAAGGGTCATTTTTCCCCGGTACATAAGCTTGAGGAAATTCCCTCACTAAGGTGGTTTTGGGTGAGGTTTGCCCTGACAAATATTTCTGTTCGGTGATACGGGTGATATCGTAGTCGTTAGGATAGTTAACCGTACCGACTTCTTGATAATGTTCTTGGTCTAAAGTATCAAACTGAAAACGCAAGCTACGATATGGCAATTCACCATGCATATAATCGAAGAAGGTATCAATCGGACCAGTGCAAAGTATCCGGTTAAACGTAACGTCGTTGATAATTTCGCGGTAATCTGTGTTCAACATCACCTTAATATTGGGGTGATTCAACATTTTGTTGAACATTTCAGTGTAGCCAAGCTTGGGCATTGCTTGGTAGGGGTCTTGAAAATAACGGTTATCCCGGCTGATGTATACTGGAACACGTCCTGTTACTGCCTTATCTAATTCTTCTGGTTTCACTCCCCACTGCTTCATAGTGTAGCGAAGAAAAACATTTTCATAGATATATTCGGCTAAAAACTTTAAGTCGCCGCTAGCACTTTCACGTAGTTTCAAAATGGGTACTTTGACACCAAAACCAAAGTTTTCTAAAAGTAAGTTCTCTAGCTTCTCCGCGTATTTTGGCGGAAAAAGAGCGTAGAGGGAATTTAAATTAAAGGGGATAGGAACTTTTTTACCTTCTAAAACTCCTAGTACGTGGTGATAGTAAGGTCTCCATTCGGTAAACTGGGAAAGATAATCCCAAACTTTTTTAGATTTGGTGTGGAAAATATGGGGACCGTATTTGTGAACTAGAATGCCATGTTCGTTGTAGTAGTCGTAAGCATTACCACCGATGTGATTGCGTTTTTCGACAATTAGTACTCGCTGTCCAAGTTCATTCGCAACTCTTTCGGCTATGACGCAAGCAGAATATCCAGCACCGATGATTAACCAATCAAATTTCATATTTTACGTTTCCTTAATTACAAATAGGTTTAGTTCTGGCAAATATTCTTTCGTTGCAGATAGTTCAAATCAGAATAAAAAATATTTACTTGCAATCAGTTTTTTTGATTTTTCTATACAATAACTGATTGTTTTTTTATAGACGCAGATAAAAATCGGAGTGTAGTGGATAGCTATTAAAAAAAATATCTTGATTGATTATATTGATAAATAATCAATAGGGCTTCACATTTTATATTTTCAGTGTCAATTAGCTATCAAACTATGAAGATTGGTTGCTAATTTTTTTCAGAAAAATACTACTTTTTAACTTACCGAATAAAACTCTCAAATTATGAGTAATATGGAGTATATTCGGATTAAGAATAATTTGGAAAAGACTGTTACTTCTAGCAAGTGAAGCAGGTACCCAAATACCCTTAAATGGCTGTTTACCCAAAATCACTAGTTTCAAACAATTAATCACACTGTAAGCAGGAGCTAATTCGTAAAGTACTTTTTCTCCTTGGTCGTCAGCGATTAAGAAAGAACCAAAGACTTTCGATTCTTCAAAAGAAGGATGAAAAATAAAAGAATCTATTAAAAGATCGGTGGCTCTCAGAAATAGTTCAACGGAACAATCTGACTCGCTAAAATTAGTAGTTAACTGCCGCGCAAACTCAACAGCAGCATTTTGAAGGACGTATAAGCCCCAATCAATTACAGTTTGATTTTTCTGATAGCGTAGAACAGGAATATACTGCTCGCCAACTTGTTCGTATCTCATGGTGCCACCATGATCGGCGGAAACAAAAAGCTCAACTATATGTTTGTGTTTAGAAATATGCTGGCGTTCTGGTTTATCGTTAGCATAAAATGCCAACAGATGGTCAGTAGAAAGTGCTTTTAATTGCTTTTCTAAAGCAAAGTAAAATCCATAAACTCCGGATTCTGGATATAATCCAGCACTTTTTAATAAGTGACTAAAAGAACGTTGTCCCCGTCCCACCCAACCAATATCAACAATTGCAAAAGGTAAATCATCACCGACTTTTTCTTGACGGAAATAGCCAATTGCCTTTTCACGATAGGTAGCAGCGGTGGCTAAAATCAATTCTACTACTTCTGGTTCTTGAAAAACCTGCTTGAGTTGATCGCGCTCGTTACGACTAAGATTGCGATTCCAGTTAGATTTAGCAAAATCAAACCTTTCTAGCACACCTTCAATTTGCTCTGGAGTTATATTTACCCGTTCGCAAACTGAATGCACTGATAAAAACGTGGTGCTGTCTAATATCCAACCTAATTCGGCTTCCCCAACCTGCATTAATGCAGGAGCGTGCCAAGCTTGTCGGGAGCCATATAAATAGCGACAATCAATTTCGTATTTCCAATTTTGACAAATCTCTTGAGCAATTTTATGAAGAATTTGTCCATCTCTGGCAACAAAATAAAGTCTTTTAATTCCTTTTTTTTTCGCTTCTACTAAGCACCAGTGAACAAAACCAAATAAAATTGGCGCGATCGCACTAGCGGTTGTATCCCAGATAACTTGTTTATCAAAACTTGTTTCTTTTGATTGCAAGCGGGTATCTTTACTGACTTTAGCAAGTAGGTTGCGGAAGTCGGATGGTAGCTGGGAGTCTTGTAAAATCAGTTTTTCGTATCGATTTAGGTGAGTTATCATAAAATTCTCGTCATGAAGATTTGCATTTAACGCAATCAACTACGATAGACCTTTCATCTATTCGAGTTACAAGTGGGTATATCAGTACAAATAATTAAGTAGCTTTACTTAGTCGTTTTCTGAAGATGCTACGTTTCAAATAACCCCCAATCATTCTAAAAGGATGAGTCATATTGACTATTCTTTCATTCATCAATATTCTGAAAATAGGATAGCTTCTTTTAAATGATGCTGGGAACCAAACATTCTGATGTGGGTGCTTACCGCGACTTATAAGCTGAAAACAGTCAATCAGATTGTAAGCAGGTGATAGTTCATAAAGTATATTTTCACCTTGATCTTCAGCCATCAAGAAAGAACCAAAGACTTTTGCTTCATCAAAAGAAGGCTTTTGCACAAACTCTTCCATCAAAACATTAGTTGCTTCGATGAATAATTCGGCGGGACATTCCTGCTGACTCAAATTTGTTGTTAATTGTTTAGAAAACTCAACAGTGGCATTCTGAAGCACGTATAATCCCCAATCAATTGCGACTTGATTCTTTTGATAGCGCAAAACAGGATTATATTGATTGTCACATTGTTCGTATTTAACTGTACCACCATGATCTGCGGCGAAAAATAATTCAAATAGACATCTGTATTGGCAAATTAGATCGCGATCGCCTACAGGGTTGTCGCCGTCATAGAAATAAGTAAGTAGTTTGTCGTTTGGAAATGCTTTAACTCGTTTTTCCAAAGCAAAGTAAAATCCATGCATACCTGATTCTGGATATAATCCCGCACTTTTAAGTACTTTGCTTAAAGAAGCGAGCGACCTTCCAGTCCAGCCAATATCAACAATTGCAAATAACCCATTACCCATTTTTTCTTGGCGAAAATAACCAATTGCTGCTTCCCGGTAACTAGTAGCAGTTGCGACAATTAACTCTACTACTTGTGGTTCTTGAAAAGCTTGTTTTAGGTGCTTGCGTTCGTCAGAACTCAGATTATGATTCCATTGGGATTTAACAAAGCCAAATTTTTCTAAAATATCTTCAATTTGTTCTGGTGCTATATTAACCCGTTCGCAAACTGAATGTACTGATAAAAATGTTGTCTCATTAAAAATCCAGAAGTATTCTGCTTCTCCAACCTCCATAAGTGAAGGTGCGTGCCAAGCTTGCCGGGAGCCATATAAATAGCGACAATCAATTTCGTATTTCCAATTTTGACAAATCTCTTGAGCAATTTTATGAAGAACTTGTCCATCTCTAGCAACAAAATAAAGTCTTTTAATTCCTCTTTTCTTAGCTTCTTCTAGACACCAATAAACATACCCGAATAGCACGGGAGCGATCGCACTTGCTGTGGTGTTCCAAATAACTTTTTTATCAAAACTTGTTTCTTGAGACTGTAAGCGGGTCAATCGGCTCATTCCAGCAAGCAGGGAGCGAAAACGTAATGGTAATTTGGAGTCTTCTGCAATCAGTTTTTCGTATCGATTTAAGTGGGTTTGAGTAATGGGTTCAACTTTAACTCCTTGTTTTTTAGCCATTTTCACGTCAGAGTGTAAGTTGTCTCCAATATGAGTTAACTCAGACGCTTTGACTGACTCATTTTTCAAGCAATGTTGAAATAATTTACCATTTGACTTACTTTTTTCTATTTCGGATGAGACATACAAAGTACTACCCGGTGTCCAGACATTGTTTTCTTTGAGAAAAGTCCGAATTATTTTCTCAGATAAATACATATCTGACATATAGATCAGCCGATTATTTACTTGTTGTAATTCTTGTATTTTTTGCTGTATTGCGGGTACCGGACGCAAAGAAGCCAACTCTAGTTCAATTTCTTTGTGCATAGCTTGTTGAGCTTGAGTTGTTGACCAACCCAACAAAGGAGCTAATTGTTGATAGATTTGTTGTACGCTGACTTCTCCAGTTTTCGATGCATCTCTGGCCGCGCTTTCTGCTTTTATCCGCATCTGCTGCCAAGAATCTGCTGATACCTCGATTAATTTTTGTTGCCTGAACTGTTCTCCTAATTCCCAAAATAAATCTGTGGGTTTTGCCCAGACTCGAACTAAACACGTTTCAAATACATCGAAGGAGTAGACTTTTGTAACCATAATTACTCAATGTTAATTTCCAAATTACTTGATTTTGTGATTTATAATGGTCGTTTACTTTAAGTAAACAAGCTACTCATGGAAGCTTCTTTATGAATCCGAAAAATAGCTTCACCAATATAGTTGGCGATAGATATTACTTTTAATTGTGAAAAACGCTTTTCTTCTGGAATGGGAATCGTATTTGTGACAATTACTTCTTCAAGACAGCCACTTGATAGTCGTTGAACAGCAGGAGAAGACAACACTGCATGAGTTGCACAAGCATAAACTTGTTTTGCTCCTTCTTGACGAAGAATCTTTGCTGCTTCTGTAATAGTTCCAGCAGTATCAATCATGTCATCTACAAGAATGGCAGTCTTACCACGCACATCACCAATGACATTCATTACTTCAGCACAGTTATGAGCTTGACGGCGTTTATCGACAATAGCGAGTGGAGCATCATTAAGCTTTTTAGCAAATCCTCTTGCCCTAGCGACACCTCCGATATCGGGAGAAACTACTACAACATTGGAGAGATTTTTATTGCGAATGTAGTCTAAGAGAACAGGGGAACCGTAGATATGATCTACAGGAATATCAAAAAATCCTTGAACTTGGGCAGAATGTAAATCTACTGCGACTACTCGATCTGCCCCTGCTTGAGTAATCAAGTTTGCGACTAGTTTAGCTGTGATTGCTTCACGTCCAGTAACTTTGCGGTCTGCTCTAGCGTAACCATAGTAAGGTAAGACTGCCGTAATCTGCCGTGCTGAAGCCCGACGGCAGGCATCAATCAAAATCATCAATTCCATAAGGCGATCGTTAACAGAATGGCAAGTTGGCTGAATTAGAAAAACATCGCCACCCCGAATTGACTCTTGAATTTGCACATAAATTTCGCCATCGGCAAACTGTTTGCGAACCGTGGGAATTAAATCAATGCCTAGATAACGAGCGGTATCTTGAGCCAGTGCAATGTTAGCCGAACCTGAGACAAGATAAAAGCGGTCACTGTCGGGAATTTTTGAGAGAGTTGATGGAAGAGGTGCGGTTGCAGAGCTAATCATAAAATAAATTCCTCAATAACTTTCAGCTTTTAATGAAGTTCGCGGTCAAATTTTTGGTAGATCGTGTTACACGTTGAATAGTTGTTTTGATTGCTTTATATCGTCCGAAAGCGGAAGATTTTGGTAGATTTTCAAATGCCTTTCGAGAAACGCAGTCTTAGAAAAGTTATTTTCAACATCCTTTCTTGCCTGCTGACCCATTTCTCTCAAGTTAGGAGATAATAATGCTTGACGCAATGCTTGGTTTAATGCTTGTTGGTTGGCTGGTTCAACTAAAACACCGTTGCTTCCAGATTGGATCATTTCTGGAACTCCTCCGGTGGCAAAACTAACTACTGGAGTAGACGCAGCCATTGCTTCAAGGACTGTAAGTGGCAGATTATCGGCAAGGGTACAGAAAAGCATAATATCTGCTGCTGAATAAACTTGAGCCAAAAGTTGAGGGTCTTTTATATAACCCATTTCTTTAACCTCAAGCCCTTCTAATGCTTGCTTCAATTCCGTGTTACAAATTCCTACCGAGATAACAATTGGAGACAAATCGCGCACGCTTTGAAGAGCGGCGATCGCAAACTTCACTCCCTTACGAGGATCGTCGAGAACGTGTGCTGAAATGGCAACTACTGGACGATTTTCTGGAATGCCTAAACTAATTTTTACATCCTCTTTTTTTTCCGTAGGGAAAGGTTTTAAATCAATACCATAAGGAATGACTAAAGGTGACGTATTAAATTTAAGTGACTTATGAGCTTCTGAAAGCATCCAATTACTGGGAAATATGTAGTGAATAGGAAACTTATCTGCAACCCATCGTTTGATTGACTGAACTTGTCTTGTGCGGTCGGGAATTGGTTTTTGATTTTTTCCCGTTGGTAATTGAGGACACTGATGACAATTGGTAGTAAACTTATCGCAGCCCATTGGGTAAAGACAATAACCTGTAAAAGCTGAACAGTCATGTACCGTAAAAAAAGTAGGTTTCCGTCGAGCCGTTAAAGCTAAGGTAAGCGGAGATATAGCACTATATAAATCGTGAAAATGAACAATATCGTAATTATTAATAACCCAATTCAGATTTATCCAATATTCAGCAGGAAAGAGTTCGTAGAAACCTAATTCATTTGTCTTTTGATGAATTTTTTTACAAAGTTTAATTCTACGACCACCTCCATAAAGATTTTGCTGAAATGAAAGAGGTTCGTTACAGTGAAAAGCAACAAAATGGTCTGCTAAATGTCCAGCCTCATTTAACCAAGCAGCCAAGTCCTCAGCGACTCTACTTGCTCCACCTCCACTTCTATCAGATTTACTAACGACAGCTACTTTCATTTTGATAAATATTAAATATATTCTATGTATTTGCTTTGATTATTGCTTTAAATTTTAATTTGCCTACTATACGTAATAGCAAATTTTTTATACCTTTAATATAATATTTAACTAATCCTAATGGGTACCACATTAATGTGTATAGAGAGATATAAATTTTTGCTATAAATTCATCTTTATTACTTAAAGTTTTCATCCAGGCAATAAATTGGTTGCCTGTTAAGGTCTGTAATTCTTTAGATAGCTCGCTTTTAGAAATGCTATTTGACGTTTTTCGATTAACAAATGCCCTAGTTATCTCTTTCATGAGATTATGTATTACTATAAGCTTTTTATTAACTGGAATAGTTTTCGTTCTACCATACTCCATCCAAAATTCTTTTAAAAATAACGCTTCTTCAAAACTGATTTCTTTGCCGATTAACTGATGAATGTTCTGTTTAACTTGATTTATGACATAAGCTTCTTGCTCAGAACTTTTTACCAAACTTATACTTTGATTATGACGACGCTGTTGTAATAAAACTTCCGGTAATATAAAGATTTTTCTAATTTTAACTATACGACACCAAAGCTCGTAGTCTTGGCTATAACGGTAGCTCTCACAATAGCCACCTATATCTAGTACTAGTTGTTTTCTAAAAACTACTTGGCTGTGACCTGATAAGCGGTTAAAGAACAATAAATACCAAGCTACTAAATCAGGAGCGCAAGCACTCAAATCCTTTCCGATAAAACCACCTTCAGGGTTAATATATTCTATTTCACAAGACGCTAAAGCAACCTCTGGCTTCTCATTTAATACTAATACTTGTTTCTCAAAACGTTGTGGTAAAGATACATCATCTGCATCCTGTCGAGCAATGTATTCTCCCTTTGCTATTTTTAGTCCTTTATTCAGTGACTTTGTTAATCCAATATTTTCTAGATTATTAACTAAAACAATACGCGAATCTTTTTCTGCATATTCGTTAATAATTTCCCAACTATTATCAGTAGAGCAGTCATTTATAATAATAAATTCAAAATCAGTAAACGTTTGATTGAGAATACTTTCTATAGACTCTCGCAAATAATAAGAGCCATTATAAACCGACATGACAACGCTAATTTTTGGATTTTCTTTGTTCATATTTTTATACGCGGTAATAGGAACGGTACCAATCGACAAAATGTTTTAAACCAACATCAAGTGATGTCTTAGGTTTAAAGCCTGTATCTTTCATCAAATCTTCAATATCAGCGTATGTTTCTGGAACATCTCCCGGTTGCATTGGGAGCAGTTCTTTTTGAGCTTTTACGCCAAGGTGTTTTTCTAAAGTCTCGATAAATTCAACAAGATTAACGGGCTGATTGTTGCCAATATTATAAATTTTGTAAGGTGCTGATTTTTTTTCTGCTGTTAAATTAGATTGAGGAATTTTGTTTGTAACTTTAACTATTCCTTCTACAATGTCATCAATATAAGTAAAATCCCGGCGCATTTTACCGTAATTAAATACCTTAATAGGTTTTCCACTCAAAATTGCTTGAGTAAATGAAAAATAAGCCATATCTGGTCTGCCCCAAGGTCCGTAAACCGTGAAAAATCGCAGACCTGTTGTTGGAATTTGGTATAAATGGCTGTAGGTGTATGCCATTAATTCATTAGCTTTTTTCGTTGCTGCATAAAGGCTAACTGGATGATCAACCCGATCGCCTACAGCAAACGGAATCTTGGTGTTTGCGCCGTAAACTGAGCTTGAAGAGGCATAAACGAAATGTTGTACTTCTGCGTGACGGCACCTTTCTAAGATATTGGTGAAGCCTACTAAATTGCTGTCAACGTAAGCATGGGGATGCGTTATTGAGTAACGAACACCTGCTTGGGCTGCTAAATGAACTACTACGTCTGGTTTGCAGTTAGCAAATAATTCATCTAATTTAGACCGATTTGCGAGGTCTATTTGAAAGAATTGAAAATTTTTACGATTGAATAATTGTTCTAGGCGTGCTTGTTTCAAGCTGACATCATAATAATCGTTTAAGTTATCAATACCGATGACATTTTCACCATTGGCTAGTAACTTTTGGCTTAGGTGAAAGCCAATGAAACCGGCTGCTCCTGTGATTAAGATTTTGCTCATATCGAGGATTAATAAATGTTAACGATTAACCAATTCCCTTGTCGGTTTTAAAAATATTCTTCCAGTACATCTTTAGTACACTGTTGATACCATTAATATATCTAAGTAATTTTTTTCTAGGATTAGTTTGACTATATTCAATTTTCTCTAGTCTTTCGACTGCAAAATCCAAAATGGAATCTGTGCGACTATCCCAAGTAAATTTCTGCACTTCTTGAAAAGCACATTCAGCCAAAGAATTTGCCATTGAGGGATTGTCTAATAGTTTTATTATTGCCTCTTTGAAAGATAGAGGTTTATCAGGTTCTGCAAGTAAGGCATTTTCTTGATCGCGTAAAACCGTCGTTATATTTGACAAGGCTGAAGCAACAATTGGTCTTCTAACAGCCATATATTCAAAAAGTTTTAAAGGACTAGTAACTTCAGCTAAGTTCCATGACTTACTCGTAGGTACAAGTAGAATATCTGCTGCATATAAATATGATGTTAATTCAGATTGCGCTACATGACCGACAATATGCACATTATGTAATTCTTTTTCTTGACAAGCTGCTTTTACTCTATTGACATCATCAATCCATCCTCCTACTAAAACAAATTGACATTCTGGCATAAGGCAAGCTGTTTCTATAATTGTTGAAATTCCTTTATATTCATATAAATGACCTGAATAGAGAACGATTTTAGCATCTTGAGGTAAAGATAACTTCTGGCGAGCTATATCTTTTTCCTGATAAGGTAGAAAATTTTTAAGTTCTACAGCACTATGAGTAACTAATACTTTATTATGGTCTAAACCTAATTGGATATAGTTCTCAGCTAATCGGGGTGATAGAGTAACGACTCCAATTAGATTTTTATTATTTAAAAATTTACAGTGTGGAGAATCTTTATCAATTGGTTCATGCCACTCCCAGAAGACAGGTAGTCCTATCTTGAGTAAGAGATCAACAATAACAAGTGAGCGAGTGTACACTAAGGAAGGAGATTTCAGACAAGCATATAAGACAGCTAATTTAAAGTAATATTGATTGTAATAGTTTTTCGGAAAAGGGGTGTTTACCTTCAGGTGTATTGGTAAGCGTACTAACTTAAAATCACGGTCTAGTCCATACCAACTCTTAAATTCTGCATCTATCCCTTTCCAGGCTGAAAAAAAATCTCCACTAGTTACTAACTCAAATTCTTTAATTTTTTGAGAAAGAACCTGCGCCATCTTTGCAATTTGTACAGTATGAGCCATTTGTGAAGGTAAGTTTCCAGGAGATAAGTAGATTAGTGATTTTATAGGAAGTTCCAGTTTCATACATAACCTCAAAATTGAAAATTATTAAGTAACTTAACGATGAAATTATCGTTGAAAATAAGTTAACGAGCATCAGCACTACTTTTTACTTGCTGCTAACAATAAACCAATTTCGAGGTTGGTAAAACATACAGTTAGTCATATTTCCATCCGACTTTACTGAAAATACAAAATTTTCAATTGTCTCGAATGTATAAAGTTCTCTTTTAACTTTAATAGTCATACTGTAAGTGCCTGATTTTAAACAGAGATAAGGCATTCGGACTTGCATTTCATGTTCTCCTGGAAGCAGTTCAAAAAAAAATTTATCGTTAGCACCACTCAAAAACAAGACCTTACCACCTTCTCCTCCCAATTCTGTAATTGTTAAGTGAAGATTAATTTTGTCAAATCTTTTGTAAGCTTTACATTTAATGCAGAAATCAATATATTCACCAGTTACTAGTGATTCAATAATATTTTCTTGTTTATTTCTGAAGAAGAGTGAAACAATGTCTATTCCTAAACTTTCACTTTCTGGTTTAGGTGGTATAAACATCGAACTCAAAGTTTTTTTTGCACTATTATTTTGAAATAGGTCTTCATCATATTTTTGTATAACTGCTGCGGTCTTATCATTGATAATTAACTTTCCCCTTGATAAGTAAACAGCGGAATCACATGCACTTAATATTGCTTGAGGGTTATGATTAACCAAAATAAAAGATGTGTTATTCTCGCGCAACTTTTGTAACTTACGATAACATTTAGCTTTAAATTTAGCGTCACCGACTGCAAGTACTTCATCGACCAACAAAATCTCCGGTTCAGTATGAATCGCACAGGCAAAACCCAGCCTTGCAGCCATTCCAGAACTATAACTCTGCACAGGCGAATCAATCGCATCCTCAATTTCTGCAAATTCTACAACTTCATCAAATCGCTCATCAATTTCTTTCTTCGACAAACCCAAAATTGACATATTTGCATAAATATTTTCTCTTCCTGTCAAAATCGGATTAAATCCAGCCCCCAACGCGATCAATGGTGCTAATCGACCATTGATTTCAACAAAACCAGTATCCGGCTTAATCAACCCCGCAATAACTCGCAACAAAGTTGATTTACCACTACCATTTTTCCCAACTAACCCTAGTGCTTCCCCTCGACGCAATTCAAAGCTGACATTATCTAATGCCCAAAATTCCTTGGGTCGTAATTTATCACCTTTTTCCCGCAGTCCTAATATTTCAGCAGCAATATCTTGAACGCCGTAGAATAAAGACTTCTTTAAATCGCGACAAAACCTTTTAGAAACCCCATTTACTGAGAGAACAACTTCACTATCGTTATTCTGTGGCTGTTGTGAAATTTCTTCTTTATTAATGCTTACCATAATTACGAACTAATCCTCTCAACTACATAGGGCATTGACAAACGGTAGACAACCCAAGCTACTAGCAGTCCTACAATTGCAATTAGACTTGCAATCCAAAATCCTTGAGGTTCAGAGATGACACCTGTTGTTGCTAATTCCCGCGTTGTCACAAGTAAAGGTGTAACGGGATTAAGTTTAACAATGCTGCCAAATACTCCATCAGTCGGAACGGGGTAAACAACTGGTGTGAGAAATAGCCAGAAACTAGTTGCTAAGGTAATACCTTTAGAAAAATCTTGATAAAGTGCGCTCATGGGAGCTAATAAAACTCCAATAGAAGTTCCTAATAATATCAAGTGAATTAAGGCGACTGGGGCTAAAATCACGCTCCAAGTTACTGGAATTTGAAACCAGATGAACAAGGCGATAATTAATATCAGTTTGATGCCAAAGTTAAAAAAGACTTCTCCTACTTTGGCTAGAATCAAGGCTTCACGAGGAAAGCTAATCTTTGCCACCATTGCCTTAGCCGCTGCTACAGCTTGAATCGGACCTTGGAGTGATTCAACAAAAGTTTGCCATAATGTCATGCTGAACATGACGTAGGCAGGATAAGGAATATCAGTATCACCGATATTTACAACACCACCGTCTTTAGCAAAGGTAAAGGTAGCAGCCAGAACTACCGCAGGGATGACTGCCCAGAGAAAGCCTAAAAATGACTGACGGTATTGAGCGCTAATATCCCGCACCATGAGCCGCCAAGCGAGTTCTCTTGATGCCAGCAGATCCCGCCACATATTTTTAAATAATTGCAGCGGATGCCTCATTTGGCTCTCAGGTCGATGCACTACTCTAGGAAAGGAACGCGCTATTTTATTTTGTTTAGAATTAGAGGAGCGTTTATACATAAAATATAACTAATTATCTAATCATTTAACTAATTGATTTTGTCAATAAAATAAATTTAATCATTTAATGTTTTGGCTCAGATAATGTCATAACTATCAAAATAATAGATGCTAAATTTACTGTAATTGTTCCTATTATTAAAGTTGTTTAATTATATAAACTGACATTAATAATATCTTTAATATTCCTTTTTGTTTCAGACAAAAGTCTAAATTTGTTTCGAGTTAAATAATATGTTTAGTTATAGAGGTGATGCTCAAACTTTATTATTCAAGTTTCATCACCTCCGCTGCTATTCAACTCAATTAAATCAAAACAAACAAGTACTTGGCAATACAATTAAGTATCTCTTATTTCAAATTACTAGCAGAATTCGACACCGAATAATTAGTAGTCATCAACTGCTTCATCGCCAACCACATAAATGGTGGAATAGTTTTTGTATATCTACCCCAAAGACGACGAGGTTCTTGCAACCATCGATATAGCCATTCAAAGCCAGATTCTCTGACTATGCGAGGTGCCCTTTTCTGAAGTCCTGCATAAACAGGGAAAGCTCCACCTAAGCCAATCATTACTGCATGAATTTTATCTTTATGTTCGGACATCCACTTTTCTTGTTTTGGACAGCCTAAAGATACAAACACGATACCTGCACCACTTTGATTAATTTTTTTAATCAATTCTTCGTCTTCACTTTCTGTAAGCGGACGAAACGGTAATGGTTCCATCGCGGCAATATTCAATTCAGGATATTCTTCCTTTAATTTGCTTCTCATTCCGGAAAGAATTTGTTTTTGAGAACCTAGAAAAAAGAGACTTACATTCTGTTTTGGCGCAGATTCACATACAGAAGCTAAAATATCCAGCCCTGCTACTCTATCTTGAGAAGTAGCCCCTAACTTTTTCATCATCCAAACTAAGGGCATACCGTCTGGAGTCACAATATCAGCATCCTTTAATACACCGGCGAACTCAGGGTTCCAGTGAGCTTCCATCAACATATGTACATTTGCTACACATACTGTTTTACTTTTATGTTCGCTTGCCCACTGAAGAATTGTTTGTATTTGTTCGTTTAAACGCAAAGCAGTAATCGGAAAATCTAGCACTTTCCGAGTCGGCACAACTGCCTTCACCATAAGTCACTCCTTGTGTAACAACTAAAATAGCTAAGAATATTCGACCAAACTTAATATAGAAAAAGTTATGTTTTAGCCCAGCCTTACTAGCTTAAAACTTGATGAATGGTCGGCACTTGACACAGGTTGATGCAGTGGCTCTTAGTGTTAACTTTAGCTTCCCTGGTAATTTTTGAATCACTCTATATTACAGTATATTAATTTACTCGTAAAAAACAGCACTTTCAGTTGTTTTAAGTAAACTTTATATTAACTTTACAAACCTGGTAAGTTAAGTTCATAGGAGCATTACAATTGCAGCAAATTATACTTATAAATATTAGTCGAAAATTTCACATAAAGCACATAATTTTTAAATAGATTGATTAGATAATCGTATTCTTACTTGTAATATTTAATATTTATCAAAATAATATTACAAACATTTAATCTATTTATATACATACATTTATTAACTAGGTAACAGACTTAGTTTTAAAACAGTTGTATCAAATATAATTTATTTCTCATGAAATAAAAATTTGCAAAAAAATGGGGGAAGATTGATTGTTCTTCCCCCTGTCTATTATTGTTGCCCTTATCTTGTTTATTGTCTTCTTTCAACCTTTTTCGTAGCATTTGCTGCTGTTTCTTGAGTTGTCGTTTTCTCGCAGCACCGCCTTTACCTTTATCGTTTCTTCCTTGTCGGCGAGGAGACTCCCAGCTTTTCAGTCGCATAATTTAATTGTCCTTTTTATTTTATTGACAGTAAATTTTTTTTCGCCATTATGCAAAGTATAGCATAACAGAAAGATTCAAATTATAGCTGATTCTTTAGTTAGATTATTTGATCGTGATTCACAAGTTATAAGCTTGTTGATTGATAAGTAAAAATAATCTATAATAGCTATACTCGGTTCTGAATATTACCATTCTTTTAACTATATTTTTATTTGGTATCAATGAATTTTAACCATAATATCCACAGTTTTAGCCCCAGACGGATGGGATGGTAGTTTAACATCATATTTAAGCTAAAAAGCTGTTATAAGGCAATAGATAATTACTACCTGCCGATGCTTATTCACATGATTTAAAAGATGATTGGAATAAATCTCAAAAAGTTTCTTATCATTACTTTGAGTGATAAAGAATAAAGTTAGTATTAACTGATATCTTGCACCATTGTCGTTAAGCCCGAATTCCCGCCTTGTAAGCCGGAGGCTTTCTCGCAGAGAAATCAATTGATGCGGCTAATATACCGGCGTAGGTTCAAACGCACTAAAAGCCTCATTCAGTCGTCTTTAGACGACTTTGTATGTGAGCCTGGGAATTTATTCCAAGGCGGTTGTTGAGAATGTTGCAAGAAGTTAGTATTAATCATAGATACATTGCTTCACTTCCGTTTTCAGGAAATAAATGTATAATTTTTTAACTAGCATTATAAACTTATCTAATCTGGTACATAGGCAATCGCAACGAGAAACAAGGTATTGTAAGTAGTTACAATCTCTTCAAACTCATGCTGTAAGTAGGTTCACATCTTGCACCATTGTCGTGAAGTCCAAATACTCGCCTTGTAAGCCGGGGGCTTTCTCGCAGAGAAATCAATTGATGCGGCTAATATACCGGCGTAGGTTAAAACGTACAAAAAGCCATACCTAGTCTGATGAATCAGACTTTGCGTTTGAGCCTGGGAATTTATTCCAAGGTGGTTGTTGATACTGGTGTAAGATGTAAGTAGGTTGGCGTTAAAAATCGTAATTAAGACAAGGGAGTAGGTAGTAGGGGCAAGGCTTTAGAGCCAATTTACATTCTGTAACATAGGTGGGTTTATTTGCGCCAATTTACTTACTCCCTGCTTTCTATTCCCTGCCTGAAGGAAATATTAAATTAGTTTTACATGGGTAGTAATACAAGGGCGTTACTGTATCATCGATCTTGCATCCCCTGTATTTGTAGCAAATAATATTTATCAAAAAAGCTTTCCTAAATAGACATCTCCGAAAAAAATTTCTATGGTTTCAAATTACGCGCCAACCTAACCCCCCTACCCCCCTTCCCTATGAGGGAATGGCGGTTTTTTAAGCCTCTCTCCCAGTGGCTACGGTGTACACACATCTCGCCTCTATCCCCCTAAATCCCCCTTTTTAAGGGGGACTTTAACTCCCATTCCCCCCTTTCCAAGGGGGGTTAGGGGGGATCAAAACGCTATAAAACCAACTTATAAGACTTGTGTGTACACCGTAGCTCCCAGTGGGGGAGAGGTACTCTACGAGAAAACGCTCCGCGTTCATGGAGAGGGGTATTTTTCATTTCCGGAGATGTCTAATACGATCGGGAAAGCTTTGAGTACAATATTCTATCTTTAACTGTTCTATATTTTAGATGGGCCGGGAGAGACTCGAACTCTCACACCTTGCGGCGGCAGATTTTGAGTCTGCTGCGTCTACCAATTCCGCCACCAGCCCTTGGGGTCAACTTCACTATTATACCCTATTTTTTGATTTTGCAACAACTTTTCATAATCTCTACTGCTTGCCCACCTGTCAATTTCTCTGGCACGGAGTACTGGTACGGGATGGGTTAATTGTGCGGTTCTTGCTGTTTTAACCATTTCTCCCAGTTCGTTCTTACTTATATCGTCATAAGCGCGAGCTTGTTCGATAAATGCATCAAGGTTGAGTTGCGGAGCGATAGTAGGTGAACCACCCGCCAATTTCATCAACACCGACATAACTACTTTGGGATCTTGGGTTGCTAACAAAGCAGCGCGATCGCAAGTAAATTCCGCGCAACGAACCCATTCTAAAAGCTGTGCTTGAATTGCTTGTGCTAAAACTGCGCCAACGTTAGGTAAGGCTGTGGCAGCTAATATTAATATATTGACTGGAGTTAAATAAACGCTATGGTCGCATTTAAGATGTCCTAGCTCATGAGCAATAACTGCTTGAGTTTCTTCGGGTGTGAGCATATCAATCAAAGAAGTATGCAGTACCACAAAGGGTTGCTTACCTCGCATCGCAAAGGTGTAAGCATTAGGAGCAGGATGTTGTTTAATGTAGAGTTGCGGAGGTTCAATATCAAGTATTTTGCAGGCTTCTAGCAAAAGTTCGTTTAACGCCGGTAATTGTTTGTCGCTTACCAAAACGCTAGAAGCAATATTTTCTACATAAAAAACTTGTTCTGCCAATGGTCCTAATAGATTCCGTACCATCATATCCAAACCTGGAATCTGCTTAAGCGTGGTCGTTGCCTCTTTATCGAGGGGATGGCGGAAATTATCCGCTTTAAGACCGATTAGTGGGGATTTTGCAATTAAAGACATGGGGTGTTGCGAGCTCTACAGAAAGGAAACTACGTTTCGGGGCTAGTCAAACAACCCCTCAAAAATAGTATAACTACAACAAAGGCAGACGAGCTGCCCCGCCTACCGATACTTATAGTTATGAGTTATGAGTTATGAGTTATAAGTTATGAGTTATAAATTCAAAACTTCCAACTTCCGCGTCATTATCAATAGAACTTACGTAAAGCCCCCCTTAAAAAGGGGGGTTGGGGGGATCTGAGAGTTGGGAATACCTACGTTTTGGCTGCGGTTGCGGCCATTCCCGAACAACACTAACTTAACTAATTAACTTGAAACAGAAGCAGTACCATTAGTAGTTTCAGAACTTTTTGGTTTGATTGCCGCACCTTGTGCTTCGGCTTCTACACGTTCGATTTTTGCTCCTAGTTTCTGCAATTTTAAATCGAGTCTATCGTAACCACGGTCGAGGTAATTCAATCCCTTGATTGTAGTTTCACCGCTTGCTGCTAAGGCGGCTACTACCATAGCAGCAGCAGCGCGTAAATCAGTACCTTCAACGGGTGCGCCAGATAGTTTCGATACTCCTCTAACAAAAGCAGAGTTGCCTTTGACACGAATATCTGCTCCCAAACGATTCAACTCCGAAGCGTGACGCAGACGATTTTCAAATACGGTTTCATTGATGATGCTATCGCCGGAAGCTACTGCCAGCAAAGACATAAATGGCGCTTGCATATCGGTAGGAAAACCCGGATGAGGCAAAGTCTCAATGTCTGTTGCCTTTAAAATTTTTGCTGGCTTAATACGCAAAGAGTTAGCCGTTTCTTCAATTACAGGAACTCCGATTTCCTTTAATTTCGCAATCACCGGCATTAAATGCTCTGGCATTACAGGTGATAATAGTAATTCCGAACGAGTAATTGCTCCTGCAAGTAAAAATGTACCAGCTTCAATGCGATCGGGAATTACGTTGTAATCGGTAGAATGTAATTCCGGAACGCCCTTAATTATAATTTTACTGGTTCCGGCTCCTTGAATTTTTGCGCCCATCGAAATACAGAAGTTCGCCAAATCAACGACTTCTGGTTCTCGTGCGGAATTTTCAATAATTGTTTCGCCGTCTGCTAAAGTTGCAGCCATCATTAATGTTTCAGTGGCTCCAACACTAGGAAGATCCAGGTATATTTTGGCACCTTTGAGTCGGCCGCTGCCATCGGTAACGCTCGCGTTACAAATACCATGTTCTATTTGAACTTCGGCTCCCATTGCTTGCAAACCCCGGACGTGAAGATCCACTGGTCTTGCGCCAATTGCACAACCGCCGGGTAAAGGCATTTGTGCTTCTCCTAATCTTGCTAGAAGAGGGCCTATAGCAAAGAAACTTGCTCTTAACTGAGTGACTAGTTCGTAAGGAGCTTTCGAGGTAGTAATTTCACTTGCGTCAATGTCTATAATGTTTCCATTGCGTGACAAGCGCATACCTAAAGCTGACAAAACTTCACCCATCCGCGATACGTCTGCCAATAAAGGAACGTTGCGGATGCGACAATCTCCCGAACACAACAAAGCTCCAGCCATTAACACTAAAGCAGAATTTTTCGCTCCGCTGATAATTACATGACCATCGATTGTGCGCCCACCCCAAACTTTTAAGACTGAGGAGTCTGTTTGAGGAGATAAATTCGTGTCTGGTAAACCGTTAGAAGTATTAATAATTCTATCCTCCATATAGTAAATAATGGATTTTATAAAGGAAGGAAGTTGGTTTTGATTCTACAGTAAAGAATCCATTTGTCTACATATCCGCGATACATATACTCAGTTATCAGCCAACACTGAACAGTGAGCAGTGACCAGTATTTACCCCCAACGGTATTCGCGTATAGTAATAGATCGTCAGTTACAAATTTTCCATGTTTTTTAAAAAGAAATTATTATCTTGACAAAAGTAAATAATTAAGTAAAAATCAAGAATTGTCAATAAAATTGCGGAACTGGCGGAATTGGTAGACGCGCTAGATTCAGGTTCTAGTGCCCCACAAGGCTTCCGGGTTCAAGTCCCGGGTTCCGCATTGCTTTAAGTTTGACTTGTTGAAAATCAAGTATTCTCCGTATAAATGAGTCTCGGACAGTTTCTACAACATCGGAAATCATAACAGAACGCTGCCGGGAAAATCTAAAATGGTGCTGACTAGTTTTCAAAATCCTTTGGTAAAACAAATTCGCAAGCTCCACTCTAGCAAAGAGAGGCACAAACAGGAATTGTTTTTGTTGGAAGGGACGCATTTATTAGAAGAAGCTTGTGCTACGAATTATCCCTTGGATAGTTTATGTTGTACTTTACAGTGGCAAGCAGGGCACGAACAACTTTGGCAGCTAGCTGTGGAAAAATGCGATCGCGCTCTTGTTGTCAGCGAGGATGTAATGAAAGCGCTGGCTACCACGGTGCAACCAGATGGTGTAGTAGCGACGGCTAAACGCGGGCATACTACCGAATTACCGTTTAGCGGCTTACAGGTAGCTTTAGAAACCGTGCAAGACCCCGGTAATCTAGGAACTATAATCCGTACAGCAGCAGCGGCTGGCGCATCGGGTTTGTGGTTGAGTAAAGATAGTGTGGATTTAGACAATCCCAAGGTTTTGCGTGCTAGTGCCGGACAATGGTTTCGTTTACCGATGCAGATCGGTGAAAATTTACAAGCGACAGTAATCAGTGCGAAACAAGCGGGTATGCAAGTAATTGCAACTTTACCAAGTGCAAATCTAACTTATTGGCAGATAGACTGGCAAAAACCAAGTTTAATTTTATTAGGTAATGAAGGTGCTGGTTTATCGACTGAGTTAGCACAAATGGCAGATTTCAACGCGAAAATTCCGCTTCAACCAGGGGTAGAATCTTTGAATGTGGCTATTACGGCAGCTTTGTTACTATATGAAGCGCAACGTCAGAAAATTTCTACTTAGCAATTTGCGACTGTTGGCAGTTGACATACTCCAGTAGGGTCGAGGTGAGCATTTCTGCTCTACCCCTCCCATCCGAAACCGTGCTTGATAGTTTCCCATCACACGGCTACTCAATGTATTATCTATTATCAGTAGACCTCTTGCGCTTTAGGGATTATTATTAGGATGTCATCTACCCACAGGTAATTGACTTTTTTGTAAAAGTTATCTAAATCTTTAAGGGATTTGGATATCTCTTGATTCCTAATTTATATCTCCACGACGAGAGGCAGCATAAATGCGCTTTTGTAACTTGAAGACATATCTTTCGACTTTTCGCCAGTTAATACTCTTCCATCCCACAATATTCGTTTCCGAATTTGTATTAGGCTTATTCATTACTACTTGTACCTTTAGCTTTTGATACATTGCGGGTCACGTCTGCTTATCCCGGAAATTACTCCATCCCTTTTCAGGCGTTAATTGTCGGTTCAATTTGGACATTTGCTTCTTGACCCATCTTCACCAATCACACCATATGGTTTGACGACCTACCGAATACGGAGATGAAATTGGGTTACTTCGTTCCTACATTTCATTGCTAAATACGACGGCGTATTTAGTTGATTTGTGTTCTTTAGGGTACATCTGTCCGCCTGTTGAACTGGAAGTGCGATACATGAAAGCCGGAGTCATGTATTCCATTGTTCTATCTGATATTCCAGACGTAAGGTGTGGCATAACCCACTAGCTTATATCCCTTACTCGTCTTTCTTAGACGGTTCGGTAGATGTTTCGTTTTTCTACCCCACGATGTCCTTTTCCTTGATGTAATCTTAGTCCAGGGTCGGTTATGGAACACTTGCTCGCGGTTAGGCGTTTTCAGCAATTATCGCGCTGTCCGCTTTCAGTCCCGCATACAAATATCTGGGAGTCAATCCAGACGTAGGGGAAACTCCTCTCTCTTCTCACGAAGAGGGGCGCTCTGTGCTTTCAAACCCGCACCGGGTCGTAAGGAGTTGGATTTCTAGGATACTCGCCTCACCTTAATGAAAATGTAAGTTATCATTTCTTCAAAGGATTATAAGTGCGAACTCAACCCGATTTAGGTTACTTTGAAGAAAAGTCTCTCATCCCCTCGCAGAGCGAGTTTCGAGAGAACGAATCGCACCCGACCTGAAGGTGCGGGGATTCTTCACGCTTCAATGACTGACGCGACCGTTGTCGTCTTACTCTGTCTCGACGTGCATTTATAGTCGTGGCAATGCCCCATCCCGACTTTGTTTATATTTTTAGCTGCATTTTCGTCTCGGTCGTGTTCGGTTCCGCAATTAATGCATTGAACCGTCCGAACTTTTAAATCGAGCTTGCCCCATTTGTAACCGCACTCAGAACAAACTTGACTCGTTGGCTCCCATCGGCTAATGACTACAAATTCACGGCTATATTTCTGACACTTTGCCTCGCATAAAGTTCTAAATTCTCTCCAACCTTGAAGACTAATAGCCCTAGAAAGTTTGCGATTTTTAACCATTCCCGAAACATTCAAATTTTCTAAAACGATAGTTTGATTTTCACTAACGATTTTAGTTGATAATTTGTGCAAGAAATCTTTGCGAATATCTTTAATCTTATTGTGCAACTTTGCGACTTGAATCCTAATCTTATCTCTACGATTAGAGTCTTTACTCCGTTGGCGAGCAAGTTGTTTTTGCTTTCGTCTCAAACGCTTATCTAGTTTTGAATAGTTAGGCGAAATGTGGCGGACAGAGTACTCTGCCCGCCCACTTTCGCGACTTTTAGCCTTTTCACCATTACTCATAAAAGCAAAAACTTTAATACCCAAATCAATACCGATGCTTTGGTTTTTAGCATCAACGCGAATTGGCTCAACCTCTACAACAAAGCTGAGAAAATAACGATTAGCGCAATCCTTTATTACAGTAACAGACGTAGGTGGAGTAGGTAATTCCCTAGACCAAATTGGTTTAATATTGCCAATCTTGGCTAGATAAATTTCATCACCTTTTATTGAGAAGCCACCAATTCTAAAACGTGCTGATTGTTGATTAGTTTTATTTTTAAACTTTGGTGTACCAACCTTTTTACTTTTACTTTTCCCTTTTAGAGAATCAAAAAAGTTTTTGTAGGCAACTCCCAAATCAGCAACAGACTGCTGTAAAGGAATATTAGAAACTGTACTCAACCAAGCACGTTCAGCAGTTTTCTTTGCTTGAGTAATAACTAGCTTTTGTAAGTCGTTATTACTTGGCAGTTTGTCCGACTGTTTACACAAAGCCAGAGCATCATTAAAAACCACACGGACGCAACCGAACAACTGAGCTAAACTCTGTTGCTGTTGGTCTGTTGGATAGAAACGATACTGATACCTAGCTTTCATGGTTAGTGTTATAATTGGTCTGTATCTCAATTATACATTGGTCTGCATATAATGACAACTATATTTAGAAGAGAAAGGCATAGTGTTACAGACTTAAAAATACACTTGGTCTGTGTGACAAAATATAGAAGGTCTGTATTTACGGCAGAAAGTCTTGGAGTAGTTGAAAAGTCGTTTCGAGAAGTCGCTGAAAAGATGGATTTTCAAGTGATTGAATTTAATGGTGAAGGTAATCACGTTCACTCGCTAATTGAATATCCACCTAAATTATCTATATCTCAAATAGTTAATGCCTTAAAAGGTGTATCTAGTCGCAAATATGGGCAAGCGGGATATAAAAAACCCCATAAGGAATCTTTATGGAGTCCGAGTTATTTCGCTATTTCTGTAGGAGGTGCGCCGCTAGAAATTTTAAAAGAGTATATTAAGAATCAAGAAAAGCCGCTCCTTTAGAACGGGGCTTGTATCCCATTATTTTTGGTCAAAATATTGCAGTTCTGAATTTTATTTTTCTTTACTTTCAAAATATTGCTCAATATCAGCTACCGCATCTTCCCACTCAGCTAAATTAAATTTCGGTGATTCTTCTGCTGGTTTTGCTTTTGTATTATCAACTTCTAATTCTTTTTCTAATTCTTTTTCTGGTTGTTCTTCAGTTTGACTTTCTTCTAACAGAAGTTGCAACTCATCTAAGGATTTTTGAAATTCTTCTGCTGCACTGTTACGTTGTCCTTCTTCGTTATGCTCCATAATATCTAGTTTTGTTTTAATTCCTTATCTTATATTTATAAGGTGCATTTATACCCAAATAGTAAAATTACAGTAGGTTGATACCTTATTATACACTCCTATTTCAATGAGTATTTATGCTTTCCGGATAATTCAAAAATCCAAAGGCTGGCGTTGCAGTTTGCGGCTAAAGCGATCGTGAAACAACAAAGTTAATCGCAACAACGAGCGCGGTTGCAGATGAAGAAGGATAATTGCAGATATCATCAAGGGTAGCGGCAATCTCTCGCAGCTTTGTCATTAATGCAGATGTGTGGTGCAATTGTTCGCGAACAAAAATGCTGTTCATTGGGCATTGGGCATAGGGAATTGCAAATAGATCCAAATGCTCTAGTTCATTTATATCTATCTATTAATTCCATTTTCTAATCTTCAATAATTATTCAAGGAAATTTTTTGATTGTTCCCTATCACTTATTACCTACTAAATAATAAAGCTTCCTTGATATAAGAGCGTGAATTACATAATTTATCTGAATATTTACTGATGATTTTTCTAGGCTGGAGCTTGTAAAAATATACTTTTCAGAGAGAATTAAGTAAAAATATTTACTCTAAGGATAATTAGATGTATGTAAAAGATGCTTTTTAGGCATTTCTTTCGATGTTTTACAAGCCGTGTCACCACTGAAGCTGATTGTATTTATTAACGCCTATAACTTGAATATGGCGCTGTTACCTAAATCGTAATTGATTCAGTAATACTGCTTTGATTCTATTTTTTTGTGAAGGGAGACTAATAATGAATCGTTTTGCTTTGAAATCTTCTCGCTGGATTTTGTCTGCTGCTATAGTTTGTTCGATTGTGGGTGTAGCAAGTTCTGCTCAAGCTTTGATGTTAAAAAGAGGTTCTAGGGGTACTAATGTAACGGTTGTGCAAAATACTTTGAAATCACAAGGTTTTATGTCCAGCAACGTTAATTCGACTGGATACTACGGTACTATTACTCGAAGTGCTGTGATGAATTTTCAACGCGCTCGCGGTTTACGAGTAGATGGCGTAGTTGGGGCTCAAACTCTTAGTGCAATGGGATTATCGGGTACAGGTGGTTCTTACGATTCTACTCCGACTAGCGCTAGTGGGATTGTTAGAGTTGGTAGTTATCTAAATGTACGTTCTGGCCCTAGTACTGGTTACGGAGTTAAGAGTACGCTATCTTCCGGAGAAGGAGTTAACCTCTACGAGCAGAGAGGCGATTGGTACAGGGTTTCTACTGGAAATGATTGGGTACACTCTGCATATATTCAAAGAACAAATTAAAAATAAAGCTTTTCTAATTTTACGTACAAGTGTTTGAGATTGCAGCCTGATATATTTTTTTTTAAATGGGTTTGTCATCTTTTTTTAAAATCAATTAAATATAGCTCTTTTCAGTTGAGTCCAATACACTCGAAACCTCACCCCGTCCACCCCTCTCCTTAATAAGACTACCGTGTACACAGAAGTCTTAAAATCCTACCTGGAACGTTGTTTTGAATTATTAGCTAAATCTCTCAAAGCCCTGTCATTGCGTTCACGTTCACGTTAGCGTTCACGCAGTGAGTCGTCAGACTAAGCGTGTCCGCGCTTGACATAGTATGCCCGTTAGCGGAGCGTGTCCGACAGGACATAGGGCTTAGTGTTCCCTACACCGGGAATGGAGGAACGACGTTAGCGTTCACGCAGTGAGTCGTCAGACTAAGCGTGTCCGTCAGGACATAGCAATCGCATTAATTTGACCATTATTGCGATTGCTTCGCTCCGCTCGCAATGACGATTTAAGGGGGTTGAAATCTCTGAAATCTATGTGGAGAGTACTTGTGTGTACACCGTAGCCTTAATAAGGAGAGGGGAAGGGGGTGAGGTTCATCTGTATTCTATCCAAGTGAAAACCGCTATATTTTTTCTCGAAGATCGATTGAATATGCTTTCATCAAAAATAATATTTTTATATTTAGTGTACCTCATAACAGCGGGAAGTGCTGTATTCTTCCGAATCCTGTCTTTCAACTACGCTAACCTTCGGATTGTAAATCAAATTTTTCGTCTTCACCGCTCAGACAAATACCCTTATTCATAACGGTTAAGTCATTCGATGCAGGGATTTTAACAACGGATGGGTTTGTTTTAGATTTGCTCCAAGTTGGTGGAGATATTTTTCTTTTAAAATAAGTAAGGAAGATTAAGAGTTGTATTAAATAATTGAGTTACTTAAATGAATACAGATATAGTCTCAACGGATAAGATGTTTGAAATAGAAGAATTTTTCCTATAATTATGCTTAATTTTAACTCATATACGCCTAATTATAAACACTTAGTTTTTGTTAATTCGTTAGTATTCTTTATTCAAGAAATACTTTTATCAATATAAGCATTAAGATTTCTTGCAAAACAGAGTAATTAAGTAGTAAGAATGATTAGCTGTGGGAAAATAAAAATAGAGATTAAAGAGATTAAAAAACTTTTTCTAGGAACATTATTGTTAAGTGCTTGCAATCGCAGGTGCTGTACATTGATTCGCTTTTTAAGGGTATAAAGCAATCTGGAGTCTAGTTTGGATAAATTATCGTAGTTAAGATATTTTCCGAAAGCTGTTTCTAAAGCATTCGGGTAGAGGAATTTTAAATATTTGGAATCTTTTAAATAGGTCAACTATGAGGATTTTAAAGAACTAGACATAACTAAGAATCGGAGGATATAAAAATGGCAATTCGCAACGATGTCAAAAACGGTTTATGGCGAAAATTGCAGAATGATTCTGTTAGTTGGGGAATGTTAGCGCTTTGGGTATGCGGTTTGGCGGTATTACTAACAATGATGACTATGTACTCTGGCGCTTAATACCTGTACGAGCTTTAAAAACGCCCGCAGGCTTTAATAAATGTAGCGATACCATAGGGTATTGCTACAAAATTTTCATCAAGCAATTACTAATTCGGCTTCTTTTTCCGATGATTTATCATCTTCCGTTAAGGAAGGTGCATTATCTGTACCCTTCAACTTGTTGGTAACATATGTTGTGATGGCATTTACTTTGCGCGATCGCCATTCATCAACAAGTTGCTGCACTTGAATTGCACTCATTCGTCGGTGCATTGCTTCATACAGATATGCTGCATGAGTTGTTTCGTCTTCAGCAATGTTGAGCATTCCTAATTTCAGGTTACGGGCTTTGGAATCATCTTCTGGTAAAGCTTTCGCCATCCGAGCAAAGTCTTTACTAGCATCTAATTCTAATATATAAGTGCTAGCCATAAACACATTCCAGTCAATGCACTCAGCTTTTAACTGTTCACCTTCGTAGCCTTCATAATACGTGCCAAAAAAGGAATTGCCGCGTTGTTTTGATTTCTTTTCACCAGTATTGCTTTCGCTTTTATCTTCACTTTTATTTGATGACTGGCTTTTGAAGTCTCGAACTTTTTTATCAAGCTGCTTGAGTGCGTGAGCAAAAATTTGTCCGTGTCTCTTTTCGTCTTCTGCGTGTAATCGTAATTTCTCTGCAAGCCACGTATCACCTTCTTGAGCAGCACGTTGACTAAGATTAGTTAAAAAAGGAACCGAGCCAGATTCAGCTAATTGAAATCCTGCTAAAATATTTGGACGAGTTTTAATATCGCGGATTTGCAGAGCGCTAAAATAAGCACTTGCACCAGAACCCGCTAAATGCATCATGTAGGTAAGAAGATTCATAATTTGTTGTTAGTTATTAGTTGTTAGTTGTTAGGTTCATCAATTATCTTGATTTTTCTAATTGAGAAACTCGCTTTTGCAAATCTTTAATATCCTGCTTTAATTCAATTACCAAAGTAGCAAGTCTATCAAACATTTTGTCACGTTCTCCCTGCGATAATATTCTTTGACTACGCTGGGATGGTAGAGGATTATTCGGTATCTTCGGTTGGGAAGCACCTCCTCGATTCAACTGCGTTTCTATACGGTTTACTTGGGATTCTAAACGGTAAAAATTAGATTCTAAATTATTAAAGCGTGACTCTAATAACCCAGAATAAGCCGTATCAGAAAGCAAACCACCCCAGATAAGAATGAGTAAAAGTGTTGTGAGTAATAACTTTTTAAACATGGGAATGGGGAGGAGCTAGGAGTTATGAGTTAGGAGTTAGGAGTTATTGGTTTTTAACCTTTAACCTTTGACCTTGATAATTGATAACTGTTAACTGTTAACTGTTAACTGTTAACTGTTTGAAAAAGTTTTTCCCAATCTATATAACTAGCGTTGTTTTCTCCTTCTTTTACTTCAAAGGTGACATTACAAGCTAATGGTTGCTGTAGGGATTGTACGCAAAGTTTTGCAATGTCTTCGCGGCTAATTTTGCCTTTAATGTTATCACCTTGCTCAAAGATTAATTCTTTTCCACCTGGTTCTTCTGTTAAAGCACATGGTCTAATTATAGTGTAAGGAATTCCACTTTGTCTTAAACTATCTTCTCCTTTTAGTTTCCATGTGAGAATGCCTCCAAGTTGATCGTTTAGTTTGACTGCTGGTGGTTCTTCTTCTAAGTTTATACCAGGTCTTCCCGGACGAGTTACTCCTGCGGAACTGACTAAAACAAATTGAGGTAAGTTTCTTCCTCCATAAGCTTTAATTGTTTCTACTTCTAAGCTAAAAGCACCTGCTGAAAAGTTAGGATTTAATCCTCCGTCGTATTCAAATTTGCTCAACATCAATTGAAAAGAACAAATTTTGTTAGCCTCAATTCTCGGAGCATCATTTACAGTTTTGGCACGAAAAACTGGTGTTAATTCTGCAAAAGGAACCTTGACGTTTATCCAAGTATCTGCTTCGGTATCAAAGGAATAACAGTAGCCAACACCATCCCAATTTGTTTCTGTACGCAAGATGATTTTATAGCGTTTTCCATCACCTTTAACGCGAATTTCAACGCCTTCGTAACCAGATAAGTTAAAGGAAGGATCGAAGTTTTTAGTTCTAACTGAAGCAAATCCACCGGAATTTTCAGTAGAAACGTTACCGAAAAATACAGATGTACCTGAAGATAATTTGATATTGCTTTGACTGACTCCACCCATAACTACATCATCTACCGCACCCCATACGTTTTTAACATCTACGGATGGATTATTAAAATCAAATAGTATTTTTTCGTTTGATTGAGGTAAGTGTTTTTTAGCTGCTTCTACTAAATTTTTTACGCCTTTATATTCTACATTTTCGGGAGTGTCGCCAACAACTTCGGGCATATAAAATTTAACCCCTTGATTGTATTTCGCCCTATCGGGAGTATCTCCTTCAACTGGCTGTACTCGCACCGCAGTACAACAAATAACAGCTTGAATGTTCGCCATTAATAGAGAATTTAAAGTTTCTGGTTTAGTAATATCTGCAACCACTAAATCTACTTTATCGTCAAGAATTGACCTAGCTTTATCGATATCGCGCACCAAACATCTAACTTTGTAACCTTTATCAATAAGTCGTTGTACTACTCGTTTACCAACACCACCCGTTGCACCTGCTACTAATACTACACCCACTGTTTTTGCTCCAATTAATTTATCTGGACTATCCTTTAAATCACCTTTGAAGAAATCCTGTACCCAATTAAGTAATGGGATTACTTCAAAGAAAGTTAGAGTTTTTACGAATCTATTTAAATCCCACATTTTTCAGTTATCAGTGAACAGTTGTCAGTTATCAAATTTTAGATTTTAGATTTTAGATTTAAAATTTAAGATTATAAACTATGAGTTAAAAATTAAAAGTTAGTAGTTATGAATTTTAATTTCCCCTTGTCCCCTTCCTTATCTCCTCCTACGGGTTGCGCGACTTCTCTCAACGCGCTTGTTCCCGCGCACCTTCTTTGGCTGTGCGATCTCCCAATTCAATTCCTCAAAATTAGGTATTTTCTACTTTTAAGGATGATTATTTATTTTTTGCTCGTAGACGAATTGTTTCAGCTAACATAAATTGAGCAATCGGTACTCCTTGAGAGCGATAAGATTTAAAGTCTTGAAATAGCAATAATACGCCACGTAAGCAAAGTAGAATGCACAATACAGCATATAATCTCGCGCCAATTGGGGATAGAGGGAACGAATAAAAAATGAACCAACATCAAAAGCGATGAGACTTACACCCAGTAGAATAATCTAAGTTACAGTTTAAAATAAGAACAATCCTCCCGCACTAATAAAAGCTATGTATCTAACTACAGATAGAGTTTTATAAACGTCTCCCAAAAATTGTATATTTAAATTAAATTACATCTAACGCCGTTTAATTTATAGCTTTTCAGTATCTTTTATACTGCATAGTCAGCAACAACTTTCACAAAGTCTACTATATAATAATTAATAAAATGTCTTTTTTCCCTATTCCCTATTCCCTATTCCCTCTGATGTCAAATTTGCTTCGCCGAATTCCAAATTTATTAAGATGACGGAGTTTTAGCTGTAATTCCTTTTTTATATTTGAACGTGTATACTCCGGGCGATCGCAGTACCTTAAACCATAAACCGGATTTAAAACCAAGAGATAAAGCTTTGGTAATGCTTACCCTGGCTGTATCGCGTTGCTTTTTTGTTAAATTGTCGCCATATAAATCGCTAACAATATCATGAATCTGAAAATGAAAATTGGGTCGGCGACGCATTAAGATCAGAATGGCATTTTTGATTGAATATCCTTGGTATTGAAGTGACATTGGCAAGCTTTCTGATTGCCTTCCTCCGTTCATTTTTGGGATATCGGAAATATCAACTTCTTCTGCCTGCGGTTGGGCTTCGTTGTAATTATCTACTTGTTCTAACTTTTCTTGATGCAAATCGATCTTTTCATCAACAGATAAAATATTAATATCTCGTCTATCTGCTTCTAAATATGCCAGGGGTGGAGATTGAGGAAACTGTTGATAAAAATGATCGTGTTGTTTTTCTTCAATGTAACCAGATATTAAGTTATCTATAGCATTAACTTGAGTGCGAATAGATTCTAAACGGCGTTCTAAACGTGCAGCTTCTAATATATAGCGTTCCCTTTCAGCTTCGAGCAAATTCAACATTTCGTGAAACTCAGTCATAATAATTTGCAGTATTGGTTATAGAATGAACCTATATATTCAAAAGTATAATTATACATAGATTTATAAAACAGGCATACAATAAACTTTTTGCCATCGAAAGTTTAGAAGTTCTTGTTAATTTTTAGACAACTCTGCCATTACCCGGATACCTCAAATCAAAAATAGTCTTAGAGCATAGTAAGTTTGGATTATGAATCAATTAGAAAAAGTTACGTGCCAATATCAGAAATTCACCCAAGAATTCCAAAGTATCATTATTAGTACCGTAAATGAAGAGGGAATGCCCAATGGTAGTTACACTCCCTTCATAATGGACGAATTGAAAAATATTTATATCTATGTCAGCGGGCTTTCAACACACACGCAAAATTTAAACGTCAACCCCCGCGCAAGTGTTTTATTAATTGAAGATGAAGCTCAAACCCCACAAATCTTTGCCCGTCGCCGACTAAATTATGATTGTACGGCAACTTTGATCAAGCGCGAAACCGATGAATGGAAAAACATTGTAGATAAATTTGCAGTTCGTTTCGGCGAAATAATTGAAATGCTGCGCGGTTTAGCAGATTTTCGTATTTTTAAACTGACTCCCCACAGCGGTCGTTTCGTAATTGGATTCGGACAAGCATATCATATTAGTGGCGACAATCTAGACAAACTCGTGCAAATCGGTAAACAGTGAACAGTTATCAATTATCAATGATCAATGATCAATTATCTAGGTTAAAGCTCAAATTCAATAACTCCTAACTCCTCCTTGTCCCCTTGTCCCCTTGTCCCCCCATCTCCCATCCCCCATCCCCGTATCATGCTTCAATTTCAACCTCCCGGCTTTGGGCATAAAATTATTCAAACATCCCTTGGAGCAATGGTTTACTACACCCAAACTGCTGCACCTTGGGATATTGCCGAAACTAAAAACTTGCCGCAAGTAGTTTTTCTACATAATTTTGGTGGTGGTGCTTCTGCTTATGAATTCTCGAAGGTATATTCTGCTTTTGCTGCAACTCACTGCATTTTGGCTCCAGATTTAATCGGCTGGGGTGAATCTTTTCATCCGGTACGGGATTATCAAGTTAACGATTACATCAGCACTATTGCAGAATTTATTAAACAAACTTGTCGGGAACCTGTAACGGTTGTAGCGTCTTCTCTTACTGCTGCTTTGACTATTCGTTTAGCTATTCAACAACCTGACTTATTTCAATCATTATTTCTTTCTTGTCCATCTGGATTTGATGATTTTGGACAAGGTAGCGGACGTAGACTTCCTTTGGAGGTTATAAATACACCGTTATTGGATAATTTAATTTATAAATTAGGTGCGGAAAATGAAATTGCAGTCAGAAATTTTTTACAAAGTTTTCTGTTTGCAAAACCCGCACGAATATCGGAAGAAATTGTCCAAGCTTATTTAGCTTCCGCTCAACAACCTAATGCTATATTTGCGGCTTTATCATTTTTACGCGGCGATTTGTATTTCGATCTCAGTCTATATATTCAACAACTTGCAGTACCTACAGCGATACTGTGGGGTGAAAAAGCACAATTCATTAACGTTAAGTTAGGAAAACGTTTAGCAGAGTTAAATCCAAAAGCAATTCGTAATTTTCATGTCATCCCCGATACAGGTGTTTTACCGCATCTAGAAACACCTGAGATTGTAATTGCATTGTTAGATAATCATCTAAAAAGTATGAATAGTTAGGAGTTAGGAGTTAGGAATTGTAGATTCAACTTCTGGTAACTGATAACTGATAACTGATAACTGTTGAAATGTTGCCAAGATTGGGAATAATAGAAGATAAGGCTGTTGATGAATATAGCGAATCAATATCATATAATCAGCGTTTTATCGATTTATGGCAAATTTCGCAGTCTGCCATTGAAACGGGTAAGGACGAACCAATCTTTGCTTCAATGCTAGATAAACAAGACAATCCCGAAGAATTTGTATCTACTTTAGAATATCTTTTCGAGCATCCAGAAAAAAGTTGCCGTAATGAAATTTATTTAAAAGACGGAAAAACTTTAGAGCGCTACATTGCTTCAGTACTTTCTTTGACTGGAGATAATTACGGTAAAATATTTTATTTCAGAGATATAACCAAACGTAAAGAAGCTGAAGCAAAGTTACGCGAGCAAACCGAGGAATTAGAAAAAGCTCTTTTACAATTACAACCTACTCAGGTTCAATTAATTCAAAGCGAAAAAATGTCCAGTTTGGGACAATTAGTCGCGGAGATTGCTCATGAAATTAATAATCCCGTTAACTTTATTGACGCTAATCTTATATACGCTCAAGAATATTTTGAAGATTTATTAAAACTGATCAAAATTTATCAAAATCATTATCCCGATAATTCCGAAGCAAAAGAGTTCATTGAAAAAATTGAATTTGATTATCTTCAAGAAGATTTGCGGAATATTGTTAATTCGATGAAAACAGGAGCCGAAAGAATTGGTCAAATTGTACTTTCTTTAAGAAAATTTTCGCGTTTAGATGAAGCAGAGTTTAAAAAGATTGATATTCATGAAAGTATTGATAGCACTTTAATGATTTTGCAAAATAGTCTTTAATACAAACCTGAAAGAGTTGCAATTGTAGTTACCAAAGAATTTGAAGATTTACCCTCAGTTGAATGTTTTGCAGGAAAACTCAATCAAGTTTTTCTGAATATCTTGAATAATGCAATTGATGCCTTAGAAGAAGCAATCAAAAATCAACAAATATTTGAAAATGAATATCCTCAAATTCGTATTTCAACTAAATTAATACAGCCTCATATTGTGCAGATTAGCATAATTGACAATGGTTCCGGTATTCCCGAAGATAATATCAACAAGCTATTCAACCCATTCTTTACTACCAAGCCTGTAGGTAAAGGTACTGGTTTGGGATTATCTATGAGCTACCAGATTATAGTCGAGCAGCATGAGGGACAATTAAACTGTATTTCAAATGTAGGAGAAGGTACGGAATTTCAAATTCAAATACCTGTTAGTTGTAAGAATAAGGTATTTACATAGCAAGTAGGGAATAGTGGTAAAAAGTCATTCATGATTTGCAGCGAAAATTTATGTTTTTTTCTTTTCTGTTCCCCGTTTCCTGTTCCCTATTCCCCCCAACCCTATTTCCTATCCTGAATTGTTCATTCATAAAGCAAATTTGGGAACACTAAGTTCATTAGTAATGTGTTTCCTCAAATCAACTTATGCTACCGGCAGAATTTAAGTCTTTACAAACCCTTAACGAAAATACAGTTAATTCCTTACCCATGTGTCAATTGGCGATGGACAATTTACCTGAATTGATATATTGGAAGAATAATAATTTAGTCTTTCAAGGTTGTAATTTACCATTTGCTAGAGCCGTAGGGTTAACTTCCCCCCAACAGATTGTCGATAAAACTGACAATGAACTACCTTTAAAAAATTTAGCTCAAAGCGTGAATGAAAAGGGCGATCGCCAAGTCATCGAAAACAATACTACTGTTGAACAAATCATAATTTCTAGTTCAACTTCAGACGAGCAAGTCTGGTTAGATATCCGTAAAAACCCTTTGATTAACGCCGATGGCGAAATCGTTGGTATGCTTTGTCGTATTGAAGATATCACTCAGCGTAAGTTAGAAGAAAGATTACTGATAGAGTCTGGGCAGCGACGTTTAGCATTAATGGTACAACAAACGCCGTTAGCGGTGATTGAATGGAATCGTAATTTTGAAATTAAAGAGTGGAATCAAGCCGCAGAAAGAATTTTTGGATACAGCAAAAGTGAAGTTTTAGGTCGTGATTTTAGCTTTTTAGTCACAGATGATTTCAAAAGTAGTTTGTCAGAAATGCTGCAAAAGTTTGTTATTGAGAAACAACGGATGTTTAGCACCAATGAAAATATAACTAAAGATGGTAGAAAAATTGTTTGTGAATGGTATAACTATCCTTTAATAGCTGCTAATGATGAAATAGTCGGTATTGCTTCAATGGCATTTGATATTACCGAACGCAAACGTGCTGAAGAACAATTACAAAAGCAAGAGCAATTTCTTCGCACAGTTTACGATGGTGCCGATAATGCTTTAGTTGTTGTTGATGTTACCGAAGACGGAAATTTTCACTATGCAGGAGTTAACGCAGCCGCAGAAAGTAGTAGTGGTTTAGATAAAACACAAATTGTTGGTAAAACTCCGGAAGAATTATTCGGAGAAGTTGAAGGTGCTAAATTATCTCAAAGTTATCGCAAATGTGTAGAAACTGGTCAATCTTGTTCCTTTGAAGAATCCGTTACTTTTAAAAATCGGCCAACTTGGTATTTAAATACTATTAATCCTTTAAAAGATAATTCTGGTAGAGTATACAGACTTGTAGGCACAGCATTAGATATTACCGAACGCAGACAAGCAGAAATAGCATTACAAAACTCTTTAAAAGAATCAGCCGATATTAAGTTTGCTTTAAACCAAGCTGCCATTGTTGCAATTACCGACGATGAAGGAAATATTGAATACGTTAACGATAATTTTTGCAAAATCTCTAAATATACTCGCGAAGAATTAATCGGTAAAAACTATCGGATTGTTAACTCCGGTAATCATCCTAAATCCTTTTTTACCCAAATGTGGGAAATAATTAGCAGTGGTAAAGTTTGGCGAGGAGAAATTCAAAATTGTGCTAAAGATAAAACTCTTTACTGGGTAGACACAACCATTGTGCCAATGATAAATGACATCGGTAAACCGCAACACTATATTGCCATTCGTAACGATATTACCGCTCGCAAACAAGCCGAAACCGAAGTACATCAAAAAGCACAAGACTTAGAAAATACTATTAGCAAACTGCAAAAGGCTCAAACACAGTTAGTGCAAAGCGAAAAAATGTCCGGTTTAGGTCAATTAGTCGCAGGTGTAGCCCATGAAATTAATAACCCCGTCAACTTTATTTACGGAAATCTAAATCACGCAAATAACTACATTCAAGACTTATTAGAAATAATCGAAACTTATCGTAAAAATTATCCTCAACCCACATTAGAAATACAGGAATTAACAGAAGAATTAGACTTAGAATTTTTAGTAGAAGATTTACCCAAGCTTTTGGGTTCTATGAAAGTGGGAGCGCAACGCATTCGGGAAATAGTCGCTTCCTTACGTAACTTTTCCCGCATGGATGAAGCACAAATGAAAGAAGTTAATATCCACGAAGGAATTGACAGCACTTTGATGATTTTAGAACATCGTATCAAAGCCAAACCCGATCGTCCCAGAATTGAAATTATCAAAAATTATCATAAATTACCGCAAATAGAATGCTATCCCGGTCAATTAAACCAGGTATTTATGAACATTTTGGCTAACGCGCTTGATGCATTAGAAGAAAGAATTGGAGATAATAATTCTCCTACTATTTGTATCAATACAGAATTAGTAAGATGCAAGCAAGTTAAAATTTCTATCTCCGACAACGGAAAGGGAATTCCCGAAAAAATTAAAACAAGACTTTTCGATCCATTTTTTACAACCAAACCAGTAGGAAAAGGTACGGGGATGGGATTATCAATTAGCTATCAAATTATTGTAGAAAAACATTGTGGTTCTTTAGAGTGTATTTCCACACCCGGAGAAGGAACTGAGTTTGTAATTACTATTCCCTTGAAACAATGTACTTGACACTCTGCGCTCTAAAGAGACGCAGTTAGTAGGTTGGGTTAGACACGAAAACCAAATTTGATTTGCAACGAAAATTTTTCTTCCCTTGTGTCGTAACCCAACATCATATAAATCTAAATACTATAACCATCTGAAAAACTAAGATTTGGTAGCTCGTTAACATATGATAAAGGATTTTCATTCCATGAGACTTGCGGCTTCTCGCAAACAATCACGGTTTTATCGAAAGGGATGACGCACCAAGTTTCTCGGCAATACGAAACATATAAATTAAGCTTTCGTTCGTCGAATTTAACTCCGAGAAGATGAGCAAATTCAAATAATGCTGCTGAAGCGACAAATTCATTGTTGCTTAAAATATGTTCGTAGTTGAAATATAGTAAAATTAAATCTTTATCTGAAGCATCTCTTAAATCGTACTTTAGCGCTGAATATAGAATCTTCGTTATGGTTTCTAAATTTGAATTTATATCATCTTTCAATATTATTTCTATGCTATTCTTTAAATCGTATTCGATAAAATCATCTAAAACATCATTTAGCTCAGATTTTAATGATTTTAGAACAGATGTAATTACTGGTTTTGTCAGAGCATAGTCAAAGGGAAGTAATAAAAAATCCCAATACAGCGAGTTTAACTTATCTGCCAGATATTGATTTTCAGCTTGATTCAAAAAATCCGATTGTCCGAAAAATCCTAGATGTGCCGTATAAAAACTAGGTAAATCTAGGATTTCGGGTATTTCCTCTTCTGCGTATCGGTATAATTTTTGAATAATTTTAGTCGCTTCTTGTTTATTTAAAGGTGTATTAATTAAATTTAACCAGCGTTGTTTAGTTTCAAAAAGTTCTGTTTCTTGTTCTAGTGTTAAACAATATATACTTTTGCTTTTCTCTGCGAATCTATATCTGTAATGAATAAAATCAAATTTTTGTCGTTCTAAATTAATAGAAACAAAATCTTGATCGCGTTCTAAGCTATCAACTGCTTGTTCGGCACAGACTGCAATTTCTGCAATTAAATCTCCTAAGCTATTATATATTTTACGCTTATCAAAAAGCCAGTTTTGATTTTTGATTGTTTTAAAATTGTTTCGAGCGTGTTTAAATTCTTGATTAAAATCAAAATCTTCATAAAAGCCGTTATCATCGTATAGCAAGATTACAGAACATTCATTGATTCCAAGAGGAACTGCAAAAAAATTTCCTCCAAATTCCCCTGAAAAATATAAAACTATCAGAAAATAGAAAACCTCGCCATCATCGTTTACTTTTTTTATATGACGAATAGTCTCTTCAAGTGGGTTAAAATGACCTGATAGACTAGGATAAGAACCATAAAAATCAAAAGTAACATTATCTAATAAACCATTTCGCCATTGATACAGTTCGTAAACTTATTGAGGTAATTTAAACGGTAAATTTTTGGTTATCTCATCAATTTCTTCAGACTTTAATCCCGGTTTAAACAAGTCTTTAACTTCTGGTGCTTTTTGTTCTATGCAATCCCAGATTCGGTTTAAATTGTTTTTGATTGCTGTCATAGTAAGTCAGTTAGGTTAGACACGAAAACCAAATTTGATTTGTAACGAAAAGTTTTCTTCCCTTGTGTCGTAACCCAACATCACGATTGCGAATAAACAATGTTATCAGAGAGAACAACTCTACAATACTAACAATGGTGATGTTGGGTTAGGTTGCAATATCAATTATTTGTTAATAAGCATTCTTATAAATGCGCCTAACCCAACCTACAATCTGCTCACTGTTAACTGACTTAAGGAATCGCTACCACCCGTAACAAACGTTCCATTACACTTTGCGCTCTCCTTCCTCCTACGGGAATCAAACGATGACTCAGAACGTGGGGAGCAATAAATTTCACGTCATCGGGTATTGCATAATCGCGTCCGGAAAGATACGCAAAGGCTTGTGTGGCTTTGTGTAATGCTACGGTACCCCTGGGGCTTATACCTAAAGTAATTTCTTCGTCGCACCTTGTGGCTCGCACCAAGTCGAGCATATATTGCTGTAATGAAGCTTCTACTTTGATAGCAGCACAAATTCGCTGTAATTCTTCTACTTCGGCTAAGGTTATGCAGGGTTTTAAGTCAGTAAATTTGCTGCCATCCTGAAGTCGAGATAGCATTTGTAACTCTTCTTGCTCCGTAGGATAACCCAAGCTTAAAGACAGCATAAATCTATCCATTTGCGCTTCGGGTAGGGGAAAAGTACCTTGATACTCAACTGGGTTTTGAGTGGCGATGACGAAAAAGGGTTGGGGAACGGCACGAGAGACACCATCAACTGTTACCTGCGCTTCTTCCATCACTTCTAGCAAGGCAGATTGAGTACGGGGTGTAGCGCGGTTGATTTCATCTGCTAGCATGACGTTGGCGAAAATGGGTCCTTCTAAAAAAGTAAATTCACCAGTTTTAGGATTCCAAATATTTGTACCTGTAATATCGGTAGGCAGTAAGTCTGGCGTACATTGCAGCCGTTGAAACTTACCATCAACGGAACGAGCCAGGGATTTCGCGAGCAGAGTTTTACCCACTCCGGGAACGTCTTCAAGCAAAGCGTGTCCACCACCTAATAAGGCAACTAATACCAAGCGGATAGCTTCGGTTTTACCAACAATAGTACGAGCTAGGTTTTGTGTTAGAGCGTCAATTTTATCTCTCATGCACCAATAGGATTTTGGATTTTAGATTTTAGATTTTAGATTTTAGATTTTGGATTGGGAGTTAGAAATTAGGAGTTAAGAATTAGGAGTTAGGAGTTTAAATTTCTTTTTGTTTCCCCTTGTCTCCCCATCTCCCCATCCCCCCATCCTCATCTATTGTTCCCATAGTTGGAGTAAACTAACGCGCAGTGCTGAAGAATTTTCTGGCTGTGGTGCAGTCGAGTTGAATTTGAGCTTTGAGGGCTTCTAATGATGGAAATTTTTGTTGCTGTCTGAGAAATTTTTCTAATTGGATTTGCAGTTTTTTACCGTATAAATCTTCAGCGAAATCTAAAAGATGTACTTCTACTGTGAGATGTGTACCGTTTACCGTGGGGCGATCGCCAATGTTCATTACTCCGCAATGATTGTTTAAGTTGATATCTGGATTAATATCTGGCTGGCTGATATCGCTAACTCTAACAGCGTAAACTCCTTGTCGGGGCAAAAATTTATCTTCTGGTAATTTCAAGTTGGCAGTCGGGAAACCAATCGTTCTACCGAGTTGCTGTCCTTTGACTACGGTACCGATGAGAGTATAAGGTCTTCCCAGCATTCGGTTGGCTTTTTCAACGTCGCCAGTTTCGAGCATTTGGCGAATAAATGAAGTGCTAATACGAGTTCCCTCTTCTATTAGCGGTAAATCGTCTTCATGGGTTTCCAAGGGAACGATGGTAACGGGAATACCATATTTAGCGACGAGTACCTGTAAATCCATTGCAGTGCCGCTACGGTTGGAACCAAAACAAAAATCTTGTCCAACGCTGATTCTAGAAGCTTGCAATTTCTCTACGATAATTTGTTCTACGAACTGTTCGGGAGTCAAAGCGGCTAATTCTTTGTTGAAGGGGATTAGTACAAGTTGTTTTACCCCTAGCAGTTCTAAATGTCGGACTTTTTCATCCACAGGAGTCAATAATCTTCTAGATTTACCCGTAAAAAACTCTTGAGGATGCGGTTCAAATGTAATAACTGTTGGGTAAATGTGTTCTGCGTCTGCTGGTTTATGCAAAATTGGTTGGATTACCCTTTGATGACCGCGATGAACGCCATCAAACTTACCAAGGGCAACAGCAGTAGGAGTTTTAATCAATTCGGTTGAAGATGTTACCCACACAGAACACCCATTTTGAGACAAATTTGGCACGTCAATTTTGGGACGAGAGGTTTAACAATTAGGGAGTTAGGAATTAAGAGTTAGGAGTTAATAGTTAGGAGTTAATAGTTAGGAGTTAGGAGTTAGGAGTTAGGAGCTAGGAGTTGAAAATTATCCATCACCTATCACCTATTACCTCTTACTTATTACCCATTACCTCTTACCTATTACCCATTACCCATTACCAATTACCTATTCCCAATTTGCCATAGTTTGAACTAAGGCTCTCGAATACCAATTTAATCCAAATTCTATAATTACTTTGAGATCGAAGCTTTAATTCAACTATCGACTAATAGGAAAACTTTTTGATAAAGGAACATTCATCGGAACGTTTAGTACCATTCTTTCTTTAGCCATGACTGCACCGGGAAATCTCTGTTTGGCTTCTTGCCCAATGCGGTCTAAAAACTCGTCGTCATGGGACGGATCGTGATGGAAAATAACTAGAGTTTTAACATTCGCAGCTTCGGCTATTTTGACGGCTTCTTGCCATGTGGAATGTCCCCAGCCAATTTTGGGCGATTTCGATGAATAATATTCTTCATCGGTATAAGTTGAATCGTAAATTAAAATATCGGCGTTATTAGCAAGCTTTAAAACATTTTCGTCCAATTTATCAGGATAATGTTCGGTATCCGTAACATATACAGCAGAACCACCTTGCCAATTAACTCGGTATCCTACCGATTCTCCCGGATGGTTTAACGGTGCGGTTTCTATGGCAATATCTTCTATATGAATCGTTTTTCCAGGCTTTACTTCGCTAAAATCCAAATTGGACTGCATGATCTGCAAAGGTACGGGGAAATTCGGGTGCAGCATCTGGTCGTTTAGACGTTGTTCTACAGTAGAGCCATCAGGAGCTACTGCACCATAAATATGAAATTTATTACCCGCAACAAATCCAGGAACAAAAAACGGAAATCCCTGGACGTGATCCCAATGAGAGTGGGTAAAAAAGATATAAGCTTCTAAAGGCATTTTAGGTAATAAAGACTGCCCTAAAACGTGGATTCCCGTACCTCCATCGAAAATAAAGCGTTTGTCGCCCAGTTGCATCTCGACGCAAGGGGTATTACCTCCATAACGAACGGTTTGGAGTCCGGGACAGGGAATACTGCCACGAACACCCCAAAATTTTACGGTAAATTGATTCTCTGTCCTAGACATGAGTGTTACAAGTCATCGATTGAGCGGGCGAACAATACAAAAAAATTTACGACCTATAGTTTAATTAATGCTATCTAACCTATTGTTGTAAAAAAGGAAATTAAGCGATCGCAACATATTTTTCAAGAGTTTTTCGCGCCAATCGTGCGAGCCACTTTTAAACTTATGCTGCGATTAATTCAACTATACGTCTGCATATTTTCTTTATAGACGTTTTTACTTTATAACCTATATTTTCCAGTAATGCATTTAACCTCCTAAAAAGCTTGAATTTTTAAGCTGAAAATTTTTTATTTAAACTGGAATTCCCACCCAGACAAGTCTTTGAGTCCATCAGCATAAGTGAGATTGTAATGTAAAGGAGTAATACTGATGTAGTTATCACGGATAACACGTACATCAATCGGTATATTTTCGGATAAATTAAAACTTACTGGCGGTTCTACATCTTCAAGTACTTCTCCTGTTAACCAATAATAAGTTTTCCCTCGTGGATCTATTCGTTTATCAAATACGTCAACATAGCGGCGCACTCCTTGACGAGTGAATTTAACGCCTTTGATTTGCGATGATTCAACTGCGGGAATGTTAACGTTAAGTAACATCGAATCCGGTAAAGATTTTAATCGTAATTTTTCTACAAGTATTTTGGCAAAGTTAGCCGCAGTTTTAAAATTCTTGGAAGTGTAGCTAGTAAGGCTAAATGCAACGCTAGGAATTCCTTCAATCAAACCTTCCATTGCAGCCGAAACAGTTCCAGAATAAAGAATTTCCGTTCCCAAATTAGCACCTTGATTAATCCCAGAAAGAACTAATTCGGGGGGTGAATCCAACAAAGCCCACAGCGCTAATTTTACACAGTCCGAAGGAGTACCATCACAAGCCCAAGCCTTGATAGCAGGGTGAAACAATGATTCGACAATTTCAGCGCGAATCGGTTGGTGCAAAGTCAAGCCGTGTCCCGTTGCAGAACGTTCTCTATCCGGGCAAACTACACTGACATCATGACCTGCTTCTGCCATCGTGTTAGCTAAAGCACGTATACCAGCCGCGTAAACACCGTCATCGTTGGAAATTAATAATTTCATTGTTAGTTGATAGTTGCTATTCACATCTTGCACTAATTGCGATAACTGGAGGGAGAGGGGGAAGAGGGGGAAGAGGGGGAAGAGGGGGGGATGGGGGGATGGGGAGACAAGGGGGAGGAATAAATAATTATTACCAATTATCAATTAACAATTAACAATTAGCAATTACCAATTCCCCATGCCCCATGCCCAATTTCCCTTTAAATGGCATTATAAAAGCGTGTGAGATATTGCCCGATCCATCCGTGGGGTCGATCTAAAATCCGAAATCTAAAATCTAAAATCCAAAATTGTTTGACTGATGACTAACGATTTACAATCTCAATTAGAAGAATTACGTATTGAAGCCGAAAAAGCAATTACTAACGCTGATTCTTTGGAAAGCTTGGATAAACTTAGGGTTGATTATTTAGGTAAAAAAGGTCAGTTGGGTGTTCTGCTGCGCGGTATGGGAAAATTAAGCGCGGAAGAACGACCAAAAATTGGTGCGATCGCCAATGTTGTTAAGGAAGCTTTACAAAATAATTTAGATAAGCAGCGTGTGGCTTTGGAAACTGCGAAAATCCAAGCGCAGATTGAAGGGGAAACCATTGATGTGACTATGCCGGGGGTTTTCCGCCCTCAAGGTCGCATTCACCCGTTAAATGGCGTTATTGACAGAACTCTGGATATTTTTGTGGGTATGGGTTATACGGTAGCTGCCGGGCCGGAAATGGAAAGCGATTATTATAATTTTGAGGCTTTAAATACTCCCCCAGATCATCCGGCTCGCGATATGCAGGATACGTTTTATCTTCCCGACGGTAATCTGTTGCGGACTCAAACTTCTTCGGTGCAAATTCGATTCATGGAAGAAAGCGAACCCCCGATTCGGATTATTGCACCGGGAAGAGTTTACCGAAGAGACAATGTAGACGCAACTCACGCGGCAGTTTTCCATCAAATCGAACTTTTGGCAGTTGACGAAGGATTAACTTTTACCGATCTCAAAGGCACTATCAAAGAGTTCTTAGAAGCAATGTTCGGTGAAATAGAAGATATTCGCTTCCGCGCCAGCTACTTCCCATTTACCGAACCTTCAGCAGAAGTTGATTTACGTTGGAACGGACGCTGGTTAGAAGTTATGGGTTGCGGTATGGTAGATCCAAATGTTTTGAAAGCTGTAGGTTACGACCCAGAAGTATACACCGGATTCGCCGCTGGTTTCGGCGTGGAGCGTTTTGCAATGGTATTACATCAGCTCGATGATATCCGCCGCGTGTATTCTAGCGATTTGCGGTTTTTACAGCAATTTTGAATTAGTAGTTAGTTGTTAGTTGTTAGTGGTGATACTAACAACTATCAACTAACTACTTTCGGCAATTATCACAATGTCCGCAACGTAAATTCGCTGCTTCTTTTTCAAATCCGAAAGCTGTTAATAAAAATTGCCAGCGACATTTTTTGGTAGTCAAATACTGCTGCATCTGATTTTTGGGGTGCGATCGCCGTTCTATTTTATTTTTTGAGTCTTTCTGAATACTGTAGTTGAAAGGATCGATCCACTTTAATCTACCCATGCTGTGCAGTAAAGAGAGTGCTATTGGTGCATCGTTCCATTTTTGCGTTACTGCTTCTAATTCTCCTGTAGGTGGTAATTTTTTAATTAATTGTTTTGCTGTAAGCTGTTGTTCTCTTATCTTTTCTTCAAAAAATTTCTGTCTTTGTTTGTCTTCTGGATTTAATAATCCGGTGGGTTCGCTAATTAATGTTAGTGTTTCTGCGGCTTTCCCGTCTCTTCCTGCGCGTCCAATTTCCTGTACGTATTCCGATAGCAATAACGGCGCTTGATAGTGAATCACCCATCGCACATCGGGTTTATTAATTCCCATACCGAAAGCTGACGTACAAACCACAAAGGGTATTTTTCCACCTAACCAGCTTGCTTCAATCTCGCGTCTTTCTTCTGCACCCAATCCACCGTGATAACTAGCCGTCTTGTAACCTTTTTGTGCCAACCATGCGGCTAAATTTTCGCTATCTTTCCGGGTGCGAGCATAAACTAATCCAGAGCTTTGTTGATTTTTGTGAATAAACTTTAATAATTGTTGCGTTCTTCCTTGTGGAGTCCAAATAATCCGGACGTTCGGGTTAAGATTGCTTCTATAAGGATTCAGTTTAAATACAGTAGGTTGCTGTAATTGCAAAGTTTCTGATATTACAGTTTGGGCTAAAGGGTCGGCAGTGGCGGTAAAAGCGGCTAGCGCTATTTTTGTTCCTCTTCTTTTTGATTTAAGTAGTGCTGGTCTTACTGCCCCTAATCTTCGATATGCTGGTCTAAAACTATCACCCCACTGTACTAAACAATGGGCTTCATCTAATATTAAACCGTTAATTTCAAGTTCTGGGTGAGATAATCTTTCCCAAACTGGAGGGCTAAGTAAAGTTTCTGGAGATAGGTAAAGTAATCTTAGCTGTTGTCTTTCCAAAGCCCGTAGAGTTTGGCGACGTTGGAAAGAAGACAATTGACTGTGTAATAAATCTGCTTTGAGTTTACGTTCTTTTAATTCCTGTACTTGGTTTTCCATTAGTGCTACTAAGGGGGAAACTACCAAAGTTAAGCCTGTTTGTAAAAGTGCGGGAAGCTGGAAGCAAATTGATTTACCCCCGCCAGTGGGCATAATAATTAAACTATCTTTTTTGGCGAGTAAACTTTGGACAATCTCGCCTTGGGGTGGACGGAAATCTTCATAACCCCAAATGTGTTTAAATGTAGCGCGAACCTGTTGCCAGGAAGGGATTTGAGCTTGATTCATAGTAAATAAGTAGATACACCCCTCGCCTTGCACACTTTTTATGACGAGCTTTGAATATAGCTTTAATTATTTACATATAGGTACAGTATTTTTACTTATTATATTTTTAATTTTTCAAGTGAGTTTTGGTAAGCCTGAAAAGGGTTCGATGGTTGTAGAAGTAGGTTGTGGGGAAAAGGTTGATAAATTTAAAGAAATATAATTTTTAAACGCAAAGGTACGCGGAGGGGGGGAAGGAGTAAAGATATTGATTTCTAAAGCTTTTACTCAAAGGTAGTGTGAGCATCTTGCTCGTTAGGGAAGAAGAGCGAGCATCTTGCTCGCACTACAAGATTATAAATTTGTGACGCTCCTTTTAAATATTTTATTACTCTTACCTTTTTTTATTTCTTTCCTCAGCGCTCTCTGCGTCTAGTAAGGTTTATTCAAATCGGTATTATTCTTTTTTATTCACTATTGTCTTCCATTGATAAAAGACAAAATAAAATAACGAATTATCCCCCAATGACTTACCGATTCGGCAAAATTGATTATTTTATCTTCTTTATTTTGCAATTTTCGTACCAGGGAATAGGTTGGTAAAGTATTGCGAGTAATATCTTCTTCTATTAAGGGTTTAAAGCCTGTATTTTTCGATAATTTGCGATAGTCACTAAGGCTAAAGTTAAGATCCACTTCTCCGAGAGTTTTTAATAAAGTGTCTTTTGCTAACTTGGAACCTGTCTTTATGATAGGAAGAATTATTTGTCTGGGTACAAAGTCACTGATAGCAAGTGTTCCCCCCGGTTTAAGTACTCGCGATGCTTCTTGAAAAAACTGCTTTCGGCTGGGAAAATGAAATATACACTCTACAGCAAGTACTGCATCAAAGGAATTATTTGCAAATGGTAATTCGCAGGCATTTGCTTCTACAAATTCAATGTGATTTTGGGCGCGGGGTTTAATTTGTTCTTTAGCTCTTGCTAATTGTCGCGAGTCAATATTTAATCCAGTTAACTGCATATTATTTAAGCGATTATTTAAGCTGGCAATTGTTCCACCAAAGCCACAACCGCAGTCTAAAACGCGTATATTATCCGTAACTTTGGCTGAATCGCATACTTTTTGAGATAATTTTTCTGCTGCTTGAGTAAAGTCTTCTATCGAACCATCTGCTGTAGCTGAGTTTTCCCAGTAACCCCAGTGGACGTGATTTCCAAAGCTTTGAATTATTTCTGTTTTACCTTGTTGAAAGTCTTTAAATAGTGCGTCGAAATAAGGTAAGTTAACTGGTTTTTTTTCAGACATGATTTTTATTCTAATATGAAATTTTTCCTAGTACAAGTCGGCGTAAATAAGGCAACCATAAAAAATGGCTGAAAAGCTTAGAAAATCAAACTTCTTACTTCTTACTTCTTACTTCTTACTTCCGCGAAGCGGTACTAGTTTAGTAAATACATACTTTTGATTTTCTGTAATCAACATATCCCCGTTAGTTTGAACATCAATATCTACGTTAATAAAATCCCCGTAGAAATAGTAAGGATATGTTGCTGCTGTTGCTGGGGCTATATTATTTAAACTAATTAAAATGGCTAATAAAATAGAATAAATAATTTGATATATTTTTTGTCTGGTTTTCATTGCACAAAATACTTACAATAAAAATAGTCGTTATAAACTTTAAAACTTAAAATAATGGTCGCATCCCCACAACAAGATTACATCACCCCAGAAGAATATCTCAAACTGGAGCAAGAAAGTGATGTTAAACACGAATACATCGACGGTTACGCTTATGCAATGGCTGGTGCTAACGATGCTCACGTTACTGTTTCCGGAAACTTATTTGTGCTTCTCCGCAGTCATGTAAGGGGTTCTGGATGTCGCGTTTTTATCTCGGACATGAAAGCCCGGATCGAAAAACTAAATCGATATTATTACCCTGATGTGATGGTAACTTGTGATGAAAGGGATAAGGAAAATACACAAGAAAAAAAATTCCCTTGTTTAATTGTGGAAGTTTTATCTGATTCTACAGAAGCATTTGATAGAGGTGATAAGTTTGCCGATTATCAACTATTAGAAACCCTTCAAGAATACGTTTTAATTAATGTCAAACGTCAGCGAGTTGAGTGTTTTCGACGCAATAGTGAAGGGTTTTGGGTTTTACAGTCTTATACTGCTGAAGATAAATCTTTTCAACTGCAAAGTATTAATTTTGAAGGGGAAATGAGCGCACTTTATGAAGATGTGGTTTTTGGTTGATTGCGAGCATAATTATCTATATAATCGGGAATTTCAACACCTTCAATTAAACGCTCATCAGCGATCGCTTTACCTGGAATCATCTGCAACGGTAAAACACCAGCCCACACTGGTAAATCGTAATCAGCTTCATCATCTACAGGATTACCTGTACGCACCTTCGCTGATGCTTCTGTTAAAGATAGAGAAAGTACCATCGTTCCCTGTAATTCTTGTTTATTTGGTTGACGTATTTCTTGCCACCGTTGAGGTACAACGTGTTCGGTAAAGGCTCGCAGCGCTTCAGATTTTTCTTCAGTATTATTAACTAATGTCGCCGTACCGAATATCACTACCGAACGATAATTCATCGAGTGGTGAAAAGCGGAACGTGCTAATACTAATCCATCTAATAAAGTCACGGTAACGCATACTTCTATACCTTGGCTTAAATTACGCAACATTCTACTCGCTGGTGAACCGTGAATATAAAGTTTATCGTCTATTCTGCCGTAAGCGGTGGGAATCACAAAGGGTTGATTGTTTGCGGTAAATCCAACGTGGCAAATTAATGCTTCATCTAAGATGTTGTAGATAGTTTGGGTTTCGTAATTAGCTCGTTTGGGTACTCTTTTAACTTTGGTGCGTTGGGTGGGAGCGAGTTGTTGGTTGGTTTCGTTGTTTGAAGTAGTCATTGTTTTTGGTTTGTAGTAAGCACTTTAGTGCTTCAATAATTGGTTTTTTAATTAGTTTAAAAGGGCTAAAGCCCTTACTACGAACAAAGAGATTTAAGTTAAATCTAATTGCATTGCGTTACTTGGTGAAAAACCTAAGTTTTCATAAACGGGTTTAGCTGCTGGCGAAGCATTTAAAATAGCCTTTGTACAATTAATTGATTTTAGATGTTCAATTGTTGCGTTTGTTAATTGTTTGGCTATTCCTTTTCTGCGGTGAGGAGATTCGACATAAACACCCCAAATGTATCCGTATTTGCGATATTCTTCTTCTAAAATTAGTGAATATAAACCTGTGAAAAGCTGACAGCTTGCAGAGCCGACAATTATATTACCAATTTCTGCAACAAAACCTTTATAAAATAAATTTTTACGAGCTTGTTTGATAAATTCTAAAGTCAGATTGCGGTGATTAAGTTTGATAGAGTTTTCAGGAGCGCCAATATCTAACCACATTTTATAAAAATGCTCTGCTATTATTGAATCTTCTTTTGGAGTTGTTTCTCTAATTTTTAGATTTATTTCGTTATACATTTCACCTTAATTAAAAATTGATGATTTTGTATTTTCGGTTTTCACCCTAAATTTATGGTGCGTTACGGCGGATTTAGTCTATTTGTTTTGCTCCACCTTACAAAATCAATTCATCACCAATTTTAATAACTTTATTGCCAAATTCTTTACTGGCTAATCTAGTATTTACCGTCAGTTTATAATAATGATTGAAACGAGATTTATTTACCCATTCCGGTAAGGTTTCTCTACGTTTATTAATAAATATTCTCTGGAAATCTGAATTAACTTGTGCTGTAACTGCATCCCTAGTTGGAACAATACAGCGCTGACAGGGATTTACACCTACAAAATGTAAATTTCCTATTTTTAAATTAATTACACTATCGCTTTTAGAAAACAATTTATCTTCCCAAAATGCGGGTACTCCATCAATTTCTATAGTTGTACGCATTCGACGGCGAATATCATCTTCAGTTAAATCTGAATACCAGGAAGCAACTTCTTTTAAAGTAGCAGTACTAACTATAGTTGGTCCCGGTGATACGGTATCATCGGGAAAGCCGGTAATTAAGTTTTTTCGTAATTTGAGGGTAAAACCAAAAAACTCACTTAACCAAGCTTCTAAACGTGGTCTTTCTGACTCTAAATTGAAACTTTCTTCTGTATCGCTACCTTGAATTTTTAACGTAACAATATTATTTTCTAAATCAAATTTTGAGCGCAATAAATGTATTTTGGCATAGCGTTTCGCATTGACATACTTACCTTGTTCGTCAAAAATGGCAAATTGGCGATCGCACTCCAATGCACCACTCTGCAAAACCCTCGCTTGTCTGACTTCCACCCCATCAAGTGACTTAATCGGATAGATACAAATCCTGGCTACATAAGACATATTTAGCCTCCAGATAATCGCTAAACTCTAACTTAAGAACAGCGTAATTTATCTAGTGGTCGGTTTCAATAGCCAATTTTAGGATTTAATACCAGTCCACTTTGATAATAGATACGGCGTTTTTATCAACTTTTGTTGATGCTTACCTCACATATCCTGTTATTTGTCAATTAGAATATAAAAGTGTTTACCGCGATTGTTTTTTTTATGATTTGGGAATACTAAATAAAGACTTGGTAAAGGTATAGGATTGGGTTTAGCTATAGCAAAGCAAATCATAGAAGAAACTCATGCTGGTAAATTAACTTATAATTCAACAGTTGGAGAAGGAACTGAATTTGTAATTGAGTTACCTACTAAATAATTTTAGATTTTAGATTAAACTTTTACCTATTACCCATTACCAATTACCAATTATTTAATAATCATTATCTGCCACACAAATCCCTTTACATTTAATGCCATTTGTCGCGGTGCGCTTGCAGTGGGGACATAGAATCTTTTCGTCCTCTTTATTTGTATTGCTACTTACTTGCGATTTATCTTTTTCTGTCTGGGATTCCGAAGTCATAAAAGAGAAGAGATTTTTGGGATTTTCATTATATATTTTACATTTTACCCATAGGAGCAATTATGCTTTCGCTGTGAAGGCAATCAAACCAGATTCCTCTAAAGTTTATCAATCTAATAAATAGATTATCATTCGACGTAATTAAAAATACGGGTGTTAACATAGAGTTGCATCAGATGTAAATGAGTAAACCTATTGATTAAAACAAGATTTTTATACTGCCATTACGGAATTATTATCTCAGTATAGGTATGCTTTTATAGTTCTTTGGTTGAAAAATCAAAAAAGACTGCCTCACGAGCCGTCACGAGGAGGCTGCTTATCGTAATAGCGCTATTGTGCATTGTAGATAAAAGTAGAGATAAATACATAATTTTGTAAGTAAATCCCGAACTAGTCAGTTTAAGAAGAAAACTTAGTCAGTTGTAAAAAGCTGAAGGGAAGTGTAGAGCAATGCGAGTTTTATTAATTTATCCTTTATTTCCAAAAACTTTTTGGTCATATGAAAAAATTTTGGAGTTGGTAAATAAGAAAGTTTTATTACCACCTTTAGGTTTGGCGACAGTAGCCGCGATTTTGCCTCAAGAATGGGAATTTCAATTAGTCGATCGCAATATTCGCTCGGTGACAGAGGCAGAATGGGAATGGGCAGATATGGTAATTTTATCTGCGATGATTGTGCAAAAAGAGGATTTATGCGATCAAATAAATGCTGCAAAACAACACGGTAAATTAGTTGCAGTGGGTGGCCCCTATCCAACTTCTGTACCCGCTGTAGCTCAAAAAGCGGGAGCAGATTTTCTCATCCTTGATGAAGGGGAAATTACCTTACCAATGTTTGTGGAAGCGGTACAAGCTGGTAAAACAAGCGGTGTATTCCGCGCTACAGAAAAACCAGATGTCACTTCAACACCCATTCCTCGTTTTGACTTGTTGGAAAGAGAAGCTTACGACATGATGTCGGTGCAGTTTTCTCGCGGTTGTCCGTTTCAATGCGAATTCTGCGACATCATTGTACTTTACGGGCGCAAACCTCGTACCAAATCTCCAGCGCAGCTTTTAGCCGAACTCGATTGTTTGTATGAATTGGGTTGGCGCGGTGGCGTGTTTATGGTCGATGATAACTTTATCGGCAACAAGCGCAACGTTAAACTGTTGCTCGCAGAGTTAAAAGTATGGATGAAAGAACATGAGTATCCATTCCGTTTTGATACCGAAGCCTCAGTAGATTTAGCGCAAGATCCAGAATTGATGGAATTGATGGTTGAATGTGGTTTTGCTGCGGTATTTTTGGGTATTGAGACACCAGATGAAGACAGTTTGCAGCTAACAAAGAAATTTCAAAATACCCGTAACTCCCTGGTTGAATCCGTACAGTCTATTATTAAAGCCGGTTTGCGTCCGATGGCTGGTTTTATTATTGGCTTCGATGGCGAAAAATCGGGTGCTGGCGATCGCATTGTTCGGTTTGCAGAGCAAGCAGCGATTCCTTCTACAACTTTCGCGATGTTACAAGCTTTACCCAACACTGCATTATGGCATCGCTTAGAAAAAGAAGGCAGAATGCGCGAAGCTACAGACGGAAACATTAACCAAACCACGTTAATGAATTTTATTCCCACTCGTCCTTTGGAAGATATTGGCAGGGAATATATTGAAGCCTTTTGTGCTTTATATGACCCCATATCTTATTTAGATCGTACCTATCGCTGTTTCTTAATGATGGGTAAACCGAGTTGGAAAGCACCTAGTAAAGCGCCCGAATGGCAAGTTGTGAAAGCATTGGCAACTGTTATTTGGCGGCAAGGAGTCAAACGCGAAACCAGGTGGAAATTCTGGCATCATTTATTTGGTATTCTCAAGCATAACCCCGCAGTTTTTGAACATTATTTATCCTCTTGCGCTCATAACGAACACTTTCTGGAATACCGTCAAATTGTCCGCGAACAAATCGAATCTCAACTTGAAGAATATTTAGCACAAGGTGTAGAAAAGCCTTATGTAATCGAGAAGCAAGCTGAAGTTGTTAAAGCGTAATAGTGAATTAAATAATGGGTAAAAAAAGATAGATTGTAGAGAAGGTATATTAAAGCCGTTTCTACAATTTTTTTTATGGGTAGAGGGGGGAGAGTGGGGACAATTACCAATTACCAATTCCCAATTGCCAATGCCCAATTACTTTTCTTTTCTCAAAGCTTCCACTTGCGATTTTAATTGAGCTATTTCTTGTGCCATATCTAACACCATCGCAGCACCAATTAAGTTCAACCCCAAATCTTGACGCAAACGAATAATTTGCACGATACGAGTGACATCTTGGGAACGTAACATTTCTCCTTCTGGCTCAATTAAACCCAGGCTGCTAAAGCGTTCGATAATGGTAACTGATGTTTGCGTGACTGTAGCTGCTTGCTCGAAGCTGATTAAGCTTTCTCCTTCAACTGAAACCACTACGGGGGATATTTGACTCATAAATTAGTACCTATAGAGGGGATGGGGAGAGGGGGGAGAGGGGAGACAAGGGGACAAGGAGATGGGGAGAAATTACCAATTATCAATTACCAATTACCAATGCCCAATCTAAAATCCCTGCATCGAATTGCGTGGATTAAAGTTACTTTGTTGCTGAATTTTTTCGTAATATTCTTTTTCGTTGTCGGTTAATTCTTTGGGCGTAACAATTTTTAACTTGACAATTTGGTCTGTTCGATCTCCTTTAGGATTGCGCCAGCCTTTACCGCGCAACCGCAGAGATTGACCGGAATCGACTCCTGGAGCTATTTTCATGGTAACGTTACCGTCTGGTGTAGGTACGTCTATTTGCGCTCCTAAAGCAGCTTCGGGAGGAGTAATCGGGAGTTCACAAACGATATTATCATCTTCAAAACTGAAGAAGGGATGGGATTTTAACTCTATATTTAAATATAAATCTCCGCGCCGATCGGAGAAAGGGCTGGTTTGTCCTTTACCTTTAACCCGCAGACGACTACCGGGTTTTGCTCCTGGTGGAATGCGTACTTTGATCGTCTCGTCGCCAAGCTTAAACTGTTGCTGTACGCCGTTGAAAGCTTCAGAAAAAGAAAGTGCGATCGCCGCTTCTACATCTTGCCCAGGTTGGCTAAATCCCTCGCTACCGGAAGTACGATAATTGTAACTTCTTCTCCCGGCTCCACCTTTACCACCTAAGCCACCTAAAAGTTCTTCAATAAAATCATCAAAGCTACCATACTGACTAAAATCATATCCCCCGACATCTACACCAACTCCCCCTCTCGGAGTAGTACTTCGAGTTTGTTGTTGACGTTGAGTTGCTGCCTGCTGCCAATATTGCCCGTATTCATCGTATTTATGCCGTTTTTCGGGGTCGGAAAGCACTTCTTGAGCTTCGTTAATCTCTTTAAAACGGTTTTCTGCTTCTTTGTCACCGGGATTCAAATCTGGGTGATATTTTCTCGCCAGTTTCCGGTAAGCTTTTTTAATATCATCTTGAGACGCACTTTTACTTACACCCAGAACCTGATAATAATCTTTGAAATCACTTGCTGCCATTTTTATTTATGATTGAGAATGGGGCATTGGGCATGAGGCATGAGGCATTGTATTCTCTAATAAAATTACCAGTTATTAGTTTTGTTTGTAACAGCTAATAACTGGTAACTGATAACTAGCTGTCATTTCCTGATACGGTTGCCAACGAATTAGTGCCATTATATTTACCTCCGGATTTAGTATGTTTATTTTTTTCGCGAGCCTATCGCTTTGTGTTAGTTAAATATTTGCGAATTGTTATAGCATCAGACTTCTTCCCGAAGAAAGATTCAAAAAAATATTAATAATAAAACTATAGGTAGATAATTTAAGCTAATTTTATTGTTAGCTTGGCAAATTATCTATTTTTACAGAACTTCTAAACCATTATTTTATTACTATCAATACTGTTTTTAATATTGTTTTTTTAATATAAGTTTACAAATAGGTTCTAAAATATGAGGGCTTACGCAAAGCCCCCCAATTCATCGGGGGGTTGGGGGGATCTCAACGTTGGGAATACCTAATTTTATGTTTCTTGCGGGACACGCAATACCTACGGTACGCTCCGCTAGGCGCTAACGTTGCGGTTGCGTAAGTCCTAAATATATCTCAAATCTAGTTGATAAAGTATAATTTATAGCTTTACTTTATCCATTCTATGGATTTAGCAATAACTCTCGACAACAATTCATCAAAACCCTTACACCAACAACTTTACGAACAACTTCGTCAAGCAATTCTCACCGGAAGATTAACTCCAGGGGAGCGGATTCCTTCAACTCGTTTTTTAGCTAAATCCCTGTCAATTTCTCGTTTTACAGTTACCACTAGTTACGAACAGCTTTTGAGCGAAGGTTATTTAGAAACAGTTATGGGTAGTGGTACCTTTGTTTGTCAGCAAATTCCCGATGATTTAACCCAGTCAAATCCAATTGAAAATATAGAAAAAACTAATTCTTCGTCAATTAAATTATCTAAATATGGAGAAACTTTAGTTAATATAAAAAATGTTCCTAGAATTGCGGAAGCGAAATTAGAAATCAACTTTCGTTATGGAACACCAGCACTAAGTGAATTTCCGATCAAACTATGGCGGAGATTGCTATCGCGCTACTGTAACGCTAACTTGAATTGGCTGGATTATTCAACAGAGCCTTTGGGATATCAACCTTTACGAGAAGCGATAGCACATTATCTGACTCGCTCCCGTGCGGTTAACTGCAAACCGGAACAGATATTAATTACTAACGGCACGCAACAAGCACTCGATTTAATTTTACGTTTATTAATTTCTCCGGGAGAAACGATAGCTATAGAAAATCCCGGTTATTTAAGCGCCAGAATCATATTTGAAACTCAAAACGCTCAAATATTACCCGTAAGAGTAGATAATTCGGGTTTAGTAGTAGAAGAATTAGCTAATTATACAGAACAAAACATCCGTTTAGTTTACGTAACACCTTCTCATCAATTCCCCACCGGCGCAATTTTATCATTACCGCGACGCTTAGAATTACTCAACTGGGCGCAACAAACCGGAGGATTAATTATAGAAGATGATTATGATAGCGAATTTAGATATGGTGAAAAACCAATTCCCGCACTACAAGGATTGGATAAAAGCGATTCTGTACTTTACATCGGTACCTTTTCAAAAGTTTTATTTCCATCGCTACGAATCGGTTATTTAGTACTTCCCAAAAGTTTAGTAAAAATATTCACCCGTGCAAAATGGTTGAATGACAGACATTTACCAATTTTAGAACAGCAGGTGCTTGCAGAGTTTATCGAATCGGGACATTTAGATCGTCACATTATAAAAATGCGTTCGATATACGATAAACGTCGGCAAGTTTTAGTCAAAGCTTTAAAAAAACACTTTGGAAAACAGGCAAAAATCTTAGGTGAAAAAGGCGGAATTCACCTGATGGTGTGCTTCAAAAGTAAATTGAATGACGAAGAGATTATTCAACGCGCTGCTTCATTAGGTATAGGAATGATGTCTGCTAATCCCCATTATCTAGCAACTCATTCCAAAGGTGAATTCATCTTCGGTTACGGAGAATTGACAGAAACACAGCTTACTGAAGGGATTCATAGATTAGCTCAAATAATTCTTTGTTCGTAATAAGGGCTTTAGCTCTTACTACAAACTTGATAAAAATGGATTTATTATTGATGTTGGGTTACGACACGATTAATAAAACTTTGGTTTTGATTTCAATTTGACTTTCCTGTCTAACCCAACCTACTAATAGAAACCCGGCATCTCATAGATACCGGGTTTCTTCACGATCAAACTTAATCAATTCTTCCAACAATCTATACTACGCAATCACTTGCTGCTTCTTATTCTTCTGTAACGCTCCATACAAGCGATTCAATGCATTTACATAAGCCTGAGCCGATGCAACGATAATATCTGTATTCGCCGAACGTCCTGAATATATCTTATCTTCGTACTTCAAGCGAATCGTTACTTCCCCGATCGCATCAATGCCAGCCGTTACCGATTGTACGGAAAATTCAATCAAATTATTCGGTACATTTACTACGCGGTTGATTGCTTTATATACAGCGTCAACAGGGCCAGTACCAATTGCTGCGTCGATTAATTCTTCTCCTTCTGGATTGCGTAGAGTAACGGTTGCGGTAGGGCTGGCATTGCTACCACAGGAAACCTGTACCATTTCTAATTTGAATAATTCGGGTGCTTGCCCGATTTCATCATTAACAAGCGCTTCTAAATCCCAATCGGTAATTTCTTTCTTTTTGTCAGCGACTTCTTTGAATCGAACAAATGCTTTGTTTAATTCATTTTCTGATAGTTCAAAGCCCAATTCTTTCAAACGAGTACGAACGGCATTTCTTCCAGATAGCTTGCCCAAAACTAGTTTATTTTCTGTCAAACCAATTGATTGGGCATCCATGATTTCATAGGTGAGCTTGTTTTTTAACACTCCATCCTGATGAATTCCGGATTCATGAGCAAAAGCATTTGTACCGACAATTGCTTTATTTGGCTGCACCAACATTCCCGTTAAATTGGAAACCAAACGAGAGGTTTTATATATTTGTTTGGTGTCAATATTAGTTAATGGTACTTCCGAATCAACATCTCGTCCCAAGAAAGGATTAAAGTATTGTCTTCGCACGTGCAAAGCCATTACTAACTCTTCTAAAGCTGCATTTCCGGCACGTTCTCCAATACCATTAACGGTACATTCTAATTGTCTGGCACCATTTTTTACTGCTTCTAAAAAGTTAGCAACAGCCAAACCTAAATCATTGTGTCCGTGAACCGAAATAATTGCTTTATCAATATTAGGAACATTATCTTTAATTCCTTTTATTAAAGCACCAAATTCACTCGGAGTTGTATAACCAACCGTATCGGGAATGTTAACTGTTGTTGCTCCGGCTGCAATTGCTCTTTCCAATACTTGATAAAGATATTCTGGATCGGAACGAACTGCATCCATTGGAGAAAACTCTACATCTTCTATAAAAGATTTTGAGTAAGCAACCATTTCTTCAGCAATTGATAGTACTTCTTCTCTAGTTTTCTTTAGCTGATATTTTAAGTGGATATCAGAAGTTGAAATAAAAGTATGAATTCTTCCTTTTACAGCAGGTTTTAAGGCTTCTGCTGCTGCTTTAATATCGTTTTTAATTGCTCTTGCCAAACTACAGATTACCGGGCCATCTTCCGTCCCTACAGTTTGAGCAATTTTATTAACAGCTTCAAAATCTCCGGGGCTTGTAACAGCAAAACCCGCTTCAATTACATCCACACCCAAACGAGCTAGCTGCTTGGCGATCGCCAACTTTTCATCGATATTTAAAGCTGCTCCGGGAGATTGTTCTCCATCGCGGAGAGTGGTATCAAAAATAATAATTCGTTCTGGATTTGTTTTCATAACCCTGTTTTTGTCGTTCATATCGAAGATGCCGGAGCAATACTTTCTAGTTTAATTTTTTTTACTATTAATTTTCTAAATAATTGTAAAGATTATTAAGCTTCAGTTTTTTCTATACTGGTTCTAATTTCATTTAAATCAATATATCTATCGGTGACATTACGTAATTCTCGTGCTATCATTCCCTCTGTAGACACGACAGTTATATGAGTGTTTTTCGAGCGTAATAATTCAATTGCTCTTTCAAAATCTCCATCTCCACTAAATAGAATTACTTTGTCATATTGGTCTACTGTATTAAACATATCTACAACAATTTCAATATCTAAATTAGCTTTTTGAGAGTAACGTCCGGAGGAATCATCATAATATTCTTTGAGTATTTTAGTTCGTACCGTATATCCTAAACTAATTAGAGCATCCCGAAAACCTCGTTGATCCTGTGGGTCTTTTAAGCCCGTATACCAAAATGCATTGATTAAATCTGTATGTACATGTTCGTATTTGAAGTATTCTAATACTCGTCGCGGGTCGAAAAACCAACCGTTCTTTTGTTGAGCATAGAACATATTATTTCCGTCTACAAAAATAGACAGACGAGTCATACGAGATTCCATAGGAAATTACACCATTAAATATAAATGAATCCAGATTGAACAATAGATTATAGCAATAATAAAATGACAAATTCGCGCTTTTTATATAAATTATATTGTCATGTATAGCTTTTATCTATCATTTTCCAATTTAAGAGATTGACTAAAACATAAAATTGTGGTTAAAACACATAGTGAGTGTTTTTCACCTTTAATATGCTATAAGCACCCTGTAATCAAAATCTACCAATAAAGTTGACTAAGTAACAGAATTTTTAACTGTATATTAGTTAAGTTTACTCCTAAAGGTGGTAAGTAACTCTCAAACGCCTAGTTTGACGCGCTCAGTTTCCTACGCTCTTGAGGGAACGATGATGGTTTTAATGATGCGCCGAATAAATACCACTGTGGTGCTGCTATAGTCAAAAATTAGAAATAATTGGTAAATTATTGCGTCTAACTCCGAGAAGGCGCAAGGGACGACTTCGGAGGTTCTAAAAAGCAATTAATGGTAAATATTTTTAACGATAACTTATAGATAATAGGGTACCCACTCTCAGACAAGAAAATATCGCCGCATATTCAGCGCGGCGGAAATAACTTACCCCAATTCGATCTGCTCAACGAGGGTATTGTATTGTTAAGCCATTACAGCATTTCAAAAGGACTTTTATCAAATATTTTTGCCGTATTTAATAATGGTTGTTAAAATAATTCAACATTAAAGCATAAATCCGCAGATTTAGTTTCGCTACAGATAAAGTAAAAAAGCTACATAGTAATATAAATATAAAAAAATATAAAGTATGCATATTGTTACCTAAAACTCATAAAGCCCCAACGCTAATTCACCCGCATATTTTACACAAATCGAATTTGAGGAAACGCATGAGTGACCATAACTTAAGCGGTATTGATTCTGCAACTGAAAAATTTACGCTTATTAGTTTATAGATGTATAATATTTTCATAAGTATATAATTTCGTTATTTCGTTTAAGTGTTATCAATTGGGTGGCTTGCACAGAATAATGTGTTAAGTCAGACGATATATTGTACGTAAATCAATTCTAAATACAATATGGCAGAAGATTCTACATATAACATAACTAAAAAATATGTGTCTGCTGCCAAGAAACTGCTGAACCTTCGCAAACAAGGTACTTCCACGGTGTCGGCACAGTCATTTAAGATGATGGCTCGTTTGGGTCATATTCTTAGTGGTGCTTCGGTTGTAGGGGCTGTATTACTGGCAGGATCTAGTTCTAATTTAACGGCTTGGATAGAAAACCAAGCAGAAAGCGTTTTTTATGTACTGCGAGGAAGGGTGACTCCTCCAAAAGATATCGTCATTTTGGCAATAGATAATGAATCGATATCGCTCCCCAAGGAATCTTATGAAATAAATCCCGTTAAGTACGCTTATTTGGAACCGCTCAAGTCTTATCCGTTTCAACGCAAAGTATACGGCGAAGCTATTAAGAAATTAATTCAAGCTGGAGCGCGTCATGTTGCCATAGATATACTTTTCGATTACCCAAGCAGTTATGGGAAAGACGACGATAAACAGTTTACTGAGGTGTTAGAGCGTTATGGAAACAAAGTTACCTTAGCCGCACTTTATGAAAAATCTGAGTCATACCAAGGAATTTCCTGGCAATTAGTCTTACCAGATCGGCAATTTCGCACGGGTTCAGTATCTACAGGTTCCGCAAATTTTCCGCTTGAGATAGATGGTAAAGTTCATCGATTAGCAAGCGTATTTCCCGAGTTATTAGCCGAGCAGGATGATATAGTCCCCACTTCTATACCTTCATTTGACCAATCCGTACTTTTGGCAGCCGGTATCAAATATCCCCAGCCAAAAGGCGATCGCATTAATTTTTATGGAGGGGCAGGAACATTCGAGACTCGTTCTTTTTGGAATTTATTCGATCCAGAATTCTGGGATACAAATTTAGGATCTGGAAAATTTTTTAAAGATAAAATCGTCATCATCGGCTCTACGGCTAGAACGCACAAAGGCGAAAATTACCGCTCTGTTGCCATATCTTCCGAGTGGCTATATCCAGAAAAAATGTACGGAGTCGAAATTCACGCCCACGCGATCGCAACTTTGATGCAAGGGAAAACGATTGTTTCTCCACTTTCTACTTCACTACACCGCAGTTTATTTGTACTATTTTTAGTTGGTGGGTCAACACTTATAATTACCAGAGTCAGACAAGGTACAAATAGATTGGCAGCAAGTCTTGTGCTGGCGGCGATTTGGTTTGGAATTAGTTACAGTTTATTTGTCTACGCTCAGTTAATTCTTCCCACGAGCCTACCAATATTTACAATCTGTACGGTTGGACTTTGCTATTTTGGAACCGAAGTGGCTCGGGAAAAGTTAAGAAAAACTCAGCTAGTCGATATTTTACAAAGGCACGCTTCTAATCGCGTCGTACAGGAGATAATATCTCAGCAAGATGATTTAAAAGATTTATTAGGACAGCGCTTAAAAGAAATATCCGGTAAAGTACTCGACGGTAGATATAAAATAGTCGAAGTTTTAGGTTCGGGCGGATTTAGCGAAACTTATATAGCTGAAGATACCAGACTTCCAGGCAATCCTCGATGCGTTGTCAAACAGCTAAAGCCAGTCAATAACAGATCGGAACAATTAATTGTTGCCAGACGCTTGTTTAAATCAGAAGCGCAAACCCTACAAGTATTAGGAAACTACAATCAAATACCCCAGCTTCTAGCTTATTTTGAAGAAGAACAAGAATTTTATTTAGTTCAAGAACATATTATCGGCGCTCCTTTAAGTAAAGAACTACTTTTAGGTAAACGTCTTCCAGAACCAATAGTAATTGAAATGCTCAAGGATATACTGCAAACATTAATGTTTGTGCATAACAAAGGTGTAATTCACCGCGATATCAAACCCAGTAACATTATGCGACGCTCCTCGGATCAAAAGTTAGTGCTGATTGACTTTGGTGCTGTAAAACAAGTATCGACTCAAGTACTCAATTCTCAAGAACAAACAGCCTTTACAATTGGTATTGGTACCAAGGGTTATGCACCACGAGAACAATGCTTGGGGTATCCGCAATACAGTAGCGATATTTATGCAGTAGGAATGATCGCTATCTTTGCTTTAACTGGTATACCCCCCCATGAGTTGCCAATAGATGAAAACCAAGAAGTCAAATGGGTTGACAAAGCAACTATCAGTATTGCCTTTACCCAAATCCTCAGCAAAATGATACTTGATGACCATCATTCCAGGTATCAGTCAGCTATAGAAGTACTTCAAGCGCTTTATGATTTGACAGATTCTACTTCTTCTAATTTATTTACAGACAACTCATTAATAGATACTGTATCTCTGAAGGATTCAGATGCTCCTACAGAACCTTGGAATAATAATTAAGCGCAATTGACTATCTAAGTAGATATCGGATGATTCTCCGGTGGATTTGTTGGTGCTGGTGGTTCTGGCGCTGGTGGTTCTGGCGCTGGTGTTGTTGGTACTGGTGGTTCTGGCGCTGGTGTTGTTGGTACTGGTGGTTCTGGTTTTGGCGCTGGTGGTTCTGGTTTTGGTGCTGGTGTTGTTGGTGTTGGTGGTTCTGGTTTTGGTGCTGGTGTTGTTGGTGTTGGTGGTTCTGGTTTTGGT
>NZ_CAWUDI010000030.1:0-115013 GCF_963920925.1 Calothrix sp. CCY 0018 | reverse complement strand
CCAGTAGTACTCAGTCGGAGGAACACTCATTATCGGTACTACCTGTTGAGCGAACCAGTAGTACTCAGTCGGAGGAACACTCATTATCGGTACTACCTGTTGAGCGAACTAATAGTACTACTCGAAGAAGTTACGGCGAAGGCACGGGTAGAATACACTGGAGGACTATTAATAAGAAGAACGGTAAACAGTACCAGCAGCCGTGGTACGACTGGCAGCTAAAAAGTGGTGAAAAAACAATTTCTAAGAGTATTTATATTCCAAAAGGGTTATTATCCCAGGTGCAGATGTTGGAGGTACAAAAAGTACCAGTAAGGGTAATATTACAGTTGTTGGGAATAAACCTTTAAAATATACAATTATTTTGTTATTAACTACTGCGACAAATTGGATTAGGGTGCGGAATGTGGGTTTAATAATTCGCGTTCAGCTTTGCTGCCTCTATCGCGCAACAAAAAACAATAATTAAAGCAATGAATAAATATTTTTCTAATTTCGTTCATACTTTGCCTGATTGCAACAGGCTTGCTCAAAAGTACACCTGGAGGGCGCTGCCTAACTGCCTGCAAAGCCCTCTGCGATGCTTTAGATAACAATAGCGAAGAATTGTTCGGTACTGACGACGAATGCTTGCGGGAAATTATCCGCGAGGCTGCGGCGAAATTTGGGGCAAGAAGTTTGTATGCTGCATTCCTGCACTCCTACGGCAATGTGGAAGCTAGAGACTTACACCTCCAAATACATCGTTTTACTATCGAGCGGGTGATGCGGGAGATTGACGATATATCGAAGTTTCACTAAGCGCTCACATTACTTAGAGGATGATCGCGTGACTACGTGTAAACCAATTTTAATCAACTAAAAAAACAAAGGTTAAGTCCATAAAGCCCTTACCTTGAGTGAAATATTAAAATCACCAATGCAGCACTTTCTCAACCCTCGTCGGAATATTCTCCTCTGCACAAGCTTTCAAAAGCGTAATAGCAAGTTTATTCCCCTTCTTTGCAAAATATTCCCATATCCTGAGCCAATCATTACAGCTAAAAGTATATACCTGCCTTATCCCTAATTCCGTAACAAATCGACATTCAACAGCTTGGCGAGATATCCTCATTTTAGAAAGCATTCTAGCTTTTTTAGGTGAATTTTCCATCAACCAATCATAATTCATTTCAATGCAGTGTAATCCTTGAGCATAGGAAATCCGATATTCTCCAAATGCTAACACCAAAACTTCCAAAGTAATATCATCATCAAGTTGAATTTGAATCGGGTTTGCTCTTTTTATTAAAGAACTGCTTTTAAAAAAGCAGGGATTTGGTAAAACAAAATCTTTCTGTGATTGAAAATTTAATGCGTCTATAAATTCTTTCCATTCTTCACGACACAGAGACAATCGATGATGTTCTAATTTATATTGTTCAAGAAGGTGCTGTAAATAAATTGCAACAGTGGGTAAAGTAATTGCATTGATGATAACTTTTGAAGGAATTTTTATATCTATTGTTTCTAAATTATTGGATTGCACAAAATCTATAACATCCGCTTTCGATTGTCCAACCAATCTCGCTGTTTGACGAGCGCTCATTACTTTAGTACCGTCTGGAAGTCGATAAGTAGTCCAATAATAATGTCTCCATCGCCACCTAGATAAAGTCGTGTTTGGTATTTTTAAATTTCTGTTCGGATAAATAATTTTTTGCGAACGGTTACTTTCTACTAGTGTAAGAGTATTAGATAGATTCATAATTTGTGAGAATTAATTAGAACAAATACTTTTCGTGTTCTTCCATCTAATCGTTTCCACAACCTCGTATAATAACTAGATTGTTATCTTCTCTCGCTGTTTTTAGTAGATACACCCGTTTATATTATTTCAACTTTTGTTGATTTTATATTTATCGTTTGTAGCAACACGAACCAGAAAAAATTAGCTTTTGATATGCTATTAAACGCTGACTTAACTGTAGCTTAAGTTAATACGAATAAACTAATACTACACAAAAATTCAAATATTATCTTTCGATTTGTTGTTTATATTTTTACTTGTAAAATAGATATTTTTTGACCTACTTTGACACAAGTTTGATGTGATAATAATAAGAATAACAGTCAATAACTATCAATTCTTTCAGTAGCTATTGACCGTTAATATAGTAAAACCTTAATACAAGCGCGTATTTCAAAATTAAATCTACATTTTTAGCTTCTTGCTTTTGACCTTTCTGTAAATAAAGGGTTCTAGCATGGCGGAGAGATTTTTTACCTGCCGCGATATTTTTCTGGCAAATTAGACTCATACCTTGCCCTTGATAGCCTAAAGCGATTTCAGAATCAAGAGAAATTGCTTTTTGAAAGGATTTTTGTGCATTCTTGCAATTAGCTTGATGCTTTTTATTTTGATTTTGTTGGAATGGTGGTATTTCATTCATTACTTCGTAACCCCATTCAACGTATTCCTGTGCTGTTTCGGGTTGCTTGGGTTTCTCTGGTTTTTGAAAATTCTCAGTTATCGATTTGAACCAAAGGTCAACACCCAGTATCATTCCCAACAAAGCAAATCCTAATATGTACGATAAAGGATTATTACTCATTAAGAATGACAATATAGTCATTTCATTACGTTCTTTATTCCAACGTGGCATAGTTTTTAACTCCTTGACGTTGTTGTAATTCCTTATTCCAAGTGGTCTTTGGTTGTAATTTGGTTGAATGAGGTAAAAGCTTTTGAATGGCGATCGCACTTTTACCGGGTATAGCAATAGCTATATTTGGTATAGTATTCAGCAATTGCACAGGTATAGGAATGTGCTGCTCTGGAAGACTATTTGAATGAATCTTGTCAATGGATAAGTAAAGAGTTCTATTTGTATGAGGAGTATTTAATATTGCTAGAGACAATGATTCAATTGGCGAAGCAGTTAACATTGCTGCTGTTATAGGATTATCCGAGGTTCTTCCCATGCTCAGATGAAACCAACCAACAGAACGTTTACTTCCAGGATATAAGCTAAAAGCATTCGTTGGTGTTTTTAATGAATGTAAGTAAGCTCCGGTAATTTCAAAAGAAAGGTTTCGGGCTAAAAATACGGCATTATTATTGCTATCTGCATATAGCAAGCCTCGCTGATTGAGCGTTTGCGTTAATTTTTGGGGAATACAGTAATTATTTTGGAAATATTTCTCTACTTCTTTCCAAAGACTTTTATCGGGTACTGGTGGTACGAATACTTTTGTCGGATATTGATGTGCAATGCTCTCTGCTTTGCGAGCCACTTGATTAGTCACCGCAGCTAGCATCTGTTCCTCTCCGAATTTATCGCGCAACCAGATAAGTGCATCATCAAATTTACACTGATTGACTCGCATCACTAAGTCGATAGCGTTAGTTTTGGACAACCATTGGTTATCTAAATTTTTCCCTAATTCGTAAGCAACCAAGCCTAAAGGCAATTCTTGACGTTCAATAGTTGATTTGAGGATTCTTAATTCTGACTCTAATTTTTGGCGCAGTTTTTCGCTCTGTATTGCAGTTTGCTTTAACTCGTTAAATTGCTTGAGCAAGCGAGAACGTTGATTGAGTTGATAATTGATTATTTCAAACTCAGGATTCAAAATTTGAATAATTCGCTGTCGGTACACTTCACTTGTTTCATGTACCCTAGTTTCCGGAAGAAAGCGTTCTAAATTTATAAGTTGGGAATCTTGATTAACGGCAGCATAATATTTTTTTAGCGTGGTGTAAGTCGCTTTGCTACCTTTAATCCCGCGAGAGATATCTAAATGTTCAATAGCTCTTCCAAAACTATCTTGCAGTTCTGATAATTTTATTTTTCCACCAAACAATGCGCGACAGTTGAGTTTACCTTGCTCATCCAACGGCACGATGTAAGCGTGAACATGAGGTGTAATTTCATCGAGGTGCAACTCTGCTCTAACTACTCGTTCTCTCCAAGAAGAATGTAACCAATCAACAGATGCTTCCACAAAGTTATCTAAACGTTGTTTTTCATAAGTTCCCGCTTCATGAGGTACATTGGGACGGAAATAGGAAGCACTCGCACTGAGCAACATTTCCACCGCAAGCACAGCATTTGAACGGATTTTTTGCGAACCAATTTTGTCTCTTACTAAAGTTACTAAATCCACAGTAGAGGAATCGCCAATAATCCGTATATTGGTTATTTCTGGGTTTGCGTTGGGAGTATCTCTTTCTCTTGCAGTATGAGCTTCATTACCTTTTAGCATTCCCCAGCCTTTGATTTTTTGGATTTTACAAACGGCTAGCGGTATCATCGCTTTTCATCAGTTTTTATTTGTACTTTGAATTCCGAAGCAAAGTTTTTAAATTTACGCAGCAGATGCCACTAAATTTTATCCTTAAAACAAGATTTTTACCTTACGTATGAATTTCAAAATACATTTATAAATTACATATATTCTATGTATTTCCTCTTTATTTTGCTTATTTTACAGTAAATACTATGTACTATTTTTAGCATTTACTGTTTTAACTGAATGTAATTATACACATTTTTTTTCATTTCCATACAACTGAAACTTAATCACAGCAAGAGTTAAGTTCTTTTACTAAGTATTGGCTTCTAGCTTTTGAAGAATAACTTTTAATACGATAGGCTTTTGCTGTAAATTCTTGAAAAAAGAATCTTCCTATTGCTAGATTGCCGCTTCTACTCCTCATTCGTTACTAAATAGAAAGATTGTTGAAGTTATCAAGAATTAAAAATGGTGAAAATTGAAATTACGAACTACGAATCAATCTCGTTTAATTTATTATTCGGAGCTATAAGCATTGTTAATACCGATTATAGTAAGACGTTTAAAAGAAATTTATTGAACGGAAACCGGGGTTTAATTTCAACGCAATAATTATTTAAGCCGCAAGTAAAAAAATTGTGTAGTGTGTTTACAAATGAACTTATCAACAGGCTGGAATATGTTTGGAGTGCAGTAAACCGAGCGAGATGATTTAATTAGTTTATTCCAACACAATTACGAAGCATTCAGAGCCAAAAAGATGATTTCTTAAAGCCTCAAAGCATTGCTATAAGCATTTTACAACGAAGTAGGGATTAAAAATTATTTCATGAGTATTTGGTGAGGAATATAGGAGGTAATTTATTCAAAAAAGGGTATTAGATAAAATTATTAATCCCTCATTTATTTCTCACAGCTTACTCGTTTACTACTCAATATTTACTCGCAATTTCTTCTTCATAAAACATGGGTAAAAATAATAGAAAAACAGCACAAAAAAATAGTATTCCGGTTCAATTAACTCTCGCGGCAGATATTGGTGGTAGCGGTTTGAAAGCAATTTATGCAAGCGCTGATGCAAAAATTGGGAGTTTATTTATGGAACCGGAAGTAATAGCCGTACCAAAAGCAGCAATTGATGATTTGTCGCAAAATAATTTAGGAGTATGCGAACCTACGAATGCTGCTTGGGTGGGATTTGGTGGAAAGTATGCAGCAGTGGGATATTTAGCTGCATCGCGCTTTTATGCTAATGCTGGATTGAAAGAGCTTAAGTACGAACGAGGTTTGTACAAAGTTTTGGCAACGATGTGGGTACTGGCGCAAAAGTTAAAGTTGAGCAATTGTTTTAAATTTGATTTGGCTGTATTGCTTCCAGCTAACGAATATGAATCCCGAAAGAAATTTGAACATATTCTGCGCTCCCTTCTCAAAAATTTTGAAACCCCTTCAGGAGATATGTCACTGGAGTTAGGACGATTCAATTGTTATCCAGAAGGTGCAGGAGTATTTCTACTTCATTCAAAACGAGTGGGGGTAGAGATTGGGCAACGTAAAAGCGCAATTATCATGATTGGATATCGCAATGCTTCAGTTTTAGTAAGCTATCGGGGAGCATTAGACAGCGGTAAAACTTCGGATTTAGGCATGGTGAGGATGATAGAAACCGTTATGACTAAAACCAGCGGATTATCCGAATCTGATTTATGTAGAGCTATAGTTGCGAGCGGGTACGATATCAACCCTACTCCTTTGTACAAGCTAACTCGTAGCACTACAGTTGCATCTCGCAATGAGGAGGTAGCAGCGCTGGTAACGTCAATCAAAGAAGCGAAAAATCTTTATATCGCGACGCTAATATCCTGGTTAACCAACGTAGTTCCTCGTGATGTTGATGAAATAGTATTTTGTGGAGGTACGGCAGATTATTTGAAGAAAGAACTCAATTCTCGTTATTCGTCTACACCTTGCATCTGGCACGGTGGAGTTATTGTTCCCGATGCTGTAGATACGTACAAATTAGGAACGAGACTTACAGATGCTTATGGGATGTTTTTGTATTTCATGTCTGGTTCAAGTTCGGTTGGTGAGGTAGCGTAAGTTGAAGAAACGAAGAGTTGACTACAGCATCAGATTCCAGCCTTTTGTGGGAACTCCAGAAGAAAAAGTTTTAAATTATCTGAGACATCATCAATTGAGTTCTGCTAATACTTTGATAATGCAAGCAATTCGTCCTTACTGGCTACCTTTGGTGTTACTTGAAGATGATTTAATTCCGCTAAATATTAAACAACAGTTGGGTAGAGATGCAGTTAGGGAATTATTACTTCACGTCGATTATATTTGCTCATCTTTAGGATTGGAGCGGTTCTATACCCCTTTTGTAAATGATAGGAATTTAACTCAACCGATTAAATCAAACGAAGTTAAACCCGAACATAATTCTGATGTCTCTGACAAAATTGAAAAAAAGCTTGTCGGACAATTGGAAGTTGAAATAGGAGGTGGGGAGTGGGGTAATTTAGGTTCGTTTTCCGAATAAATGATTGTTACTTAAACGGAGATTTATCAAATGAGCGATACAACAGAAAATCAACAAGCGGAAAAAAGAAAAAGAGGTAGACCAAAGAAAAATACGAATTTGCCTACTGCTTTAACTAATAATTCACAAGATATATCTATCACAATGCAAGAAAAACCTTCTGCTTCCACAACTTCGCCAAAAACCGAAGATTCAAATACTGATAACAGTACGAAGTTACCTAGTGATAATTTATCGGTTGAGGATTGGGTAAGGGAATTAAGTGATGATTCAAATTTGCCTCACACAGAATTAACAAAACCTAATTCAGATAAAGAGCAATTAGAAACTACATCTCAAAATAACTCTTCAACTACTGCTCCAATATCTACTAACATCAATAATATTGTTAGCAATCAAGAAAAACTAGTTAAAATCCCGACGACTATTCATATCGTAGACGGTGAAAAAGGGGGCGCAGGGAAGTCCTTTGTTAGTAGAGCTTTAATAGAATACTGTGCTTCAATAAAGCATAAAGTAGCAATTGTGGATGCAGATAAGAGCAATGAAGATATTTCTCAGATTTACAAGAACGTGCATTCTGCTTTCTTTAGCGATGATGATAAAAAAGCTAACCAAGCCGACCACATTTTTGATTTAGCATTTGAAAAATCAGTGATTGTTAATTTACCCGCTCAAGTCTATTCAAAGGTAACAAATTGGATAAAGACGAATGATTTAGATGAAATAGGTAAGGAATATCAAATTACTTTTGTGAAATGGTTTGTATGTACCGGAGGTGTGGATTCGGTTAATTTCTTTATCAAATCTCTGAATGATTTAGGAGATAGGGTAACTCATGTATTTGTGAAAAATTGTGGATTTTGCGATGAGTGGGATCATGTTGATGAAATGCCTGAGTTTCTTGAGGCTAAAAAGAATCATAAATTTGTAGAAATGAAGTTTCCCAAGTTTCCGTTTTGGGAAAGAAATACAATTGATAGATTGGGGATTACTTTTGAAAGTGCGCTTTCTCATCCTGAATTACAGGTGATATCGAAGCAGCGAGTCAAGAATTTTATCAAAGAAGCTCATGCAGCATTTGCCCGAACGAGGTTGGTTAAATGACACAAGCTGCAAAAGTTGATGAAAACTCAAATCGGGAAGAAAACGACCAAGTTAATAAGTTTCTGGCTGAAGCTTTGAAAGGTAAAAGCGAAGGGTTTAAAAAGCAGGTATTGAGTTTTGCTGTGAGTTGCGGTTTATCCCAAGATGACCCCTTATTTCTGATTTTGGTAGCTACCGGACAATTAGAAGTAATGTTGAAAGATGCGCCGGAAGTTCTGCAACTGATGTTTGAGACTTGGAATCAAGATTTGGTTCGCAACTTGCAAGAAGTGGAAAAAGTTGCAGTTGAGCGTCAGAAAGTTGCTATCGATAGAGCTGCTCATGCTCTAATTCGTAAAGCACAGTTTACTGAAAGCAGAAAACTTTTAACTTCTGTACTTCCAGCAGGTTTATTATTATTTTTCACCCTGGGAGTTGGAGCAATCATGGGAATTTTAACGCCTCCCTGGATTGCAGGAATGTTGAGTGGTGGATATACAAAGGTGCAGTCAAGTACTTTGACATGGGATGAGTTGGAAGCAATGAAATGGGCGATGTCTAGAGAAGGGAAGTTTGCCAGGAATTTGATTGATTGGAATCGAGGTTATCTGGAAAATGGGGAATGCGTCAAAGATGCTCAAAGGTTAGGTGTGATTTTATCTCAGTACGGACGTAAAGCGAAGTCAGGACATTGTGTTATTTGGGCGACTCCGCCGACAAAGCGTAAGTTCGTAGAATGAACGTAAACAATTAAGTTCTAAACCCAAACGTAAACTCGTAAACTAGGACGTAAAGTTATAAACCAACTGTCACACATAGGAATCAAAATTTGATTTGGAGAAAGAATCTTGAACTATAACTTTTGAGACTTATCAACTGTTTTTTAGTAAAACCTCTGAGTGCTTTGAACTAACAAGCAATGTGACAGTTTAGAATTTTATTGTTTGTAGTTTCTTGCTAAAGGGCAGTTTTACAACCACACAGTTTACAACTTTATTTTTTCGTTCTTTGTAAATGTCAACGTAATATCAAATCTTCTGGATGCCTGACAGTTTACGACTTTATTGTTTGCTTACATAGAACCATAGGGGTGTGGGGGGAAAGAGAGAAGCACGTAGAGGTTGAGCTAATGTCAATCGCTCTAGAATATTTCTGTACCAAAACAGGTAAACCTATCGAAGTTGATGGTAAACCTTTAATTGAGACTTTAGAGAATACTGCTGCTGAATATCTTTATGGTAATGATGTTAAGTGGAGTATCGGCATTGTTTATCCTGGAATTTCAACTGAGGATGATTTGACGAAACATCAAGATAAATATCTTCAGTTTTCTAAAAAAGACCGACTATATTTTTCCGATAAATCGGGATTACGGTTACAAATTTTTGATGAGCCACATTTCGGTGCTGCATATGGTTCTTTACTATTTGGCGAATGCGAGTATTTTGCTGAAGTCGAAGATATTAAAGTGTTAGTTGTAGATGATGAAACTGGAGAGTGTGGGGGAGTTTTACCAAAAGAACAGGCTTTGTTACTTGTGGGGGATGGAGATGGACGAATTGACCATAAATTACACGAACAGTTAGGTAATATTACTTCTACTCAGTTCCAGGTAAGAGGAATTATTAAATCTCAGGAGGGAATTAACGCAAATCAAACAATCAAAGGGACATTAGCACCAGTTAATCTTTCTGATGTGGGAAGCGGTTATGACTTAGTGCTTTCTAAATCTCAACTTGGTAAAGGACGTAAAAATAAACTCTACGATGAGAAAACTGGGATAAGAATTAATCGACAAACAGAAGTTCAACCAGGAGAATATACTCTCACAATTGGTATTGGTAATCGCGAAAATGCCCGCACGGTAGAAGCTGCAACGGGCGCTCAATATTGGGTAGGATTACCCAAGGGTGCAGAAAATGATGCTTTACCCAGAATACAACAGCGTTTGGTCGAATTAGATAGCATTGCTAACGACCCGCGTAAGGTTGCACTGGATTACATTCAAACGGTGGAAAGAAGGCTAGAAGGTGATTTTAAAAGAGAAAGCAGGACTAAGTTAATCCATGATTTCGATTTGGATGATTTCGGAAATGTAATTAACGAAGCTTTTGGAGATAAAGACACTGAATTAATGTACCAGCTTCTCAAAGCTGATTTGGAAGGACATCTGCAAATTATCGAAACACCAAAGGTTATCAATTTTCTGTCAGAACATCTTCAAGAACAATATCGGGATTGCGCTACCGGAAGAGTTATCAGATTTCAGTCTTCGATGCTGATGACCTGCAACCGTTTGAAAGATTGGGAGATTTGCGATCGCACTAAACCCGACGGTGCGAAAGTTTTATATCACCGTCCCCCAGTTGGTAATACAAACGTCATGGCTGTTCTAACAAATCGTCTATTAGAAGGAGAAGAAGTGAATCCCGGTAGTATTAAACTCAATCATCGCACAGCAGCGGCTTTAAATAGTGACTGCGACGGTGATAAACCTTTAACCGCATTAGCTGAAAATTTTCCCAACACCACACAAGAAATTGAGTTCAAGACTCAACCGGAAAACCGTTATCCAGAAAGTGTTTTACCTCAAAAAGCAGCTTACTGTGGAAGTTTTGAGAAAATAGCTTTAGAAGCTGCGAATGACAATATTGGGATTGTGGCTAATTTAGCGATGAAAGCAATTGCAATTGAATCGGAGTGTAGTCAAGTCCCTGACAACGAACAAAGAACATTTTTAGCTAATTTATCAGCTAACCTTGCTCGATGTGCTTCTTATAATTTACCCAAAGAAGCAGAACATTTACGAGAGCTATTAAATGATTTTAGCGAATATAATCATCAGCTTACATCTGAAAACCAAGGTACAAAAAATGCTTTTCAAGATTACTTGATTCCAGTGCAGGAACCAGAATTAAAGAATACCTTAACACCTGACGAAGTTACCGAAGGGTTAGCAAAAGTAAAGCAGCTATTTCATCATTTATCTGGAATAATTGACCAACAGTTGAAGATTGAGGGACAAAGCGGTAAAAGTGCATTGCGTAGCAACCAGGAAGTAATAAAATTATGCACCCAATTATGTGCTTATCCTCAAGTTTATGCTCTTGAAGACCGCAATGAAAAATGGGCTTATTTGGATAAACCTATTAGAAGCAATTTACATACCGCGCTTGATTTATTAGTTCAAGAAACTAATCAACATTTTGAAAGTAATGCTCTTACCCCTCGTCCACTATCTCAATTTAGAGATTTATTTCGAGATATTGATTTTAATTCTTCACAGCTTGAAATCGCGGCAAATATTAAGCAAAAATATGAAAGGTTAATTCGAGCAGCACACGATATTAAACAGGAAGTAGAAGCAAATCGACATCAACCTAATTTAAGAATGGTTGCGAAATCTCGTAAAGGAAATCAAATAGAAATTCGATTGAATCAAAAAGATACCAAGCATCCTCAAGCTTATTCGCTGTCACAAATGCAGGTTTCTCTACTTAAAGAAAATAATCAATATAAAGCCTTTGCTGTGATACCGGGAGAAACTGCAATTAATAAACGTGGACAGGTTGTTCCAGCAAAAAAACAGTTAGGATTGTTAACGGAAGCTTCTGTAATTAAAAATAAAGATGCTTTTCAAATACTGCACCAGAAAAACAAAAATAATTGGATTGAACTTGGTAAGCTCGATATTAATATCAATCCTGCTCTAAATCCTTCTCATGAGAAAGCAGCTTTTAAATTAGCTTATGAATATGCTGCCAAAAGTAGAGAAAATATTCCAGAAAAAGAACGTTTAGCTATAGCAGCAGCGATGTGGAATCTATCAACTAAACGAGTAAAAGAAGAATACGATATTAATAAACGCGCTGGTGCCGTTTTTGCTATTTTTGGAGAAGAGATTAAAGAGCAGCTTAATCAACTCCAGTTTACCGAACTTACAGTTGTTGGTACTCATAGATATGCTTCCGAACACCAAGGAAAGGTTTGGAAAGGAGAGAAAGTCCCGATACAAATTGAACTAGCCCCCAGCTATATTGATCCATCATCACAGGGACGTTGGTTGCTAGCAGAAGGTAAAAAATTAGGAATGCTCTCACCCTCGGATGCTCAAATGATTGTAGGGGCGATCGCCAAAGCTACGATAACCAGCGAAGCAAGTACTGGGGTAACTATTACTACACCAGTAGGTAATTCTATTGAGGTAAATAAGTTAAAATCGGGAGCTTTCGCTGATGTGGATTGGAGTAAACAAAATTACCAGGCTACTGTGACTATTTCCGTCCAACCGAGTAGAAATCCTCAAAAACCGGATGTTGGGGTTGCAATGATTAAAGACAAAAGATTAGGAGAATTGAAACCTGAGTCATTCGAGAAACTGACAGCAGTATTAAAAGCTCATAATATTCCGGTACAGGGTTACACCGTCAAAGGTAATATTATTGCTTCTCCACCTTCAGCAGCAAAAGTGATAATTGATGCGAATACGGTAGAGTATCCAGAATCGTGGAATCAAAATCAACAAAGTGAATCTTCCAAGGAGAAATTTTTGTTAGCGCAACAAATTCAAGCTAATCGTACATTGGAAATAGCGCCAATTATTCATGCTTTTCTTTCAACTCAGGATAAAACAACGGTAGAAGGTAAGTTAAATACAGTAAGCTGGAATCCGCAGACGCAGGAAATTACTTTGTGGACTAATGGTTCATCTAGCCCCAAAATGCGAGTTAAATATTTTGATGGGGAGTATCAAGCATTACCGATTGGTGATATTGCTGAAGAAATTGCAGCTAATGGATTAAGTGAAGTAGATGTACAACATTTCCAACAAATAGCACCTTCTATTTACGCGAGAGTAGCTGGAAATCAATCGATAAAAGCAGATAACAATATGGAAAATAATTACTAATTATCTTTTGATTCAGATTAGTATTTTTTTGTTTAAATTAAACTTAGCGTGTGAAAAAATAAAAAAAGAGGATTTTTACAAATGACTCAAAAGAAAGAATACATTTCGATTCGTAATCGTTATCAAGATAAGACATCGGGAGAATTGTTGGCAGAAGGAAAGCTTGATGTTGATCAACTATATTATCCAACTAGTGATGATTTAAAAAAAATGGAAGAACGAGATAAAGAAAACGAAGAAACTGATAAACTTGTCAATTCCGAAGAATTTAATCAAATGATTGAGGAAAGTAGAAATAATCAAGATTCTGATCAGATAGATTTTTGATTTTTCATACTCCAAATTAAAAGACGCTTATGGTAATTTTTCATAAGCGTCTTTTAGTAAACTAGTATTCGCTTACAAGCATAATCGTCATTACTCTAAATGTTTTGTCAACATTCGCAGGTTCTTCCGAACCAATACCTTGTGAGTAATTTTTACGGTCAAAATAATCTATTTTAAAGAAAAACTTTTCATTAAATAACTCTATTTTACCCATATCATGTTCTTTCCAAGGGTCGTTATTTTCATTGAAATCGTTAAATTGCTTTACTGCTTGAAGTAATCTTTGTAGCTGATTTGTATTTAAACAACCGACTCCCTGCGTAATGATTACTTTTCCAAGTTTTATATCGAATGTTTGACGGAATTTATCATTGAGAGCGCGAATTCGAGCAGTTGAGTTTTGTTCGGTTTGATTTGTCATATTTCTCACCGTTATTTTTCAACCCGACTTGCTCTATATTTAATTTTTACTTTTTCAACTTAAATATTATTTTTTACCATTATAATCGTGAATTGCAACACGAATAATTGGCTCATAGTCTGCATTAACTTTTCCAATAATCATACCGTTTTTACTTTTCGACTACGACTTGCGCCAAATCGACGAACATACCGAGAGCCAACTCGTACAATCCAAATCTGTGCATTTGGGTAACGTTTTTCAAGTCAAGTAGAAGCTGAAATCTCATCAAAATCTATTTCCCATTCACCTGTAACAATGTCAACCGCAACTATCTTGCCTACACTATCCGGTTGAAGTTGCGGATGTATTTCAGCAAAATAACTTGCTTCCTGTAACTGGAAAAGTTGACGCAAATGCCGCCAAACTATTAGATAAAGCGCTTCGTAAAACGAATGTACCTGGAAGCATAGTTGCAACACCTCAAGACATAGTTAATGCTGCGATCGCACTTTGTACTGGAGATATTACATTATATTACGGCGTTCCCCAACCTTGGATCAATAACGACCCCAAACATAACGTTCCTACCGATGTCAAGTTTAATTACTTGGTTAACCGCTGGAAATGCAACCTATTCGGCGGTAACGTATTGCGTAAAGGTGGTTACGAACCTCCCTATTACAAAGATAATACCGACGACGGAAAAGGTGAATATCGAATATCCCAACGCTAACCAGTGGTATAAATGGACTAATAAATACGCTCTCAGACAAGCTAACCCGGTGCGGTTTGAGTTAATCGCGGAAGTTCCAGTAGTTTCCTTAACGCAAACCGATTTAAATATCTGTTTACGCCTTGACGAGCAAGCTAATCTGTTTTGTTGTCCACTCACGGCTGGGAGATGCTGCTACAGATAATTTTCTAGTTGGTGGATGCTCCTCATCAATGGCAGCAAGTAAAGTATCTAAGGGATTACCGGATCGAGCTAATCCTTTGGGCTTAAGCTCTTCGTCAAGTGATGGCAGTTCTAACCAACGAAAGTTAGCTGAACCAACTGTAGCAAATACTTTCACAATATCTTCTCCTGCTGAACCTGCTGGAATAGGCACCACTTCTTTTCTACCTGCCTCAATTGTCTCCAAATTGAGTCCCTTACCTGGGTATATCTGCTCGATTGACCAGTCAGAGGCAATATCTAGGATAGCAACATTGAAATCTTGTGAGGAATTGTTATGAATTGACAGAAATACATATTCGCCAATTTTTACCGTTGGGCTACTGGGATCGGTAAATTGTTGCAACTGAGATCTAGGTGGAATTTTATCCCCTGGCTGATAATCATCTGATGTTCCTAGCCAGCTAATAACTAGCTTATCTGCTAGAGGTGAGGTCTTATCCATATTATCTAACTCTGCTGTAGCATGATATTTTGTTAGATGAACCAATCGTTTTACTACTGTGACAGCAGCATCCGATCTGCTTAGTTTTACGGGAGTGATATTTTCAAATCGATGACCAGTGCGATCGCATATTTCATACTCTCCGTTATTATTGAGAGCAACTTGATATGCAACTCCCTCATCGTCATCCTCTGCTACTTTTTCTTCTGCTAATTCCACCCAGCCATTTCCTGGTAGAGCTTTTTTGATTGCCTCCAAAGCCTTTGCTTGCTGTTGATAAATTTCTGGTAAGAGTTTGTTAAATGGTAGTACAGGTTGAGTTTGCTCTGCTATTGTTGCTTCTTGTTGATATACAAGAGAAACTTTGCGAACAAGATTAATGGATGGAGAAATTAGAACAGCTTGATCTCCATCTTCAACCTTAAACTCTTTGCCCTCTATCGGTTCAAGTTTGCATAGTGATTCAGTTGCACCCCGTTGAAGGATTCTGGCAATCGCAACTCGATTTTCTTTTTTGGTGAAATCAGTTGTGCTAAGAGGGTAAATAGCAAACTCTGCCCCTTTGCCAAGACCATTTACCTGACCAACAGCCAGCTTAGCCTGCATTTCGCCTGTTTGTGCATTTTGCTCAACCTTCAAAATAGGAACCGCATATACAGTTTCAGCAAGGTCACTGCCAAAAATCTCACGATTAACTTCACCTATTAGTATCGGGGTTTGTGAAGGAAATTGGCTGTGAATTTTGGCGTTAATGCGCTCAAACAAATCTTTATATGTTTGCCCAGGGTTTTGCTGTCTTAAGGTATCCAAGAGCCAATATGTGAGCGCCCCGTTACGCTCTTTAGTTTCCCGATTAAAAGCATACTCAAAGGCCACCTCATTCTGACGACACGCTGCCAAAACCAGATAATCTTTCGTTTCTGGTAGCCCCACTGCTTTCAATCCGCGAGTTCCTTGTTCAGTCAGCGCCTTCCAATTTGCAACCAGAACATCTGGTTTAGCAACAGGTTCAGACGTTGATTGAAGGGGTTTATCATCCACCACATTCATGCCACGAATTTGTACATCTCCTCGTGTTGCCCCTCCCGAATGGCAACAGTCTAGTACTAATGTAACAATTAGTTCTTTATCTACCAATTCTTTCAAGAGTTTAGCAAGTTCAAGGTCGCGGAGGTACTGTCCTTCTGAAGTACCAATATCGGTAGGTACCAGTCCTTCATCAATTCCATCATCTCCTTTGATATCTCGATAGTGTGTCTTTGCTCGCCCACCATGTCCAGAGTATTGAATGTAAACTTGTGATTTAGGTGGTGCCATTTCACCTAACTTTCTAAAACTATCTACTATATTTTTGCGAGTGGGCAGTTTTTCTGGAGGCTCCACAGGCTGTTCTTGATTTGGATTTTCAGGATTGACAGAAGCAGTCAGCTTCAAAATCTGAGTTTCTGGGACTTTCCTTGTGTCTTTTAAAAAAGCTTCTACATGATTGATATCCCGTACACATCCCCCAAGGTGACCGTAGCAACTGCCATCGGGTAATCTATTAGGCATATAGCAATCAATGCCAATTAACAATGCATACAAATTCGGTGCTTGATTAGTTTCTTCAGCCATTTGTGTCCTTGACAACTTTAGTAGTTTTATGAACGTAAAAGAGCATTGCTGTACTAGCATCTCTTCTACAGATGCAGTTCCTAAATATTAAAACATTTTTTTGACGATAAAGTATTATTCATCTCTCTTTTCCAAATTAAAAATTAAGGCAATTTACAGTGAAATAAAGGGACTGTACAAAGTTTTATTACAGTTTTGCTGAATAACTGCATAAGTTAATACGGTTGGCACCCAATATATTAATTTAACAATTTAAAATTCTCTATATAAAGAGAGAAATTTACTTTTTTTTACTCACAGTTGGTAAATTTGATAATTATTTAATGTATAATTCTATGGTGTTGAATAAATGGGTGCAGCTAACTAAACTCATAGCAATCTTATTTAAGTTATAAACCAACTTGCTAATATTTTAGTATCAACGCTTTGTGTGGCTATGCCGCACCTACGTGTAGTTCAAAAATCAAATAGGGGGTGCTATAAGACCAGTTTTAGACAAAAAGTTAAATGTCGGTTGAGCGAGTTTTTAAACTGCATAAGCACATAATTATTTCTAGCTTATTAACTCATATCAACTTAAGAATGTTAGTACTGTTAGAAAAAAAAACTAAATTAAGCTTGAAAGTCTTATCTATATAATGACTTTATTTTAAGTGAGTTTATAAAAGAGAGCCTAATTTTTGAAAGTTTTTTTGGAGTTATTACCTAATAGTTAGTGGTATGACTTGATTGAAAGGTAAGACGAGTAAATATATTAAGCCTTACCATTTTTCAATTTCCTAATTTCGCTTCTACTAAAGGCTAAGTTGGATAAGTGTTGCTATTCTTCCATATTTTTATAAGGATGTATTTTTCATGAAAAAATTAGCTGATACCCAAATTGATATTCGCCACGAAGACTTAAATCCACCTTCTAAGCTCAGGGCTTTTGTGAATATAAAACACAGAGTACTCAATGTAGTGAAGTCTATTGCGATCGCGGTAGCTTGTATTACAGCCGGAGTAGTCGCAGGGACAGCTGCTCAAGCTGAGACTGTACATAAAACCTTTAGTTATGGAGATAGAGGTTCAGGTATAGCAACATTGCAATCAAAATTAGGAGGTATTGCGGTTGATGGGATCTTTGGGTCGGAAACCTTAAGAAAACTCAAATCTTACCAAGCAGCAAACAGGTTACCAGTTAATGGAATTGCCACACCTGAAACTCTTGTAAGTTTAGGATTGGACAATCTTAGCCAAAGACCCCTACAGTATGGCAAGCTGAAATTGGTCAACGATACTCAATACGAAGCGATAGTATTTCTCTATGCGCCTGGGGAGGCAAAGTATTCTCGCTACGTATACATTCCACCTTGCCATGAGCGAAAAATGAGCGCCACGTACAGTAACGGTTGGCAAGTAAGCATAGACCGCAAGGATAAGGTTTCACTGGGTAATTTGACGGGAGGTGACTTTAAATTCCATCTGTCCAGTCTTCCAGTGGAATCCAAATTTCCACAATGCACTGGGACGCGGATACCATCGGAACGCACTTCTACATCGGGTCTGCAACTGGTTCAATACATATCCTCGGGTGAGAACAAGGTTGCAAGAGGTCCTATTAAGAATCCTCTGCCAATCTTGAGCAACATTGGTAAGAAGATTGCAAGAATAGGTAACCTAATTGAAAGCACCCGTGGACTTGATAGTCCTAGGGTTCTGGTTGCTACAACTGGCTTGGGAAACATCTTCTCGCCGGAAACTGCATCAGACTTGATATCGTATAAAAATGCAGTCTCAGACGAACAAATCAAGGCTACGGAGACTTTACTTGCGCACGCTCGTAGAACTAATATTTCTTCTGAAGAATTAGCTAAATTTGTTAAAAACAAATTCGATGAGTCACAGGACACAACGGTGGTGCTTCAAAAAATCAAGAACTATCTAGACGACTGTTACCCCAAGCTAGACTTTAAAGTTGTAACAAAATATGCCGAGGTAATGTTGGAGGGAGAGGGTTACAAGCGTAAAGCAGACGGCTGGAGCTTAGGGGCTGATAGAACAAATAAAGATCTGTTTGCACTGGCGGCTTTCCGCGGCACGTTCCCCACAGATGGGAAAACAAGGATATCAGCGTCCACCAGTTGGACATGCGTTAGATGGGATTACCACTCATTTCCACCAGCATACTTAATTTCATATAGGACTTCTAACCCCTGACATTGACCGGGTCTCAGTAAGTCAGTTCCCACATCGACCCGCGCCCCTGTAGGTCATAGTCTTTCCAGTTTTTTTGATATGGCAATCCTAAATGATTCTTAAGAAACGCAAAATTTACTTATACCTTGTATCAGTATTTTCTCACCAATGATTCCGGATTGCTATATTTTATAAGGAATAGAACTTCGCTCTAGTAGATTGGGTACATTTTAAGGTGAAAACCCTAATAAATAGCTGACTTACAGCTGACTTGTCCAATTTTTATATTCTAAGTAATTCCGAATGCGCTTACGAGCAGTTTCTATCAGTAAGTTTAGATTTAAATTCAAAATTTGTATTCTTCTATAGCTATAAAGTTTTTCACTTAAACAAGTAGCCATAGCGATTTCTTCCCCATTGGAACTAAAAGCAGCAGCCTCAATTTTTTTATCCAATGCTTGTTCATCCAATGCTTTGATCCCTGGTCGATAAGTAGCATCGATACTCCAGATATCTATGTAACCAGATTTATTAACTGAAACAATTAGTTTATCTTCGTCGTAAAATGTTAAAGCAGAAATTTTCTCTTTATTCTCTCTACCTTTAAGATGTATGATATCATTACTACGATTATAAAGTTTGATTTCATGTTTATTATCAACTACGCAAATCATACTGCCATCTTTGCTTAAACTTAGATGGACAATACTACCTCCAACAAAAGAGATTGTTTTAGATGGTTGATTACCATCAAGATTCCAAACTTTAACTGTGCCGTCAGCACTACCTGAAGCAAAAAACATACCATCACCACTGAAAGTAATTGCCGTAATTTGCTCATGATACACAGTTAATATATTCAATAACTCTATATTCAAAGAATCTCTATTTAGCCTCCAAAGATCTATAGTAGTATCGTTGCTTATTGTTATAAAGATGTCTTCTTTAGGGCTACGACTAAGGAGGCTAATTGGCTGTTCATATTTACCAGTAGGACTATACATTATTTCCCCACCTTTGCTATACAGCTTAATTTCCCCATGGTTTCCTATTGCCACAATAATTTCATTGTCATGGCTTAATTGAGCATTGCAAATCTTACTTTGATCATCGTTGAATTCTTTTTCTAATTCTCCGTTGGAACTCCAAAGCTTTAAATTTCCGTCCTCATCTATGGTAGTTACGATTCGGTTATCTGCGCTAAAACTAATTTGCTGAACTCTAGTTCCTGAGTATCCTTTAAATCTGTCTTGAAAAGACCAAAATTTAACTGTTTTGTCATAGCTACTAGAAAGTAATTCGAGATTATTTAATATGAAGCTAATCTTACTGATTCTATTTTTATGCCCTGCTAAGTTATATAATTTCTGTAAGTTTTTAGAGAAAGTGATGCACGAAGTATCCCAAAGATTAATAATGCCATTAACATGAGATGATGCCACTATCTTGCCATCAGGGCTGAAAGCAATATCGCTTACGCTTGATTCATCTTCACCATACATAAGGAACTGAGGTTCGTTCAAATCTTTTCTGATGGGCCAAGTTAAAAGGCTCCCACTCGAATCGCCTGAAACTAAAGTTTCGCCATCAGGACTAAAAGCAATTGCTGAAATTTCACCATTGTGCCTTGTATCAATTTCGAGAAGCTTCTTTCTATCTTGATATTCCCAGATTTTTATAACATTCTTTTTGTTATCATCATCATCAGTAAAAGCAATCAGTTTGTCCTTTGGGCTGAAAGCTATTTGTCCTACAGGACAGTGATGCGTAGTTAGCGTCATCACAAAATGACCGTCCCAGTCCCAAAAATTTATATTTCTATCAATGCCAACAGAAACCAAAAGTTTTTCATTTTCATTTGGACTAAAGTCTACATAAATAACTTGATAGCTATGTTTTTTTGCATTATCTATAGTGCTATCTAAGGAATAGTGACCCTGCAAGTCTCTTCTATAGAATCTAATTATTCCATCCTCTCCACCAGTAACAAGAATGTTCCCATCTGGGCTAAAAGCTAAATCGTAAATGCTCTCTTCTTTGTTCTCAACTTTTATTCGATTTCCCTTCCAATCCCAAAGGCGCAAATTCTCATTAATTGGACCAGATACAGTAGCAATGACTTGTTTTTTTTGATTAAAGCTACAATTGATTACTGGCTCTCCTATATCAATGCTGTTAAGCTCTCCTAATTCACTTAATAATTGATTAAATTTAATTATAAAATTTAGTCGTTTATGAGCAGTAATTTTCAGACCTTCCTGCAAACGTTTTCCAGCTTCAATCATCTTAGCTATTGCATCAAGCCGATCATTTGCAGTAAACAGCCTTTGTGATAGTTCAGTATAAAGCTCGATCTCTTTTTCTAATTTATCTCTTGATTCTCTATCGCGGTGCTGTACACAAGCCTGAACAAACTCTGCTTCTAATTTATTGAGCCAATTATTTTTAGATTCAGCTATTTTTTCCAACAATTCAATACGAGGGTCTTGTTTCCACAGAAATTGCTCGGGGTTTTCAGCAGAGTCTTTAGCATTGTTCCAATCAAGTGTAGGTGCAGCCAGACGGTTTTGAAGCACTAAATTTTCTTGCTCATCCTTGATCCATTCCTGTAATAAACCCCATCCTTGGATTAATAAATCATGGGCTGGTTCTACATATTGTGCTTTATCTTCATGTCCTTTCACTAAGAGGCGAACGTTGACAAGCTGCTCAATTACATACTCCACACGCTTATTTTCTTTTGGATCTGAATATTCTAACTCAGATGTTAGCACCCGTCGCCGTGCAACTCCTCCCCCTTCAATCGCCACCATCCGCAGCATCACCCGTCGCATTGTTGCTTGGTATGCCTTACCTAATGCTTTGCCAAACTTTTTATTTTTAACAAGGTTGTCATACTCTTCTGTTGCGCGACGAGTCAGCGCTCCTGCAACTTCGCCGAGTGCCTCATAGTCTTTAATTCGCAAAGCGCGATCGGTTGCATTATCCTTCGTCCAACGCTCGTGCAATTTGATGTAAAGTTCGCTCAACGTAAATGAGAGCAATGCCAATCCTCCCGGCATCTGCCCCACTTCATCAATCAACTTGCCCACCAATTCTGGTGGCTCAAAATACAACGCTTGCTTTAAAGCTGGCCCCTCAATTGCATCCCGCAACTCATCGGAGTTCATTGCCCGTACCGGAAACCGAGCATTCTTCCAGTACTTCTTCAATTTTGAGTTGAGGAACCAAGGCTCAAAATCAGAACGTAACGTCAGTACAATGTGCAATTGCTGAGGATATTGTTTCAAAGTTAGCTTCAAACGGGATAAGAACCGTTGCCGCTCCTTGTGCTCATTCTGCTCCTGCGAATTACTCTGTTCTTCACTCCCGCGCTTGTCCTGGCTCATAGTAATGAGTTCTTCAAATTGATCGATGACGAGCAAGAGCTTAGTATTGGGATTCTCTTGACTCCATCTTGCCATCAAATCAGTGAAGTATTCAAGCTTCTGCTGAAGCGCTTGAGTAAGTTGATTGAGAATATTGTTAATTTCACTATAAAGGCTAGAGAGTTGTGCTTGCTCTTGGGGCTGGTGACAAAACCCCTGTAACTGATTGAAATAGTCTACCACCAGTAACAATTTAGCTTCAGGAGTACCATTATTCCAACAGTCTGCCAGTTTATATACATCAAAAGCTTCATCGCCTAAGCCTCGTTTTAGAATATCAGATTGAGTTGGGTTTAGATTGGCAGCTTTTTGCTCTTGTTTGCTATTGGGATCAAGAATTTCAGCAAATATTTTATCCAAAAAACTGACTTGATCCAATTGATCGATTAGTTTATTATTAGCAACGGGTAAAAAGGCTCTAGCTAACTCTTTAAAGGGAGATTTGCCGGGGCGCATGGGATCGAGGATGTACCAACATTGTGCTGGCTGCTCTTTGTCCTGCTTTTGCCGGAGATAAGGCAGCAGTCCAGCTTGTACTAAACTTGACTTACCAGTACCTGACGCACCTAAAACAACCGTGAGGGGATAGTGAGAATTGGTAAGATGACCCGATAGGTCTTCCACTAATGCCTTTCTCCCAGAGAAAAAGCGTGAATGCTTTTCTTCAAAAGCTTTGAGTCCCCGATAGGGATTATTATCTTCATTAAGTGGTGGTGCTTGTGTTAAATAATCCCGCTTGAAGCCCGGTCGGGTAAAAATGTATTCGCCCTTGTCATATTCTAACCGCATAGGATAGATTCCAGCCGTTTGCATTTCGCTCGATAATTTGTTAACTCGCCTATTTACATAAAAATAAAGTTCGTGGGCAGTAATGACTTGATCTTGAATGATATCTGCTTTATTGTCCCGTAGTCCTTCAATCAGCGCGAGCGCAAACGGAGAGTGTTTTGTATCTTCCTTTGCACTGCTACGCTGGTCTACGCAAAAATCCATTGCCTGTTGATCGTGAGCAGCAGACGTGATTATTTGCCAAGCCGGATAGCGGATGAAGCGATCGTAGTGTTCCTTGTGAACTGTCTTTAGAATTGGCATTAACTTTCGGCTGCTTGCCCAGCGAAATGTACCTGCAAAGCAACAGTCCAAAATGATCAGCAGGTGGTGGCACTCAAGCTTGCTCAGTGCGTCATGCAATTCGCGCATTGAAAGGAAAGAATCCTGATTCCCCTGTTCAGCCGTCTGAGGAACCAGATAGCCTGCGGGACCATCCTGACTGTTGCGAGAAATGCCATGACCTGCAAAGTAAAAGAGCAAACGATCCGCCGAAGTTGGTTTAAGTTTATTTGGAAGGGTTTCAGTGAGTAATAGCCGGAGTTGTTCAAGTGTAGCTGGAGGATATTTATCGCCTTCAGGAGAGAACGGTTGTTCAAGTGTAGCTGGAGGATATTTATCGTCTTTAGGAGAGAACAGACGGACAATGTGCTCGTCTTTGTAACCATATTCATCTCGAAGTAGGTTCGCAATGGCGATCGCATCGCTGACAGCTGTTTGCAGGTCGTGAATTCCTCTGCTGTCATATCGATCAATGCCGATGACGACTGCTAAATTGCGCTCAAAGTTGGTTCTTTTATTATCCCACATCATTCCATATCTCGTTTTTCAGCAAGCCCTACTTAGCAAAGTTAATGACAAAGTTAATAAAATATAATCGCAGAAAAAACTTTAGTTTTAGCTTTTACTTCTTTACAATCTGGTTGTTATGGAACGGTTTTTTTGAATTGCTAGTAGTTATTCAAGCAATTATTATACTTTCCATAAATGAAGAATCATAATTATTTATTTTATTAAATTGTTATTCTTTATCAAAAGATACCAAGAGAGATTCAAAAGAATAAATCTATCTTAAGACAGATACTTTAGATAAGATTTTATTTATCGTATCTTCCCTAAAATAATATGGGTGGAAGTAAAATGAACTTATGCAGTTTTAAAGAATATTAGTAAGGAAACTTTACAAGATCAAATTTCCTCCTTCAAAATTACATCAAATATTTTTATTTGAGTAAAATGATAATTTTTTTTACGTCACTTTACTTTGATATCAAATATTTGTAGTTGATGTTAAAAGTACAAATGTACCTTAAACCTAATATGAAGCTGTAATTGATCTTAATTGCGATCGCTATTTTTCGATAATTCGAGTTTGATGTGAAGCAGCTAAAATTCAAATATAATTCCACCTCTAAAAGCTATGACCATAATTACGGCTAAACGCTTTACCATAGATGAATACAACCGTTTAGCAGAACTCGGATTTTTTAATGAAGACGATCGAGTTGAGCTAATTAGGGGAGAAATCATTCCAATGGTAGCGAAAGGTAAACTACATTCAACTTTTAACAGACGACTTATCAGAGAGCTATCAATATTAATTGCAAACCACGCTACCTTACAAAGTCAAGACCCGATTTGTATAAATCCAGATAGCGAACCCGAACCGGACGTAGCAATTCTTCAAAATAAAGATGATGATTATCTCAGTTCTCATCCTACTCCCCAAAATGTATTACTTTTAATTGAAATCGCTGATTCTTCATTAAAATACGACCGAGAAGTTAAATTACCGCTTTATGCTCAAGCAGCTATTTCCGATTACTGGATATTCAATTTAATTGAAAATTGTTTAGAAACTCATCGCGAACCATTACAAGATTCACAAGGTAAATTTAATTATCGTCATAAAATTATTTATCTTCCCAACGAATCAGTTAATTTACCTTATTTCCCAGAATTAACATTAGATTTATCAAAAATCTTTCCTTAAGTCAGATTATATACTTTACTTGGCGGCTATAAGTCGCAGCTACACAAACAATGTCCACCTGCGTGGACTGATTGATTTTAAACCCGCCTTACTGCGGGTTTTGCTTATGTAGTAGCGGTAATAAAGCGCCGGATACTTTTCAAACATCCTCTAAAAAACTTTCTCCTCACACCAACCGGATTACTACCTTTCAACAAAATAACTAAAATGTAACTTATTCGTTGGGAACGTGTTGCGTAAAAGTGGTTACAAAATTTTTTCAAATCATGATATTGAAAACGTTATTTTTGGGCAATGCCTTTTAATCTAACATCTAAGCGGTACTTATTTTCTTCGGTAGCGTATCGAAATCCCGTGAACGGTTACTAATCTTTTTTGCCCTTAGCATTGCTAATCTAAAGAGTGCATAGCTTAATTTTTATCGGCTTCTCTTTATAACCAACTCGTAATATTTTAGCTATTACATCTCCTTGCTCGATTGTTAATTCTAGTACTCCTAATAAATTTTCTACTCCATCTTGTACTTCTATTATGGCTTTAACTTCTTCTATTGTAGTAACAATAAAAATTTTGTCATTACTATCAGTACTTTGTAAAATAAAGTTTGCACAAATAGGAGTTTTCATATTCATCCCCAACTATAAAACTAAAACAAATCTTATTTTCTTGAAAAAAATAAAGCTGAGTCATAAAGTAACCCAGCTTTATTATTATTTTTCTAATTAGAACAACATTCTTCCAACCTTTCGTTAACTACAGAAACATTTTCAATGTCGCTATCGTTACCCTCCCAATCGTAACCATGTTCTTGAGCCCAAGCCTTGGCTTCTTCAAGCTTACTAGTACGAGAACTAACTATTCTTCTTAAATCAATATCACTCAGTTCTTGAGATACCGTATTGCGTGCCATTAAGGTTTCAGCGTGCTTGAGGTTAACCAGTTCAAAGTCTTCTTGTTGTTCTAGTCGCTTCATCTCGTTACGCTTATTCATTCGTTCTTTGTTAAGCACTATCAGTAATTCACTCAAAGCGTAGATTATTTTCACCCGGAGTTCATTGCGATATTCTTGTTCTTCGGGACTTAAATAATCTTCTGAATCGAGTTCTATCCATTCTTCAATTTCATCTGAGGTAAGGTTACATTTAATTTCAGCTAGCCGATGCTGATGTTCTGGTTCTAAAAGCAGGATATCCAATTGCTCAATTATGTAATCCCGAAGATTCTTATGAATATTTTGAAGCTGCTTTTCGTCGGGATTTTGTTTATCAATCATAGATATATCCCCTATTCCAGATGCGAAGATTTCAGTCAAACGCTGGTGCTGCCAAGCGTAGTAGGCTTTCATGTCGTAGGAGGGTGGTGTATAACCTCGGCGATCGCCTTCATCATCAGCATAGGGATTTTGATTTTCGTTTCGGTATCCTGGAGCAATCAGAAATTGCTGCAATTCTCCTTCTTCTCTCGCTTCTGACCAAAGTTGCTTCCAGTCAAGTAAATTAATGGCTTGGGATTTAGTTTCATACCACAAGGCTGCAACGCGGTAGTAGTATTGAATTGTTTCTTTACGAGCAGATGTTTGTTGACCGAGTTGGCGATTCTTTTTGATGTTAAGCATGATTGAAGTGATATAGTATTCGATGTTTACTGCACCCTTTAATAATTCAATTAAAGAGTTATTTATTCACCTTTTTTAGTGCGAAGCACATTATATTAAGGTTGATTTTTTCAAATTGTTAATTAGTTTTTATCGGTTTACAAAGGGGACACAAACTAACCGGACTATGACGCTGTTTAAGTTGCTTTTCTAACTCGCGATTGCATTTTGACCAGTGGCGAACCAGTTGCAATTTGTATTTGTAATCCTGTACAACAGCACGAGTAATCTTCGCCCCTACTCCATTATTATGTTCTTCTAAACGCTTTTTTAAACTTCTGCTGGTATAGCCTAAATAATGTTGAGCGGTTCCTTTTGGATTCTTTGGATTACCTATGGGATTCGAGAAATGTAAAAGATAAACATAACCCATGATATGCACCACCTAGATTGTTTTTGCAACCTAAGCAGTGCTTATCAAGATAGAATAATTTTTCCCTATGTATGTTTTACTCAATCGTATCTACAACTTGAGTATCTTCTTCAACTAAACCCAATTCTTTATTCAGAGCTAATTGTTCTTTGATAATCGTCTGTAATTCTATTGAAGACAGAAAATTGCTGGTCTTTTTGATTCGATAAATCAAGTTATGCTTGTTTTAGTTTTATTTTTAGTTTTTGAAGTTGATTTTCTGCTTTAAATTTAAAACAAAGATAATATCTCTTCAGGGGTGTAAGGAGGTTTACGCATATGAATCATAGCATGACAATTAGGACATACAGGACGTAAGTCTTTTATTGGATCGAGTTCATATTCTTCTTTAATTTCAGATAACGGTATTAAATGATGTACGTGCATGAAGCCTCTACCAATAGCACCATAATTTTTTTCAAAATTAAAATCACAGATGCAGCAATCAAAACCATGTTTTTCTAAACACTTTTGACGTGCTTGATAATTGCGTTCATATGTATTAATTATAATCTTAGTAGTTGTGCCTTCATAATATTTTTCAGATTCAGTTACTTCTTCAGGAATAGTAAAGGCTTTTTGTCTAATCCCTAAGTTCAACAATGTATAATTATTAAGATAATGCGATATACATATCGAATTATTACGACTAGGCATAAGCAAATAAAAGTCATCTGATTGTTGTTCTATAGATAGCTTCCAACTACCATCTTGAGCAGGATTATAGTTAAGATGGGATAACAACTCTTCTGCTGGCAATACAAAAACTTTTTCTTCACTTTCACAAATAAATAAAATAGATAGCCTCTGAAACTTAAATCTATCAAGCTGTATTTTAGAAATTCCAAAGAAAAAACGATTATTTTGAAGAAGCTTAGAATATCTAGGCAAGATTAATTGTTGATTTGATAGCTCAAGAATACTCCGATTTTTTTTAATATAATTTTCACCTATTTTGTCTAAAATTTTCAAGATGCACTCTTTCGACTTTTGAGTTCTCATATTAAATATGACCTTTTTAAAAACGCTAGAATAAGGAAATATTCTTTATAACTTGTGATATCCATTATAAATAGTCGATAGACTTGTGTCATCTATAGTGCTTTTATGTAAATTTTTCATATTAATCTGCATTAATTATTAATGTTTTAATGAATTTAATTGTAATTTTACTAATAGACTCTATCGAATTTAAGGAGTGAAGAGAAAAAATGTTAGCTATGATTTATAAACAACAACGCTATTTTTAGATAATTATAGTTTTTGTTAAAATATTATCTTTTAGCATATAGTCGTTGCTTTTTCTAACGACTAAAAACGTAGGTTTCTCTAAGCCCGACTTCAATAGAGAAGTAAGAATCTATAAACCAGTCTCGTGCAATTGCTTTCCAATCAATGTAGAATGTAGGAATATTTAATTCTTCAAGCTGTTGAATTATTCCACATTCTTCCCACATCTGATAAACAAAATCTTTTTCGTCTTCGTATTCACCTAAATAGCGGTCTTTAAAGTCTTGTTCTGTTGCATATTCGCCATAATGTTGGTAGTAAACTGCGTAAGCTTTACCGTGTTCTTCAAGCAGCTGCGCTAGTTCAGAAACACGATTTATATCTTCGTATTCGCTAAGTTCTATTCCTTCCCAGCATTCATAATCGTGTATTGCCCATTCCTCGCAAGGTTCAGTGTCTACAACTGGCGACCATGAAAGCATCCATTTAATGTCGTCTTCTATATCTTCCGGTTCCTGAGTGGCATCAATCAACAAACCATGTAAATACCCAGCATTATAGCTACTAAGACAAGCGACATAAATTTTAGGTATTTCCTCATCGGTACATTCCCTTTCTTCTCTAGGAAATGGCAACAAACATTTTAAACTAGCATTAAAAGTGGGAGCTTTGACTTGAGCTAAAGCAACAGCTAAATTCAAAGCTCTTAAATCAATATTTTGAATAAATAAAATATTATCCAAGCGTTCTACATTATAAAGCTGCTCTGCTATAGATACAGCATCTAACTCTGAATCAAATATTATATTAATGGTCGAGTATTTTTTATTAATTGAAGTGAAAGGGCAGTTTAATAAGACTTGCAGGGTTTTCATTAAAATTTTTTTTATAAGGAAATTATTTTAATGTGTTCCCTTGCAGCAAGTCTTACAATTGTCTAGTAAATGTTATTGTTTAATACCGTTACCGTTTTGCAAAGATTCTGGCGTTTTTATTTGACTATCACAGCTTTTCATTTCTTCCAATTCCCATTGCAAAGTCTCTATCTTTTGATTAATTTGTTGTTCCGTCACGCTGCGAAGATTGTTCAGCAACTTTTCTAAAATAGGTATCTGACTGGGATGAAACTCAATTGTCAATTTCTCCTGGTCAGCATAAAAAATTACAAGTTCAACAAAATCTGACAGTATAAAGGTATTGAGAAAAGTACTGTCTAATAACTTGATGGTTGTTGAACGATAAACTTCTATGTTGCTTTCCATCGGTTCAAAATCCTGATTTTTTTCACCCTGAGCAACTGCTGAGTTCATATTTATTCATTTTTGGATAAGTTTCTAATAATGGTGCTACGGGTAATCCCATTTGCATTTGCTTCATGACTAAGTGAAAAACACTAACTATTTAAAAAATCGATAACTTGCTTGTGCTGGTGCAAGTACTCTTTTCTGTTTCAGATATATTGGTAAATACTTATGATTTTCTTGCATTAGGATTTTTGGAGTGATTTGCACCTAATGCGGAAAGTTAATCAATCAGGAATCATTGAGAAAGTATAAAGTTAGACTCCAGTATTGCAGTGTATAATTTTTAGTGGTAATAACTGCTGGCAGTTACAACACCCCTTGTAATAAGCACAATCTCCTATGAGCTTAATTAATCTGGATTTGCTGTTTAATGCGATTAGTGGCATCGCTCAACCTTTAATTAAAGAAAAGGTTCAGCGTAATGAGACTGCAATTAAGCTGCTTAAGCAGTTTAAAATTGACCCAGAACATCCACCAGGAGATTTTAGCGGGGTATATGCTTATACTCTTGTAGAATATGGTGTTGGTAAGCCTAAGCCCATTCTTGAGTTGTTTCGTCAGCAGGAAATTAAAGCAGCGTTTCGCAAAGCATTTGACCACAACAACCCTTCAATATTGCTGTCTGAGGTAGATGCTTTTGTTGATGCTTATGCTTTGGGTGATCAAATCAAAAATTTGAGAATTGATATCAAGCGGGAGATTGCAGCGTTTTACATCGTGTTTTCGCAAGTCGCGAAACTTACCCGCAATCCAGCTTCGACGATGATGAGCCAGCAAATTGGTTCTTTACATACAAGTATTTCTAGTATTCAAGAACAACTTGAGAGAATGCCAACTCTTGAAGGTATTCGTACAGAAATAGCACGTTTGGCAGCGCAGAATTATCTAGCATTATCGGAAAATGCACAGACTTTAGATGTAACTTCTGAAAATCAATGTAGGGCGTTAAGCCCAAAAGGCTTTTGCGAAGCAATCGCATTAGCTCAACAAATGCGCGGTTGGTTTGAAACTTTGGGTTACAGCTTTGAAAATCATGAAGTTTGGGCGGAAGAGTATTTTGAATTTATCATCAATATTCCTGTAAGGCGTAGTTTTGACCGGATTTTAGTCCGGGGAATTGCTGGAGAAATCGGACTTAGTGATGTAATGGCTTTGCGCTCCTCGGTGCAGGAGCAAAAAACTGATGAAGGTTGGTTAGTAACTACTCGTCGAATTTCTAGAGCAGCCCGTGATGAAGTTAAGAAGGAAGAAAACCGTTATCTTGATTGTTTTACTTTTGACGAACTGATTGACCTTGATGCTGATTTTAGCGGTTATGTTAATTGGCTGGAAGCAGAAATCAAACGTAGAAAAGTTGATACTAAATATGTATCATTGGCTTGTACTAAAGAAGAACTTGATCCAGTTACTAAACAGCGCATAGGTGTGAGCCGTTATGAGGAAGACGACGGTTGGATTGATGGCTATATTGATTTATGGTTGGATGACCCCGCGAAGGAGCATATTTCTATACTGGGGGAATTCGGTACTGGTAAAACTTGGTTCGCTTTTCACTATGCTTGGACTGCATTACAGCGCTACAAAGATGCTCAAAAACGTGGCTTGGAACGTCCCCGTTTACCTGTAGTGATTACTTTACGAGATTTTGCAAAAGCTTTGAATGTAGAAAATGTTTTAGCGGGGTTCTTTTTTACTCAGCATAATATCCGTATAAATAGCGATGTATTCGACCAGTTGAACCGCATGGGTAAGCTGCTGCTAATTTTTGACGGTTTTGATGAAATGGCTGCAAAAGTTGACCGTCAGCAGATGATTAATAACTTTTGGGAACTGGCTAAGGTGGTGGTTCCTGGTGCCAAGGTGATTTTAACTTGTCGCACGGAACATTTTCCGGAAGCTCAAGAAGGACGTGCTTTACTGAATGCAGAGTTACAAGCTTCTACTAAGAATTTAACCGGAGAAACGCCACAGTTTGAAGTTTTGGAACTGGAGAAATTCAACGACGAGCAAATAAGACAAGTATTGTTACATCAAGCGGAAGCTGCAACCGTTGACCAAGTGATGGACAATCCGCAACTATTAGACTTGGCTCGTCGTCCGGTGATGACTGATTTAATTTTAGAAGCATTACCAGATATTGAAGCGGGTAAACCAGTGGATATGTCGCGGGTTTATTTGTATGCAGTGCGACGAAAGATGGAACGGGATATCAAAGCCGAACGCACATTTACTTCTTTGGCAGATAAGCTATATTTTTTGTGCGAACTTTCTTGGGAAATGCTTTCCAATGACCAAATGAGCATTAATTATAAGTTGTTTCCCGATCGCATTCGGCGCTTGTTTGGTTCTATTGTGCAAGAACAAAATGACTTGGATCATTGGCACTACGATATGATGGGGCAGACAATGCTGATTCGTAATGCTAATGGGGATTATACTCCGGCGCATCGTTCTTTGTTGGAGTTTTTTGTAGCGTATAAATTTGCGGCTGAATTAGGCGCTTTAGCTGACGATTTTACGGAATTAGCACAAGCACAATCTTGTTTGGATCGTACCGCAGTACCTGTTGATTATACTTGGTCTGGTTATTTTGAGTATCAATTAGATAACGAGGGAAATTGTATTGCGGTTCCTCAATTAAAAGCATTTACGAAAGAATCTTTGGAGAAATTAAGGGAAAATTTCGGGCGATCGCCATTAACAAAAGCGGTGATGGATTTGATGTTGGGAATGGTGGGGAATAATGAAGCGCTGATTAAGGTTATTGAGATGACGCGGGGGAGGAGTGAAGAGGAGGTAGGTTATGTTGGGGGAAATGCGGCGACTTTGGCTGTGAAGGTCGATAAAGCTGCTTTGGAAGGCAAAAACTTCAGCCATACTGTCATTCAAGAAGCTGATTTTACTAGTACCAGCTTGCGTCATGTTAATTTTGCTAGAGCAAATTTAGCTGATTGCATTTTCACAAAAATGCTCGGTATGGTAGCTTCAGTAAAATTTAGCCCTGATGGTCGTTTTATAGCAATGAGCGACAGCGATGGCATGGTTTATTTGTATCAATTTGATACAGGAAGACAGCTTCAAATATTTGAAGGACATACAAGCTGGGTAAATTCAGTCACTTTTAGTCCTGATAGCCAAATAATTGCAAGTGGTAGTAACGACAATACAATAAAACTTTGGGATATAAAGAATGGTAAGTGTCTCCAGAGCTTACTGGGACATACTGGATGGTTACGTTCAGTAAGTTTTAGCCCTAATGGTCAAACACTTGCAAGTAGCAGTTATGACCACACTGTAAGATTATGGAATGTTGCGAGTGGAAAATGTATGAAAATCTTGCAAGGTCATACAGATCGAGTAACATCAATATCTTTCTGTCCGAATAAGCCAATCCTTGTAAGTGGTGGCTGCGATCAAACAATTAGATTGTGGAATATCAATAATGGGGAATGCATTCAAATCCTACAAGGACATAAAAATTTTATTGTTTCAGTGGTTTTCAGTCCCAATAGTGAATTAATTGCAAGTGGTGATTGTGATGGAACAGTAAGATTATGGGAAGCTATTAGTGGAAAATGTATCCGAATATTAGATCAACATACAAATAACGTTAAATCGATAGATTTCAGCCCTAATAGCAAGATACTTGCTAGCGCTAGTTATGACGAAACTATAAGATTATGGGATGTTTCGAGCGGAGAATGTTTAAACACATTACGTGGGCACTCACCAAGAACTAGTTCAGTTGCTTTTAGCCCTAATGGCAAGACACTTGCTAGTGCGAGCTATGGGGAAACTGTAAAATTGTGGGATGTTTCCAGTGGGGAATGTTTAGACACATTAGGAGGACATACTAATTCAATCTTTTCATTATCCGTCAATCCCAATGGAAAAATTATTGCTAGCGGTAGTTCTGAAGGAATAATTGAATTATGGAATACTAAGAGCAATAAAGATGAATGTTTCAAAATCTTGCAGGGACATTCTAATATAGTGCATTCTGTTGCTTTTAGTCCTAATGGAATAATAATTGCTAGCGGTGGTTCTGATAATTTGGTAAAAATATGGGATATAAATACTGGTCAATGTCAGAAAAATTTACATGGACATACCAATCGAATATACTCTGTAGCCTTCAGCCAAGAAGGTAATGTTATTGCTAGTTGTAGCGAAGACCTGACAATAAAACTATGGGATATAGCTACTAGCCAATGTTTAAAAACTTTATACGGGCATAAAGATTTAGTACGTTCTGTTGCCTTCTACAACAATGCATTACTTGTTAGTAGTAGTTATGACAAAACCATCAAAATATGGAATATAGATACTGGTGAATGTATAAAAACTCTAGAAGGTCATAAAGACTGGGTGAATTCAATTGCTTGTTTTCCTGAAAATAAAATAATTGCCAGTGGTAGTGATGATGAAACAGTGAAACTTTGGGATATAGATACTGGTGAATGTTTAAAAACCATGCATGGGCACACTAATCGTATACCTTCAGTTATCTTCAATACAAGAGGTGATATACTTGCCAGTGCTAGCTTTGATAAAACAGTGAAACTTTGGAATATTGCAACTGGTGAATGTATTAAAACTTTACAGGGTCACACCAGCGCTTTATGGTCTGTTGCATTTAGTCCTGATGGCGAAAATGTAATCAGTTCTGGTAGAGATGAAACTATTAAAATTTGGGATATTGAAGCAGGTAAATGTAAAAAGACATTAAAAGGAAGACCCTACGAACGCATGAACATCACAGGTGTCAAAGGCTTAACTGATGCCGAAATTTCTACGCTCAAAGCATTAGGTGCAGTTGAGGATGGAGAAATGTAAAATTAAAATATCAGGTAATCCTAAAATACTGTGAACAACCCACAAATACTTAAAGCCGTGAATACTCAACTAGTTGATACTTTAGTACAAATTATCCGTTCACTTTCTGCAAAAGAACAAGCCTTACTCGAAAAACAATTGTTTAGCGATGTTAGTCACCCTTCAACCCTGGAACTGATGCATCTCGCAGAAAAAGGTGGAGCTTTAGATTTCTTGTATGATGAACCTGATATTTATAGCACCGAAGATGGAGAAGCAGTTTGATGACCTTGAGCAAAGGTGACATTGTTTTAACTCAATTTCCTTTCACAGATTTAAGTCAAACAAAATTGCGTCCTGCGGTGATATTGTGGGTAGATTTGGCAAAAAATGAAATTACTCTTTGCTTTATCTCATCTCAGAATGTCAATAATTTGACATCAGAAGAATTCGCAATACTAGACTCCGATCCAGATTTTGCCACAACGGCGTTACGTATTTCTTCTAAAGTGAGAGTTACAAGAATTGCTACCTTAAATCGTCTTTTAATAGTAAGACGCTTAGGTCAGTTAACAACTAAACATATACAAAAACTGAATGAAATTATGATTCAAGCTTTTCAACTATCGTAATATGATTATCTGATAATTGTTATGATACTCCGATTTAGTACATAGAAGCTGGCGAATGTCTCAAAACCTAAAAAGCGATCGCCCTTACGAACGCATGAACATCACAGGTGTCAAAGGCTTAACCGAAGCCGAAATTACTACGCTCAAAGCATTAGGTGCAGTGGAGGAATAAATAAACCACTACAATCGAGTTAAAACCAAGCCGAATCATCGCAATCACCCATCAAGTCTTTAATTTCACAATGATACTGGTAATCAATTTCCAGTTGTTGCAAGTCAGTATCTAATATTAATTTTTTCAATTCTTGCACTATTTCTTGAACGTGATTTTCATCGCTGACACCTGAGTAATATGTTTTGATAAATTTGTCAGCTTTACTGATGAACTGTTCTAAGTTTGATACGAATACCTGTTCTGAACCAATTGCTTGAATCATTATTTTTCCCAATATTGTAGTTGTTTGATCAAATCAATACTTGTTTATAAGCATTAATTTCTTTTCAACCAAATACAATTGTTTAATGGGTAAAATAATAAATATACAATTATACTCTGCCGCAACTTCCCGTATCATTTAACCGGAAGATTGTTAATTTTACCTGGTTACTATAACCATAAGTATCCCGTCTCTTTTGCGTTATTCCTTTTAATGTAGGGTCTATAAGATATTCTTCTGTATTTGGGTTAATTGCAATATGCCAGTTGTAATGGGTTTCAATTAGCTGCGATAGGCGAAGCCGACACCCTTCGGGTGTATCGCAATCTCTCAAAAATATCACGACACCGCATAGCAAGAGCTTCGTTTTCTTTTTGATGACTTTCTTTCTCAGAGGATGCCATCTTAGTTGGTGATAATATACGGGTGCGTCGTGATTGGGATTGTGTCATATTAAAAAAAAGTTTGTTATGAAGCTAGTTTTATCATAGATTTATTAATAAATTACAAGGTAAAAACTGCCCCATTTTTCGCCAGCCATTCTTTTCTTTCTTCCCAATCGGGTAAAATTCGCTCTACCTTATCCCAAAAGTCTTGATTGTGTAGTGGTTGAACTAGATGAACCATTTCATGGACAACTACATATTCAATCATTCCATGAGGAAGTAATGCAACACGCCAATGAAAGTAAATATCATTCTTTGAACTGCACGAACCCCAACGATTACCGAGTTCGCGGATTTGGATGGATTTGGGTTGTTTTCCGATTCTGCTTATCAAAGATGGGGTAATTGATTCCAGATGTTGAAGAATATGGGAACGATACCAGTTGATAAATAATTCTCTACCTTGCTGTTGATGTTGACGCGATAATTCAAATCGTCCTTGGTAAAGTCTGAGGGGGGTTTGTGCGGTGTCTACTAATTTTAAGCGGTAGCTGCGTCCGAGATAATAAAAACCTTGTCCGGGGAGGTAGGTTTGAGGTTCGGTTGGTGGTTGTTTGATGCTTTCTTTTTGCAGCAGCTTGCTATAAATCCAAAAGCGACGCTGATTGATGATTTTTTCAAGTTTATCTAAGGGAACTTTGGGGGGTGTGGCTAGTATTAGTTGTCCATCGGGTTCGATGGTAATTTCGACGGTACGACGACGGTTGCTTTCTCGCAGTTCAAAGGAAAGTTCTCCGCAATTAATTGTTTTCATTAATTGGTAATTGGTAATTGGGAATTGGTAATGGGTAATGGGTAATTAAAAATTGCTGATAATGAAAGCCTCCGTCCCCTGTTGTCAGTTTCGCCAGGGACTGCAAGTCCCTGTCTAATAGCAAAAGTCCTATAAATAGGACTGAGATCGCACCCGTCATATTTAATATGGCTGGTGATTTTTCAGTCGTCTTTAGACGACTTTAGCTATTAGACGGGGGTTTTCAACCTCCGGCGGAGGATTTATCATGTCGTTCTGCTAATTGGGTAATTTGATCTGCTAACGCATCTAGTTTACTATCTGGGAAGAACATTGAATCTTCTAATTTCAACCAAATTTGTTTGCGGAGTTCTTTCCTAACTACAAGGTCGTTCCAAAAGCCGATAATATTGGTTTGGCTGTAAATAAACTCTACTAGTTCGTTAGCAAAAGTTTGAATTTCTGTTTGTTGTTTAGGGTTAGGTGATTCTAATGCATCGATTAAAGCATTATAAAAGGGACGTATTTTGACTTTAATGTTAGTTTGATTTTCCTCGCTATCGGTTTGTTCTCTACGGACTTTTTGGGCTAAGTTAAGAAATTCTGCTTCTATTAAATCCCAATTTGACTGATGATTTTGTAAGATTTCTTCGAGCTTTTCACTGAGTTTGCGATAATACACCGGGTCGTCGTCAAGGTGGGTGCGGATATGGTAGCGGATGGCGTGTTCCATCTCTGCGGCTTTGGTTTGGGTGGAATGACGTTGCTGTACTCGTTGTTCAAAGTTAAGGTCGAGGATGTTGACGGGGGCAACTTTCAGGTCAATTCCCTGGGACTGGATATGTTCGTCTATCAGCGCTTGTACTTTGGGTTTGGGGTCTTCTGGTCGTTCGTCGCGGAATATATCATCGACTATTTTCTTTAATTGTCCGAGTTGTTTGGCATCTTTGAGGTAAGGTAATGCTTGGGGACGCGGTAAAAAAGCATCCATTTCTTGGAGAAATTGCCGTAAAAGCTGATAAAATTCGGCTCTGCAAATTTCGTCGTGGTTAAGTGCATTTACGCAGGCTTCTAAGTCGTCGTAGATACTAAAATGCCGTTGCTGCCAAAAGTCCATGACTCGACGATGGGCTGCTTCTAATTTGGGTAATTCTTGGTTGACATCAAACCAAGCTCCGTCTACGTCTTCTGAGTCGTATACCTGCATTGCGGCGGCGATGTCGATGCCATAGTAGTCTACAATTAAGCCGTAATCTTTCCCTGTAGCGGTGCGGTTGGTACGGGCGATCGCCTGCAATAAATCGTGTTCTTTTAAGCTGCGGTCTACGTATAATACTTGTTCTAATGGTGCATCAAAACCTACCAATAGTTTATTTTGGACGATTAAAAAAGCTAAACCATCTTCATCCAGGGTTTTCCAAAAGCGATTTATGTAATTATTATGGTTGCTTTCATCAGTCCAGATTTTCCAACTTTGGGGGTCTTTTTTACTATCTGCGGATACAATAGCCGCGAATTCTAAGCGTTTGATGGTGTCTAGATAAAGATAAGCTTGCAATAAGTCGCGATATTCGGCTGGTGCTGTTTCTAATTTTAAGTTTTGTAATATCGGAGCTTTGGCTTCTAACTCTTGAATAAGTTCGGCTTTGGCTGCGGTAAGATATTCTTGGTATATGACGCAGGCTTCGCGATCGCTAGCTGCTAGTTGAGCTTTGAATGAACCGGGCATGATGCGAGTGACGTAATGCCGTAACATATGTCTAGCCTTGGCTTTAATTAGTTCTTTGGCTCTGAGGACATCGCTTTTTTTGGCGTATTTTGATTTGATTTGCGCTAGTTGTTCGGGGGTACATTCAGCAAATAAGACTTCAAAAAGTTGGTCTAAAGTATTCGCGCCTCGTACCACTCCCATTGTTTCCAAACCTTCGTAGAATATCGGAACCGTTACCCCATCTTTTTGGGAATCGCGGATACTGTAGATATCAATGTAGGGATTTTCGGCATGAGCAAAGATTTCTTTGGTTTGTTTTTTCTTGGAAGATATGATCGGAGTTCCGGTAAAGCCGATTTTGGCACAGTTGGGTAAAGCTGCGGATAAATAAAGGTGCAGGGTGTTGCTGTGGGAACGGTGGGCTTCGTCGATTAATAGTAAGATGTTTGGAGAATCGTTTAAATTTGGGTTCAATTCTTCTAAGTCAGTCCATTCTTCCGAATCGACGATTTTCCGAAACTTTTGAATCATTCCGAATATTATACCCGGTCCGGTGTCCCGTAGTTTTTTGGCTAAATCTTTGATATTTTGGGCAATTTGCAAACTTTGACCAGAAAGAGTTGCGGTTTCTGAAAGTTGCTTTTGTAAATCGGTGCGGTCGGTAATAACGACGACTTTGAAAGCCTGTAATTTAGGTATTGTTCGCAGTTTGCGGAGAATAAACACCATATCTAAGCTTTTCCCAGAACCTTGGTAGTGCCAGATAATACCGCCTCTTTGGTCATCGGTTCCATGTTCCACTTTGGTTTGACCGTTTTGCAAGCGTTGAATCGCGCTTTCCACAGCCCGATATTGCTGGTAACGGGGGACTATTTTAACGCGACGGTTTTGTTTGGTAGTAAAAAGGGTGTAATGGCGGATAATGTTGAGTAAGTTCGCCGGGTGAAGCATTCCCGCGATTAGTTGCTCCCGACGGTTGAGTTTGGAAGAGTCGATTAAGTCTTCTTTGGAAAAACCTCTCTCCAAACCTCTCTCAGCATCGGAGAGAGGCTTTAAATTCTCCCCATTCCCTTGCAGGGAAGGGGGTTGGGGGGTTAGGTCTTCCGATAAGTAATTTGACTCGCTTGATATTAATTCCTCTGGGTGAAGCGTCGGATTCTCAATACCTAAAATATCCGCGATTCGATTGGCATCGAAGGGGGTGGTATCTTTCCATTCTAAATAATGTTTGGCTTGACTTCCCACGGTTCCGACTACAGCGCGTCCGGATGTGCAGGATATCATTAATTGATTGTAGTAAAATAGCGGTTCGCAGCCTTCTGGTATCGGGGAGTTGCGTTGATTGGAGTATTTGAGTAAATCTTGTATTCCCGACTTGAGCATATTTGCACCGGGAGCCTTGCATTCGATGACGACGAGGGGGATACCGTTGACGAAGAGGACGATATCCGGACGGCTGGAATCTTTGGGACTGGTTGCACCGGGTTTATCTACGCGAAATTGACTAATAGCTAAGTAATCGTTGCGTTCGGGATGGTCGAAGTCGATCAAGTTGATGGTAACTTGTTGATTTGTGATTCCATCAACTTTTACCCCGGAAAGGAGGAGATTTGTAGCGGTTTCGTTTTTCTCCATCAGTTTACCAGTTCCCAGACGTTGCAGTTGGTTGATGGCTTGGGTGATGCGACGTTCATTTAACCAGGGGTTTCCGCTGTCGTCGAGGTTGATTTCTCGTAATTTGCGCTGGAGTCGGGGGAGTAAGAGGACTTGTTGGTAATTGTTGCGTTCTTCCGGGGTTGTTGCTAAATGGTTGGCTTCGATGTGTTCCCAGTGTAAGTTACCTTGAAGTTGCTGCATTTTTTGCAGTTGTGCGATTGTTGGTAATTCTGTAAATGTGTATTCGGGTCCCGATCCCATTTTTTTCTCCTTTGTTGATTATATTTTTACCCGCACTTTTCCGGTTAGTAGGTCGGACATTAAGCCTTTTTTTACGAGTTTGAGTTTTTCTAATCGGGTTTCTTTTTTGCGAATGCGAACATCATAAGTATTAGTTATTTCTAAAATTATTTTTTGTTCACCTATAGTCGGACATGGTATTGGGAAGGATTTTAACTGTGTTGAATTAATTGATGCAAGATTAGTAGATTGCTTAGAAGACAAAATAAAAAATTTTTTACCATAGCTTGAAGCAGATACGAGAGCTAAAAATTCAGAGATTAAATTATTTTGGTTAGGGCGTACTCTAAAAACATGGTTTTGATGTAAACAAGGTGAAACCTGACCATACCAAACTGTTCCACGACCAAGTTTGTCATAATCACCACCTTCATTCATCAAAACATCTCCTGGCTGTAAAAGATATCTTGGAATCTCTTGTTTAAAAATACGAACGGTTTTGATTTCTGATAATTCTAAATAGCCGTCCTGAACGTTTGCAACTCTTAGGTAGGGTAATTCTACAGTTCCAAAACCACTTAAATTTCTACCTAAAGTAACACCTGAATTAATTTCAGCCAATTCTGTCAAAGGCTTTATATCCCAATCCTTCGGAATTCTCCCCAAAGGTGAATCTTTAAATTGCTCCGGGTTGCGTGTGGGGTTTCTCATGCTTTATCTGGGAACGTTCGGTTAAATTCGCTTTAAAATCTAAGTATTCTTCTTCCATGTTTATATTTTTTAACGCAGAGGGACGCAAAGGTAAGCGCAGAGGGGCACAGAGGTTTTTGACTAATTTCTCGGTTGTAATAAATTCATGGGATTAAAACCATGAGCATCAAACAACTCCCGCTTCGCTTCTACTTCTGACTTGGGAATCCCACCCAAAAGATGCGCTCTCACATCTTGGGGTTCTGGTGGTGGTGTATTATCTGCGTAACGACGAATATTGCAGTTGTAATCATTCTCGGCTAATTCTTGCTTTGTCACTACGGTTGCATAATTGGGAATTCCCGCATAATCCCTATTGCTGGTAAACTCTTGATAGGCGGAAACTATTTTTTCGATATGCTCCGGACGTAGATGATTTTGAGCGCGTCCAGATTGAAATTCGGCATCGGCGTTGATAAATAATACTTTACCTTGAGTTGACAAGGGTTTCGCAGCTTTGGGACGCATCACCAATATGCAAGCCGGGATTCCAGTACCGTAAAATAACTGTGGTGGTAAACCAATCACCGCTTCTAAATTGTCTTCTTCAATAAATAAGGCTCGGATATTCTTCTCTTCCCCTCCGCGAAACAAAACACCGTGGGGCATTACTGTCGCCATAATCCCATCTTGTTTTAATACCGCTAACATATGCTGAGCAAACATTAAATCGGCTTTCTTTCCAGATGTAGGACAAAATTGCCGAAAGCGATCGGGGAATTCCATCGGGTTGCTATTGTTACCCCGACTGTAGTTTTGCGAAAACGGTGGATTGCTCAAAACGCGATCGTAATATTTTAACTTACCCCCGGATTTGATCGGCACCATCAAGGTATCATCGTTTTCAATCCGAGCGTTAGGAATACCGTGCAATAACAAATTCATTTTGCAAATTGCCCAAACACCCCCGTTATTATCTTGACCGTAAAGCTGGAAATTACGAGTATTTCCACCATGTTCTTCGATGTGCTGCTTCGACAAAATTAACATACCCCCAGAACCGACGCAGGGGTCGTATATTTCCATACCTTCGCAGGGGTCAGCAATCCGCACCATCAACTTAACCACCGCACGGGGAGTATAAAATTCACCGCCTTTTTTACCCGCAGAATCGGCAAAATAGTAAATAAGATACTCGTATGCAGCCCCCAATAAATCCGGAAATTCTAAATCTTCATTGCGTAGCGGTTGCTCGTTAAAGTGGTCAATAAGTTTACGTAGCTGCTGGTCATTTAAAGTACTTTTACCACCCACCTGTCGGTTAAAATCAATATGCTCAAATACATCCTGCAATACTTCTTGATTGGCATTTGCCAGACTTTGCAGCGCAATATTCAGCTTGTTGGCAATTTTATCGTGAAAAGTATCTCGAATTTCCGACCACCGCGATTGTGGAGGTACGAATAGAGTGTAAGCTTCCGAATCCATAGCAATGTAGCGGTTGGGGTTGTTAGCTTTTTCCTTTGCATCTGCTTCACTCAAACCCTTACTGATAAAATCCTTAACAATCTGCTGATAGCGCACGTCGAAAACATCAGCAGCTCGCTTGAGGAACAGCATCCCAAAAATAAATTCCTTGAATTCCGAAGCATCCATTTTACCGCGTAAAATATCCGCAGCCGCAAAAAGATGACGTTCCAACTTGGGAAGGGTAAGTTTTGCCATTGAATCGCATTTATACAGACAAGTACATATGATATCAAGTTAATTGCGTTGATTGTGCTACATCAGGTCTAAAATAGCCAGCGCAATCTGGAAATGCTGAAAGTCTTAGAAGTCGCTTGAATTAAAGCTAAGAAAAGCACATAACTCTATTATTAATAATTCAATCCTCCGATATCCTCGGAAATTAGTTGATTTTTTATTACTTTTGATTAAGCAATAAAGTATCTTTACTCATAGATGATTGTTTTTAGGAGTATATATAAGGAAAAAGGAGTAACAGATTGACTAACTGGAGACTATGTATCATAATGAATTTATATAAGTGAATATACGTATTTAAATTGTGTTTGCGTAACTATAATGAATCTGTTTTTAATACATCTATCTAATGGAGTACTTATCAATAAAAATAATTTTATAAGAAATGCATAAAAGCTTGTATTTGCTGTAGAGATTAATTTAGGAAGGCAAAACAGGGATAAACATTCTTCGGTTTTGAGCATCTTACCAAAGGGCGATCGCGCAACAAATTATAACTATGCAAATTTTTGTAAATACTGATAACAAAAACAGCCAGAAATACCGAGAGATAACACGAACGCACAAAGGACTATTTTGCTATGGGGAAAAATCAATCGCAGTCTTCTCCTTGTTTAGATGAATTAGCTGTAAAAGCTAAAGAGGCTGCAATACGAGCAGAAGATAAAAGTAATTTACTTAGTTTTGAAGCGAAACAAGAAGCGTTATTAGAAAAACGAGATGCACTTACACAATTAGTTAGTTTATTAGGAGAACGGATAAAAGTGGAGATGCCGAAACCTCGAAATGCTAGTAAGTCCGAGTATATCTATGAAGAATTTATTCAAGAACTATGGTTGTTTATCTGTAAAAATATTGCTAGATATGACCCAGACAAAGGCTCATTTATGAGTTGGGTTAGGAATAAGTCAAAATACATAAATATTGATGCTTACCACTGGATTAATTGGAACAAGCGAAATTCTGATATGAAAGTTATTTCTACAACTGATAATAATGAATCTGGTTCTAATATCCTTGATAGATATGACCCAGATGAAATTAATCCGTTTCTTAAAATATCTGAAGAATGGATAGAATATAAACACTTTTTAGCATTTATAAAAAAAGATCCAGAAGGGCAGTTTGCAAGTAAAATTTTCAAGAACAAAGTCAGCTATCAAACAATTGTCTTGAAGAAATGTGAAGAAGGAAAAACCTGGAAAGAGATTTATCAGGAATTAGAATTAGGAAATACGCATGGTTCTATTTATAGCTTTTATATAAGAGCTAGTGAAGAGTTTCTTCCTTACTTTAAAAAGTATCTTAGTGAATAAATACGGAGAATAAAGTCATGAGTAATATCCAAGAAAAATTAGCATTTACGTTAACCATAGATGGGAAAATGATAAATATTGCGGAAAAATTTAGCAATATGCATCATGCTCAAAAATCGCAGGAAGTTTATTTAAATGTCTTGGCGATATTAGCTTTCAATTTTTACTGTCAGTGCATGGAAATTGAAACCGATTTAGACAAAAGTTATGGTTTGGATGGCATTATGCCGCATTTAATCAATACTGCTACCTTGTTTATTAAAGATAAAGGTCTGCTAGAGTGTCGTCCAGTAATTCCAAAACAAGAGTTTTGTCAAATACCATCTGAAGTTTTATCGGAACGAATTGGTTATGTAGTAGTAGAAATTGACGAAGATAATAGACAAGCAAGAATATTAGGCTTTGTCGAATCTGTTGAAAGCGAAAAACTACCTCTAAATCAATTAGATTCACTACGAGATTTTTTAACCTATTTACACAAACTAGAACCCATAAAAGTTAAGGAATATGCAAGTAATCCGGCTGGTATTATTGAAAATGCTACAAATCGGATTAACGAGGAAATAGTTAAATTAAGTAAATGGTTTGACGGTATATTAGACAATGGATGGGAAGCTAATTTAGCTATAGCGAAAAGTATTTCACCTGTTGAGACATCTGCAAATCAAGAAACTGGTGCAGCAAAATTTATTCATCTCAAGCATCCATCCGAACCACTTTTATTAATTCTTCGTCAGACACAACTGAGTTCAAATGAAGTAGAGATTGTTCTCAGACTTTATCCCGCAAGTGAATCTATATTTTTGTTAGATGGTATCAAAATGGCATTGCAAGATGACCAAGATAAAATAATTCCTCAACTTGAGAAACAATCAAAAGCCAGTAACTGGCTGCAACTGAAATTTAAAGGAAATATAGGAGATAAATTTGGTTTGAAAATTAGTCTTGAAGAAGATAGTATTCTCGAAAAATTTGTTGTTTAATCATTCCAATTAATATCTCAAAGGTGAAACTATGAGTCAGAATACTTATGCTTTATTAGTTGGAATCGATGAATATAGATCGCCCTCTATTCCTTCTTTAAGAGGATGCGTTAACGACATTACAGCAATTAATGACTTTTTAGTTAAACGAGTTGCAAAAAGTAAAGATAATTTACATATTAAAAAGTTAATCAACCAAGAAGCAACTCGTCAGGCAATAATTGATAACTTCCGAAAACACCTTTGTTTAGCTCAAAGCGATGATACTGCCTTATTTTACTTTAGCGGGCATGGTTCGCAGGAGCAAGCAGCAGTAGAATTTTGGCATTTAGAACCAGATAGATTGAATGAAACTTTGGTTTGTTGGGATAGCAGACAAAATAATATTTGGGATTTAGCAGATAAAGAAGTTGCTAAACTAATTTCTGAAGTTGCTCAAAACCATCCGCATATTGTTGTCATTTTAGATTGTTGTCATTCAGGTGGAGGAGTTCGCAGTCATAATTCTGAATATACGGGTGTACGTGAAGTAGCAGTTAACTTGAAAGAAAGACCGATTGATGATTTTATCTTCTCAGCCGAGGAAATGAAAAGATTTACCTCTGTTAACAACAAACAAAGTCGATTTAATCTACCATCATCGGAATATATCTTATTAGCTGCTTGTCGCGATAATGAAGAAGCGAGAGAACATTATATTCAAAAGAGAGGAGTATTTTCCTACTTCTTACTAGACAGTTTGCAAAAAAATGATACTTTGACTTATCGCGATTTATTTAAGCGAACTAATGTATGTGTACGTAGTTTTTACCCAAATCAATCACCGCAAATAGAAGCGACAAACTCAAATTATCTGGATCAACCATTTTTGGGTGGTAAAGCGAATAAAAGACAGCTTTATTTTACAGCTACATATAATGGAGAATATGGTTGGAGTATTGACGGAGGAGCAATTCACGGAATTGTTGCTGGCTCCGAAAATCAAAAAACTCGATTAGCTATTTTTCCCATAACAGTAGAAAATACACATCAATTAGAACGGGCGATCGCTGTAGCTGAGATTACGAAAACTTTACCGCAGTTAAGCTATATTCATATATCTGGAGAAAAAGAAGAATTAGACCCTGAATTAACATATAAAGTAGTAATTACTTCTATCCCATCATCTTATCTCAAAATCTATTTTGAAGGATATGATTCGGGAATCAAATTTCTTCGTCAAGCTATGAAAGAAGCTTTTTGTGGCGAACGTCCTTCACTGTATTTATGTGAAGTGTTTGATGCTTATGAAGCTGATTTTCGTTTGCGTGCATTTGAGCATAAGTACATTATTATTCGTAATAGCGATAATCGACAATTAATATCTTTCACTGCTGGATTTAATTATGAAAGTACATTGCAAGCCATTCGATCTTTAGAACATATTGCACGATGGACAAATATTGCAACAATTACGAGTCCGATAAATAGCAGCATTCCTACAGATGCTGTCAGGATGGAAATACATCAAAACAATGTAGAAATAGAAGATTGTCAAATTGCTTTAGAATACCAAGCTGACAATAACGAGTTAATACCTCCAAAAATTGCGATTAAAGTAACTAATATTAGTAATATGCGTCTTTACTGCGTATTACTAAATTTAACCGAACTTTTTGAAATTAACATAATTCCTTTAGGAGGGAAAACATCTATTCAGTTAGAACCGGGGCAAGAAGCTTTTGCGTGCGAAGGAACAGAAATTCCGATTTTTATACCCGATACATGGAAGCAGGAAAAAAGAGAGTACAAAGATATTCTCAAGCTGATTGTTAGTACTAGCGATTTTGATGGTAGTTTACTAAAGCAAGGCAAAATTGAAATACTATCAAATCGCTCACGGAGTATAGAAGATACTTTGCAAGCTTCTGATGATACAAATATAGATAACTTAATCAAACTTGTATCATCCCGTGCAATTATTCCCGATATTATAGACTCTCAAGAATCCGAAAAATGGGACGATTGGCTAACTAAAGAAATCTTGATTACAACAGCTATTCCTAAAAATTTAGATTCATGCATATATGAATCCCCACAGGAAAATACAGAAGTTGAAGATAAGCAACAAAATCAATATATTTTGATCGGCTTATGTAAAAATAAAACAGTTAAATTAATTTTTGGCTTAACTTTTACTGCTGCTATCTTTGTGGGAATATTCGCGTTTTGGCAGCAATTTAAATTGAAAAGTTGTAAAGGAACAATATGTCCCGTTTCTAAAAAACTCTCACATTAAATTATAAATTCAATTTACAGGAACTTAAATATGGCAGTGTACCGTTTAAAATTCCGTGAGGCTAAACCGAAAGATCAACGTATAAAAATACAGGTTATTTTAGCAAGCATCATGATTGTTGTAACTGGTAGCCTTGCAATATACGAATACACCGCATTTGCAGCGCGAAAGGATGCTTATGAAACCTTAGTTAAAGCAAGCCAGTTACAGAATAATCAGGAAGTACTCAAAGCATCTACAACTTTTCTCGAAAAACATTCTTTTCTTAAAAAAGATGAACGCACCTCACAAGTAATAGAGCTATATCAAAATGCATTGGTGCGATGGCTTCCTCAACAACCAGGTGAAGAACTTTCACCGCAAGAAAAAAAATATATAGACTTGATGAAAAAATTACAGCAATCTAGAAGCGAAAAAGGTAATTAGTCATGAATAAAAAAATTATTAACTTACTAAGTCTTAGTGCAATAATCGCATCTCCAATCGCTTTAGGTGCGGTTTATGTTCACACTACTGCACCGCAAGTAAAAGCAGAATCGGTAGAGATTGTAACTAATAGAAATTTCCCATTAAATAAAGCTCAGGTAATTAACTTTGAAGCAAACAAAGGATTTGAAAAATTAACATCTCGTCAAAAGAAAGAGCAATTACGAGACTGGTTATTGTTCGCAGTTGTTTCTGGTAAAGGATTAAATAGCAATCAGATTAACCAGACAGTCTACGACTTACCCACAGTGCGTTACGACTTTATGAGTCAGGTTGCTAACTTTGAACACGGCGAAACTCGTTCGCGTTATGTGGGAAAAGGTAAAGTAATTGCAATTGTACCGAAAACAGATGATAAGCAACAGCAAATTAAGAACCTTGCTTCTATTGGCGATCGCCATCGTAAAAATTTAGGAGAAAAGCCTAAAGTAATAGAAGTATTTGAATACGATATTAATCCTAACAATCAGTCTGCTAACATAACTCGACGCAATAATATTGACGGAGATAAAGTCTTTAGTAGTGAATACGGGTATTATACAACTACAATTAACAACGAAAGCGACTTAAGAAAGTTTATCGCTCAAGTTAATAATATTACCTTTGCTCAAGTCAACGGTTCTACTTTAACTTTAGCTGGACGTAATATTGATGATAACAGCCAAGCTATTAATTTAGAAGATATTGCAGCACTATGGCAATCAGAACAAAGAATAAAAGAGCGTCCGCAAGATTTTAACTATGTAAATGGTAGTGGATTTTCTCTAGATCCAAGTTTTGATTACTCTGGATTGCAAAAAGTTCTAGATAATAATAAATCTTTGATTCAAGCAATCAAGTTAAACGGTAAACCTGTAATTAGCGAAGAAGATATAAAAAATGCAAAACAGGGTTTAGCAAAAAAAGATATAGTTCCCTATCGTCAATTAAGCGATAAATTATCAAAATTTATCAAATCCGAGCCAGGTAAAAAAGCATTCCGAGAAGGGGAAATTGGAAAGAAATTAAAGCAAGAAGTTGATACATACAAGAAAAGGCAAGATACAGAAATTGACGCAGAACTGAAACGCTATAAGAATCAATTACGTAAAGAAATTAAAGCAGAAGTTGTTGCTGCACAAAAGTCAGATAAGCTAAGAGCTGATATCGAGCAGGAACTGACTGTAAAGACTCAACAGAAAGAGCAGCAATACCAGCAATTTCGAGATAATTTAATTAAGCAAAAAAATGAAGAACTTGACCAGTTTTACAAAGCCAAAGTAAAAAGTAAAATTGCAGAAATTGATAAAGTTTTGCGAGGTGAAATCAATCAAGGATTTATATACGCTCGTTATGACGGCGATTTGCAGGGAACAGAAGTTGGGATGAATCTGTTTTATACAGATTTACTTGCTAAAATTTGGAGTTTTGATTATGCTAACTCGGCTCCAGAAGAATCCGTTGAAGACTTTAAAGCTAAAAAAAATATTAGCGTTTCACCAATATATAAGGAAGAATTAGAAAAAAATTCTTCTACTAGAATTTGGTTCGAGCCAAACACAAAAGAATTTCAGGTTGCAGACGCTGGAAACAAGATTCTTTTTTCCCCCATTGCTACTAAAGTTTCTGCTCGCTCTCACAACCCCCTTGAAGTTGAAGGAGATAAAAACGAACAAGCCGCTAACATTACTTCAGACAAATTTAACGCTTTTTGGAACGCTAATTATCAAGAAGTTGCTCAATTTGAGCCACAATATAAAAAGCTCAACTCGATTATGAAGTGGAGCTTGTTAATAAGCTGGATAAATAATTCTCGCAATAGCACAAGTTTAAATTTTTTAAGCGATGTCAAGGTTAAACGCGATTGGAATTTTGCGAATTGGGTTCAAGCCAACAAAAATCAGCTAAAATTCAAAAACTGGGCTACAAAACCTTGTAGTAATCAGTCAGAAATCATTGCCGAAAAACCTGTATGCTTCTACAAATCAGGTGATAAAGAAATTAAAACAGAAACAATGCCTGGTTTAGTTTCTAAAACCTTTAAACAATTTGGTCAGAACGTTTTTCTACATGGTGGTGTTTCTCTATCGGACAGAAATTTATTTACTCAGCTACCTCCTATCAACAAATATACTTCAGTAGATGAAGTTAGTTTACGTCCAAATATTGATTATGATTCCGTAAAAGTAGTGGGAGATAAACTGATTTTCCAAACACTACCGACAGCGAATGATTTAGCTAAAGAAGGAAGTAAATTATCAGGAACAAAATACGTATTTAAACGTACTAACTCATTTGAAGTATCAACTAAAATTACTCCTCAAAAAAATCTCAAACTCCGCAGTAAAAACGTTGAATTAGTCAATCAGCCAATTAGTAGAAAAATTAGCACAACTCTTGATGGAGTAAAAGTTGAAAGCGATATTGGTGGTACAGAATTTGGCGATTTAAATGTTACCAAAACAGCAAATGGTTTCAAAGTTGGTTTTGTAAGTCGCTCTGGAGACGCTGGTTATACTATTGCATCCCGTGCTAGTACCTATAAAGGTGACAATCTTCCTGGTTATATTGCTGCAATAGATGACGTTGAATCTGTTAAATACTCTTTATCCCAACCGAATGAATTATACGTCAAACTTAGCTCATCTAATGATGAATGGGTAAGACTTAGTACAGGTGGTGGTGGGGGTGGGGACAAACCTCCTACAAGGTTCATGAAAGTTGCCGAACCTGAAGATGGGGCGCGTAATTTTAATGTTCAATTCCTAAAAGATGATGAAGTATTGCAAAGAACAAAGGGTTATCAGGAGATATTAGCGTCAAGTAAAGACTTTGAAACCAGGTTTGATTCTAGCAAGCAAGTTAAGAAGCTAATTGAAGATCCGTTACAGTATAAAATACTGAAAAAACAAGAATTGCAGCAGCGAATAACAGGAATTGACGAATTGCTTAAAGCAGGTGAATACAAAAAAGCATCAAAGTTAATTGACGAATCTATACCGCATTTTAGCGGCGATGCTAACTTGAATTTACGAAAAGCTTTAATTGACATAAATGAAGGCAAGCGGATTGTTAAAGAAGTGAATTCGCAAGGAGAAAAAATATACTCTAGCAACAATTTATTCGATGAAATCAACAATCGCAACTATAATTCTGTTGAAACAGAAGAAGGAGTATTTTTTGTTCAAGACTCACCTCAGTTGAATAATTTAGACTTCAGTCAACCAATTGATGAAAGCGTTTCTTCCGGCTCTGGAGCAAGATTTTATAAGCTTGAAGCAGCGGAATTGAGTGTAGGGGGTAATGGAAATGGTAGTGGCGGAAATGGTAGCGGTGGAGGAGGTAGTTCAAATCAATCTCCTAATCCTGGAGAAGGTTTCAACAATATTAGCAGATTTAGTAGATTTAATATGAGAGTAAATAACGCTTCTCAAGCACCTATCAATGACTCTTGTAAGAATGAAGAAAATAGCAAAAATAAAGAAACTAATTCAAATTGTAATCAAGATAAACCTATTTATATCGTAACTTTACCGGAGAACAAATCAGTTGAATTAACCGAGTAGAAGAAATTGATAAATAACTGAATTGTAGAGACGTTGTACTGCAATGTCTCTAAATTTATATTCATACCAAGATTCAAAAACATCCAATGCCCTACGATACCTTTACCGAACTCGAAGCTGCTTATAATATTGTTCAAGAAAAATGGTTTCAAGGTAATTTAATCGGAGCTTATAATGATTTATATGAAATATTTCAATATCGGCTTTTACACTCTCAACTTACAGATGCCGATTTAAAAATTATCCAGTCATTAGCAGATTTAGCTGGAATATTTGGTAATTTTGAAGCAGCAGACAATTTACTTCGCGCAGCTATTAATTTATACGAACAAAGAAAAAGCGAATATTGGGCTGACTATGCTCGTTTAAGATTAATTCAAATATCTATAGATAAAGGTGATTTAAATCAAGCCCAAAACTTGCTTCTAGAAATGTCACCACGAATTGGCGATATTAATAATATTCAATTTGCTTTACCAAGTTTACTACAGTGGGAGTCTGGGTGTATTTGGAGCGATGCAAATTCTGAAAAACGGACTGTATTATTTGCCGAATTATATCTAGCAATGGGACGTTTGTTAGCTAGTTTGGGACAATATGCAGAAGCTTTGATTAGTCTTAAAAGGGGTTTATATTATGCTCAAGGAGAAGATATTCAAAATATTCCTTCCCTAGCATTGCAAACATTTTTCCCACTTAAATTAAATATCGCTTCTGCTCTCCTTGAAAAAGGTGAATTTGATCGTGCAGATAACTTACTTTGGGAATCACAAATACAACTCAATCAAACCCAACATCCTGAGTATCAGATTAGATGGTTAGAGTTATCTGGTAAACTCAATCTTTTACAGGGAAATTTAGGTGAGGGACTAAAAAAATTTCAACAGGTTGAAAAACTTTGTCGTCAACTTCGTTCTCCACGAGCAATGTTGCGAGCAAAGCTCAATCTTGTTCATATTTTAATTCAACTGAATCAAACTAGTGCGGCTCAAAATTATTTGCTAGATACTCAGCGCGATGCGTTGAAAATTAATGATAGTACTTTAGTATCGCGAGCAGATTTGTTGCTGCAACTTTGTAATGCTCGCAGCAATTCCCCGGTGTCAAGTATTTCGGTGACGGGAATGAGCAAGAAAATATCTGATGAACAACCCTTAACAAAAGCAAAATTAAAACTAGATTTATCAAATCAATCTTCTAATTATTTAGCTTGGTTTGAAGACCGTGCTTTAGCATTTCAATTATTACTAAGCGAACTAAAGCTTGATGATGCAAGTAATTTACTTGAACATATTAACAAGGTATTTGAATATACTGATTCTCAAGTTGTTAAAATAAGAATACGTGTTTTATCAGCCACTTTGGTTTACTATCAAGGTACTAACAATAATAATTTAAAACAAATAGAAAAAGCCCATCTAATTCTATCAAAAATCTGTCTTAAATTAGAATTAATGGGTTTAAAACCGGAACTTTGGCAGGTACAAAGAATAATGATTTGGTGTCGGACTCGTTTAAATTATTCACCTGCTGCGGTAGAAGCGCTTACTTTATCAGCAAATCAATTACTCGAACAAATTACCATCACTCTTCCTCCTACCGAACAGGTATTTTATCTTTTAAATAAATGGACGGCAGACGAAGAATATATTGCATCCCAAATTAATCAATTAAGTCGTTTAAAATTACGGTTAAATCGAGTTAATTTATTTCAGCGGCTATGGCTGCGTTTTCAATTAATACGACGACTTAATTTTTTAGTTGAATATATTGATAAATACAAAGACGCTTTAGCAAAACGCACAACTAAACCAGAGAGAACTATTGATAAAATTTTACCTTCTAAGTCATTTTGGCTGCGGTTCATCGCTCATCCTAAAGACAGAATTACCTTAATGTTTTTAATTTTACCTGACCGTATATTAATAATAAAAACAGGTTTATTTTTGTTTGATTTTAACGTAATTCCTACGACTCGTATCAAAGTACGAAACTGCGTAAAGCAATGGTATGATTGCATACAAGGATTTGACGGTTATCGAGATATTGGTGTCGGCAATAATCTAAACTACAATCAAAAAATGATCGCAGTATCGCAGGTAGGACAAGATGTTACCGAGAATCTTGCAGATATGTTAGATTTGCCGAAAATACTGCAACAACTTCCCAAACGTATACGAGCATTAACTGTCATACCTGACGATATACTGCACGGTTTTCCATTCGCAGCGATTACTTATAAGAATAAATATTTAATACAAACTTATGCTGTTTCCATCGCTTACGAATTAAAGAGTAAATCTATCAAACCTTTATCATCTCCCAGAAAACAAGCTTTAGTTGTTGGTGTATCGAAACAAATTCAGCAATTTCAAGCTTTACCAGGAGTCAACAGAGAACTTGAGCAAGTAGTTCAGTGGTTAAAAAACAATAATATTTATTTCCAGTTGCTAGCTAATAATTCTGCTACTAAAACCGCGATTGTTGAAAAATTATCTCAAGCTAACTTATTGCACATTGCCTGTCACGGTACATTTGAACCAAACCAACCAGATAAATCCGGGCTAGTATTAATTTCCGACTCCGGACAAAAAGACATTCTCAGCCTTCGACAACTATCAGAAATCGACTTAAGAGGATTGCGTCATGCAACTCTTTCCTCTTGCTGGTCTGCCGACCACTTTATTCTTCCCGGACGTTGGATTATCAGTTTACCAGAAACATTGTGGCGTTCTGGCACTCAAAGTATTCTTGGTTGCCTATGGGAAGTTTCCGATAAAGTTGCAGTTTCCTTTATGAGCAAATTTTACCACTACTTAGAAAAATTCCCTCGCGATCGCGCTCTGCGTCGCACTCAATTAGATTGTTTAAATAACCAACTGCCCAACTGCGATGGTTTAGATACCTCTAATCCTTTCTTTTGGGCTGGATTTTGCCTTTATGGCGATTATACTTTTTTGAATGTTGGTAATAAGTATAAGTTTTAATATAGCAATCCTAAATCATGCATGAGAAATTACGTAATTAATCTTTAGTATTTATCGCTGTAAAGCTCTATATAGTGTCAAAAACAAGAGTGAAAAATTTAACTATATTTTTTAAATCAAACATAGTATTTTCTCACGTTTAATCTAGGATTGCTATATTTGTTCGCCTGTAAGATAAGTGAAAGAATTACATAAATTTCTCAAATACAGTCGCGTTGATGATTATCTAGTTAAAAGGCGATTAGCGTTCGCGCAGCGTGTCCCCTTGGGACTCAGCTAAACGCATAAAGGCGTAACGCGATTAAATATATCCTTGTAGATATGCGACATTTGAATTCTTGTGTATAGTTCTTGATATAAGCAAAAATATTTACACCAAATTAATTTTCCACCTTAGACAAATCAGCTAGCGGCACCATATACATATAAACATCTAACTCCGCTTCCGCACCTTGTATATCCGTAATCAAAAATGGCTGCCAGCTACTCAAATTTCCTGGGCAATTATTCCAAATAACCTTATCTCCTACTTGGGGCGTTTTTTCAAGCTTTTCAAAATGCTGATTTTTCAACTCATTAATATTTTGTCTTTCTTCTTCACCCAACGCTTTCCAAACAGTAGATTTTAATTCTTCGTTCCAATTTTCTGTTATTGAAACAACTTCTTCCCAACAAATTGCTTGCAATAGCATTTCAACTTTTTTTGAAATATCTTCGGATGCAGCAGTATCCTCGTTTTGATTACAAACTAATTTTAAATCGCTGTAGTAAAAATATTTTCTAATTCCCGGAAATCTTACACCAATGGGAATTTTACTTTTCATTGACAAATCAACAATATGACCTCTGCGCCCGAAGCAGCTATGACTATCAGTTATCACCTCTACCTTACTACCAACTTCAAAACCCATAATTGCCAAAGCTCTAGTACGGGTTACTCCATCAACCCACATCAACTCTTCTGGATGAGTCACGGCATACTCAGCCAACAGTTTGGGCAAGTTATCAAACCAAGCTTTTTGCTCTTTGTCCAAGAAGCCAATTACAAACGCTAAAGACGTGGAATCACGTTGAGTAACCGTAGCAATCGATTCCCAAGTTTCACTTGTCGAAGCAATCGAATTAACCACTTCACAAGCAAAATTTTTATCCTTCTTGTTAAAAGGCATTGGTAAAGAACGAATAAATTGTAATTTGGTCGCTAGATCTAATGATATAGGTGTTGTTTCTGATTCTTCACATACAGGTGTTTGAATAACTATAGGCTGTATATCTTCTGACAAGCCAATATTCGATTCTTCCTCACTTTCGGGATATTCAGAGTCAGTATCTTCTGTATCTTTTTGCAATAATGACTCAAATTCTTGCTGTTTCGATTCCCAGTTTATTTGATTCACTATATCTTCCGAATCGCTGGTATCGCTAGCTTCTTCGTCAGTAATTAATTCCGTTAAAGTGCTAATTCTATCCTCTGGAATCTCAGCTTGAAGATTATCGTATAGGTTGGCGATCGCCATTCTGACAATCCGCTGCGGGGACAATCCCGATTGCTCTATCAACTTATCCGTAAGTACTCCCGTCTGATGGTCATCCTCAATAATCTTGCCGAAAGTATAATATCGACTACCATCAGGTGTTGCTCGCCAATTACCAACTTTTTTCTCTTTTCTCTGAGATTTGAGAAACTTTGCTCTTTCTTGAATCAGATCCAATACAAGTCTGCAAGTCAATCCACCGATAGGAATATCTTGCAACTTCTCAATTAAAACCTGGTAATTCTTCGAGCATAACCGCAGTAATACCGGCACAGGCAATACAGCCAAGTGTTCTGGACAACCAACAAATGCTTGAAAATTCTCTGCAATTTTTAGCGATCGCCTTTCTTCCGTTGCCCCTTTATCCCATCCATACTCTTCCAACAGTGCGCGATACTGTTTTCTATTAAGAGTGTGCTTACATTCGTAGAGCGAAAAAGCCGCGTACAGATACTCCAAAGTACTTTGCTCGATGTGTACCGTGGGATTGGAGTCAATATAGTTCTGCTCGGTGTACCTTTCGGTTGCAAGAATTAGTGAAGTCATGTTAAATTTGCTTTGCTTTTATTAGTGTTTGGTCTGTCACAAAGACCAATTTTTCTAATCCGACTAATCTGAATAACTTAAGCTGCTGTTGAGAGCATTTTAGACACTGTTGCGGGCTTGCTTGGCTTGAGAGAAGCATCAGTTGATGAAACTTGAGAGATAGCAGCCAATGCATAACCCAAAGTATGTTTGTGAATTTGAGGCATTTTGCGAAATGACATATCCTGCCCCCAGTCTTGGACTGATTTTGTGCCGATATGCAAAACTTGAGTAAGGGTTTGAACGCAAGTCCCACGAAAATTAGCATGAGAAACAGCTTGCAATACTTGTTGCTCGCTTAGCCCGTTGAGAAGGACTTTCTCTAGAAACGTTTGAGCATCAACCGATGGTGGAGCGTATTTTCCTTTTAGGATGTTTCCTAGCTCATGGGGTGCAGTTTGGGCAGCATAAATATAAGCAAGCGCAACCCTACAATATTTAGGCATTCCTTCAAAGTTAAGGTCGCTTCCCCATTTGCGAACCGTTGCTCGCTGAATATCAAAGATTGCACAAAGTACGGTAATGCATTTTTTGCGATACTGGCTGTCTGTTTCTTCTTCAAGTAATTCTGAGGGAGTCAGTTCAGCAATACCAAAGCAGTGACGTAGGAATTGCCTGGGTTCCAAACCTTTTTTCGGTAATTTTTTCAGGATTTCGCAGTTTTTCATCTTTAGAGATTCCTGTTTACAAGGAAGGGAGTTTACGGGAGCATTGGACTTTTGGAATCGAAACTGAAATTTATTTTATTATTTTATTGGAGTAATAACCTATTTAGGTATATTAATACAAAATACTTAACTTACCTATGCTGCTTATATGATTATATTTATCTCAATGACATAATTGAGTTAAGTATTGTAATGGGTGAAATGTGTCTAATTTGAAAAACACGGAAGATAAAACCGTAAAGCTTGTGGTTTTTTTGTCAGATGACGAGCGCACAAAATTTAAAATCGCTTGCGCTCGTAGTAAAACCTCCATGAGCCAAAAAGCCAAAGAATTAATCGTTGCTTGGGTTGAATCAGAAGAAGAACAATCTTCATAAAATGGTCAATTGTACGGTTCGGGACTGAATTGAGTGGTGTCTTTATTGAATAAACTCTCAATTCGTTTCCGTGCAATTTCTGTGGGTTGGCTTGGTAATACATATGCAAATTAATTCAGACACAATCAAAAGAGTTATTAGGCATGGCAGAAGATAATGTTCGTTTTTCGATTACCCTATCCCCTTATGATTTTCGGAAGCTAAAGCTTTAGGCAAAACTCCGAGGTCGTCCTCCCGCTGCATTTGCAGATCAAATCATTGCTACAAGGTTGGAAGCTAATTTTGAAAGTATCAATCAGCAACTCGCAGAGTATGCGCGATACAAAAATATTTCTATAGAAGAACTCGAAGCTAGCCTTGATTCTGATTGATTAAACCAGAAAGCTGTTTATTTCTCGGCAATGAGAAAGGTTTTCAGGCGAGACTATATGTCCTACCAGCAGTATTTTTATATTTGTTTATGCATTGGATCTGTACGAGTTTTTTTACCAATACAGCTATAGTAGACTTGGTGATGAACTATGTCAACTAGTAATGCACCGTGACAAATATTAAGAAGAGAGCAAAAATAATGAGTTATGACCAGTTTTTATATTTTGACGTGCCTACAAAAAAACCTAGAACCACAATTTATATTGAGCCTGAACTGATGCAAGCCCTTGAGGAAAGAGCCAAAAAGGAAAAGCGCACAATCAGCAACTTATGCAATTTATTAATTGAGCAGGCAATGAACGAATGGTTGGAACAGGAGAAAACTTCAGATGGCGAAGCGTAAGGATTGTCAATGACCCCCGACTTGAAGTCGGGGGCTTCCAGCCTAAAAACTGAAAGCCCTAAGTTGACCAGACTTTTGTTAACGGCAAGTGTTAAATGCCAACTGAAAAAGAGCAGCTTTTGATTGTTCGTCAGTTTGGTGTAGAGCCAACACTAGTTAAAAAAACTAATATCTCGGGTCAGCGACCCCGCTCTTTCATAGACGGGGCATCCAGCCTAAAACTGGTAGCCCTAAGTTGACCAGACTATCGTTAACGGCAAGCGTTAAAGAACCTACCAAGGGATGCGTAGCTAGTTCCTTGCTCTAGAATCAAACAATTAAACATCTTTAAAGGGTTAAGGAAGTGTTGTTTGAAAAGTACCGACCGTTAACAATGTCGTTCGCGCAGCGTCTCCCTTTGGGAGAAAGCTAACATAACCAATTGAGGCACTAATAATGCAACAAAATTATGTATTTTTAGTTGATACAAATAAACAACAACTAAATCCAGTAACACCAAAACAAGCGCGTAGATTACTAGAAAAAAGCAAGGCAGCGGTTTACAGAATGTATCCGTTTACATTGATACTAAAAGCTGCAATTGATAACCCAACTATTAGACCATTAACGCTAAAACTTGACCCCGGAAGTAAATTTACAGGTATCGCATTACTTGATGGAGAAAAAGTTCTTTGGGGTGCAGAGTTAGAACATCGAGGTTATCAAATAAAAGATGCTTTATTATCACGTAGACAATTAAGACATAGCCGTAGAAATAGAAAAACTCGGTACAGGAAACCACGTTTTTACAATCGCAAGCGTAAAGAAAACTGGCTTCCTCCAAGTCTAGAACATCGAATATTAACAACTGAAACTTGGGTAAAACGCTTAAAGCGTTATGCACCAATATCAGAATTCTGGATTGAAAAAATCAAATTCGATATGCAACAAATTCAAAATCCAGAAATATCTGGTATTGAGTATCAACAAGGTGAGTTGCAGGGTTATCAAGTACGTGAATATCTACTTGAAAAATGGGTTAGAGAATGCTCTTACTGTGGAAAAAAAGAGGTTCCATTACAGATAGAACATATTCACCCAAAGTCAAGAGGAGGCAGCAATAGAGTTAGTAATCTCTGATTAGCCTGCGAAAAATGTAATAAGAAGAAAGGAAGTAGACCGATTGAAGAGTTTTTGAAGAAAAAACCTGCATTGCTTCAAAAAATCAAAACTCAAGCTAAAAAAACATTGAAAGATGCAGCAGCGGTCAACGCGACTAGGAATAAATTAGTTAAAACCTTATCTAGTTTATTGCCAACAAAAACTGCGACAGGAGCGCAAACCAAGTATAACCGAACTCGGCTAAAATTTGATAAACAGCATTGGATTGATGCAGCTTGTGTTGGTAATGTAGGCGATTTAAAACTCTTAACTAACCAACCATTAAAAATTAAATGTAATGGTCATGGTACACGGCAAATGTGCCGCATCGATAAATATGGTTTCCCGTCAAGATATGTGCCTAGATTTAAGTTTGTTAAAGGTTTTCAAACAGGTGACATCGTAAAAGCAATCGTGACTACAGGCAAAAAAGTAGGTGAATATGTAGGTAGAATTGCAACCAGAAGTTCTGGTAGCTTTAATATTTCAACTCGTAAAAAACTAGTACAAGGTATTTCTTATAAATACTGCGAAACTATCCACAAAAAAGATGGTTACTCTTATGCGTTTTGACGTTAATTCGCGGCGAATTTATTTTCCGTCCGTGTTCCTCCCTGGTATCCCACGAGAGGAGTTTTAGATGATTAAAGAATCGTCTTGCTAAAATATGAAGCAAACGGTGAAATCAAACGCCATGAGCATGATACTTACCCCTGAACAAGAACAATTTATTTAAAACAAACTGCAAACAGGTAAATATCGCAATGCACAAGAAGTATTAGAAGTTGCTTTCAAGCTTCTTGATGAATACCAGCAAGCAGATACTGACTGGATAAATTCTGTGAAAGAAAAAATAGATCCAGCAATTGTAATTAGTGAGCAAACTCCACCTATTGATGGAAAAGCTTTTGTAGGTCAAATTTTGAAAGATTTGCAGCAAGTGCGCGAAAGGTAAAAATGAATCCCAGATATTTTATTAACATTCTTGCAACGGAAGATTTAAAGGAAATTGCGAGCTTATGAGGGCAACTCGGGTATTGAAATTCTTCGAGTAGTTAATGCTCGTCGAGATTTACTATCTATTTTTGAAGAGCAAGAATAATTAGTTGTACTCTTGTGCTTAAACAATCGCATCAAAAACTTGCTGTGCTGTAAGGTTTAGTTCGGGGAAAGTAGGAGAGATAATTCGCTCGTCACCTCTAAAAGCAGCCATCTGATATTCATCATCTATTAATTCGCATACAAAAAACGTAGGCTGCTTCGGATTTCCAATAAATTTTCTTCCACCCAAAGCTGCATAATCTACTATCCAATATTCAGGTATTTTCATCGCTTGATAATTACCGAACTTGGTGTAATAGTCATCTTCCCAATTTGTACTAACAACCTCGACTATTAGAGGAATAGAAGCGCTATGAATAACCGTAGATTCTTTTTCCCACAACGGTTCATTATCTAAATTCGCATCATTTATTAAAACAATATCTGGTAAATATCCTGACGATTTGTTTGGTGGCTTTACTAATGCTGTTTTTGGAATAAAGTATGGCAATTTTAAACGTTTATATTCAACGCTAACTTCTCCTGCTACAAAACCCGTTACTTTTTCATGCTTACCACTTGGTTGAGCCATTTCTACAATTATGCCATCATGTAATTCGTATCGTTTTGCAGAATTTTGGGGCAACCAATCTATAAATTCTTCAAAAGTTAATAGTTTCGATGGAGTAATAGTCATAAATCAAAAGAACTATATTTGATGCTTAATTCGTGTAGTCAGTAGATACAGAATACCTGTATTTATTCTAATTTTAATGAGTGCGATATGCCGCTATGCTCTAGCTGAGTCCCAAGGGGACACGCTGCGCGTATCACCTCTCCGGGTGACGCAAGCTACAGCGCGGCACGACTCGTTAGAGTAACGCTAATCGCAACCGCAATGTTGATTATGTAATCCAAAACTTGTATCTCATATTAGTGGTTAAGCAATCGGGGATAGCTGGGGATGATTTGTTGACGCGGTTGGAAGCGGTGGAGTTGAAGTTTCAGGAGAATATTTTGGCGGAAACCCTGTTGAGGGGGTTGGGGGGATGGGGAAAAAAGTTTCTGGCTAGGTTAAATTTATTGTCTACAAATTTCTCCAAAAAAAGTCGAGAGGAGATAGAAAAAATGTTTGGATTTAGCGAGTTAAAACAAACCAAAGTTTACCAAGAAGCCAAACAGGAAGGTAAAACAGAAAGAAAATTAGAAGCAGTTCCTTTGATGTTGAACTTGGGTGCAACTGTAGAATAAATTGCTGAGTCTTTAGATTTGGATATTGAGTTAGTTCGATTGGTTGCTGCCAAAGTTATACAAATGAAGAAAAAGTTAGTAAAATTACTCCTTTTTCTCCTCTTCTCCAGCCAAATTACTCAAACTACGACTCGCTACATCCGCACTCAAACCCCAAACAAATAACCCCAAATAATCAGAAAAAGGGTCAGCACCAAAAGTGGTTCCCTTTTGGACGTATAAAGAACGCAATCCTACTATCGATAAACCAAGCAACAATATCAGCGAGAACAAAGGACGCGCAAACCAATAGGTTGCTTGAGTACGAAATTTGCTTCCAGATAAGAAAATTAGGAATTTTTGTGACCATAGCACCCATTTATCCACGGGCTTTTTCACGCTAGATTGTACAGCAGCAGCAACTGCAACAGCCGCATCTTTTACTTCTTTCACAAGTTCTGATAAATTAAACGGTGTCTTGTATCCCATCATTGGTGAAAGTTCTAATTTACCGATATCTTGTTGTAATTCTTCCAATAAATTTTTTGCTTTCTCATCTTGAGATAAATTAATTTGCATCCGAGTATTATTTATTTTTTCAAGAATCCCATTATTCCCCTTCACTTGAGGATAAGTTTTGAAGGGTTCTAATTTGTGTTCAATATTGCGTAATTGTTGCAAACACTCAAAACGAGCATATATTTTCTCAACTTCTGTTGTTGCTGTTTCTAACTTCATCTGCTGCACCAGTTGCTCAGCTTTGGATAGCATGGGTATGAGAGTTTTTTGATCCTCTGGGTCAGCTTGAGTAACTTGCTTTTCTAATTCTTTGACTTTACCTAAAGTCTCAGCTTGGGGAATACCTTGTTCTTGCATATATTTAATTAATCGACCGCAAATTATACCTATAATTAATACAGAAAGTGGTATTAAAGGAGCAATCCGCATTGTCAAATTAATGGGAATAATCAAACGTTCTTTAGCATCCTCTAAAGAAATATAAGCTGCTCCTATGTAGCGGTCGGAAGGGATTTTTTTGCTATCCCAACTTAAAGGTAATTTAACTATTTGGTTGGCTTTTAAAGTCTGGGGGATGTTCGGTATCTTAATTTGATTTGAGTTTAACTGATATCCTGTTTGTTCTCCTTTCAATAATACTTCAGCACCAGTCACTCTTACAGATGCATCTTCTACATTGTCAAAAGCTAAATCCCAATGTTGCAAAAATGCACTTTTGGAAAATAATAAATGTGCTAACCCACAATCTAACCACCAAGTACATTGAGTTAATTGTAATTGCACCTGTTCGTTTCCACGTAAAAGCGTTAAATTTGGTCGAGCTTTTACTAATACGTTAATATCAATAATTTCTGGCTTTTGAGCGGGAATTCGTATTTCAATTTGTCCTTTATAGGTTCCTGATGACTCAGGATTGCTAACTTTAACCTGAAAATCTTTGGGTATACCTGCTTGTAATTTGGTTTCACCAATAAATGATATTTTTTGACGAGCAATTATTTCATCTCCTGATTGACGCTGCAAGTCGGAAGCCAGAAATGTAAATTGTTCTACCTTTGCTGGAGCAGAAAGACGTATGCTACCGATAAGAGTATTCTCTTCATTCAACCAACCCTTTATCTGCAACGGTTTATCTTTAGCATCCACCGTAATCACAGTGTCAGCTAAAGCAGGTGTGGGAGCAATTAATAACAAGCAAACCGCAGCAAAAATCCAGCGTTTCATATTATTTTAGTTTTGAGTTACCGAACGCGCTAAAGCAATTTCATGGGCAGCATATAAAGAATAAACTAAACCCAGGGGATTGTATTGCTGTTGCAGTAATTTTCGTCGCACTTCTAGCATTGCTTGTCCCAGTGCTTTTCCTGCAAACAAATGCTTGAATACCTCCGTAGCATAGTATTCTGCAAAATTTTCCGATACAGGACATTCAGTTCCAACAACTCCGCTTGCACCTGCATTTAAAAAATCATCAATCAAGCTAACATAACTTTCGGGACTGTAATCACCCGTTGCACAACCGTTGAGGAAAACGAGGGGATGGTGTAACCAAGTTGATTCGTAACATTCGAGAAAATTGCTGTAAATTCGGTCATCGCTAATTTCTAAATAGGGTCGTTTTGGCATTTCTTCAACACCACCATGACAGTAAAAATACACCAAATCCAAAAATTGCCCGTATTCACTCCAAATACTTTCTAATTCAAGCATTTCCTCAGCAGCTAATATATTTACCGAACCAGCAGCTTCTAATTTGGGTAAATGTTCTCGCCAAAGTTGAAAATCCCGGTACACATTAAAACTCAGTTGTAATTGCTTCTCATTTTTGATTTGTCGGATTAATGCTACAGAATAATGTTTATTGCTAGTCCAACATGGTAATTGTTCTATGGAATAACGATAACCCCAAAATGCATGGGGACAAATTATTTTCTGGTCATTTTTATTAGGACAATTTGTACAGTCTAGGTCGTGTTGCGTAAAATTTTCGCACACTCGATTTTGTCTGCTCTCTCGGATTTTTCGCTCGTACAATAAAGCCCAAGGAATTGTTACTTTTCCTAACACTGGGTTGACTTGGATAACAGTATTAGGAGCCAACGCAGCTTTTAATTTCTCTCCCCCATCAGCTTGATTTGGAGGTAAAAGTAGACGGTAAAGTTCACGTCCGACATTTGCTAAACGGGGAAGCCAAGCATTGAGTAACTCCAAACTCCCATCAACTGACCAACGATATTCACTTTCTGAAGTTAATTTTAGTTGTTGACGAATTCCGGCGATCGCATTTCCCAACGCAGTAGGTTGTAAGGTAGTATCGTAAAATGCCAGTTGTTGATTGCCTTGAGTCCGATCTAAAAAGCGAAAATCAATACTCCCATCCCGTTGGTCAAGTTCGACATCTACAGTTAATACCCGTTCGGGAAGCATTGCTAGTTGTTCGTTGGTAAGTAAATCCGTAGTAGTAAATGTAACTCGACTAGTTTGGGCAGGATGCAAAGATTCGGGGATTTCTGCACCAATAGTAGGAATAATTAGGACTCCGAGTTGCTTGGACTGAAGCAAGTAACCACGGTAGAACAACTCTACTTTGATATAACCGCGATCGCCAAATTTGTCAGGTCTTACTGTAAATTGGAGGTTATCAGATGCACCAGTGCGGGGTAAAGATAACTTATTGATAGTTGGATGAATTTTGAAATCCTTTGAAGTGACTACCACATCGAGTGATAAAGTTTCTTGGTCATTCCAAAGCTGAGTTAAGGTTTTATCTGGAAAGGTAATTGGTTCCTTATCTATTCCTTGTGGTTCTGGACTAATGTTTATAAATAGTAAATAAGCTTGTCCGTGGATTAGGGGTTCGGTTGGTGGGATTATTGTTTGGTTGTTGGTTTCGGTAAAGTAAGTATTGAAATAACGATAATTGTCTACGTATTCAGAGATTTGTTCTAAAAAACCGAGTTTCTTAGTGGTTTGATCCTGGTTCTCCGTAATTAGAATGCTGCTCGTAATATTAAAGACTTGCTTTGATTTATTGTAATTATCGTCTTTGCTTTGACCATCGAAAGTTACTACTTCTTTTGTCTCTCCGAAAATTTCCTTTTCTAATTCAGCTAAATTTGGGAAAAATTCTTTGGGTATTCGACCATCTAATGCATCTAATTGGCGTATTTTTGCTTGAAAAATTTGGTTTAGGGTATAATTGGCTTCAATAAGTGCTGTTATCTGTTCTTTAATAAAATCCCAGTCATCAGGGTCAATATCAAGCTGTTGTCCGACATCTTGTAAAATTGATTGTTCGTCTCTACTTAAAGGAATTGGTAGGTCTTTTAAAGCTAGTAACAGAGCTATAAGAGTTTTGTAAATGGAAGAATTCATTAAGTCAGGTGTCTGATACAAAGTATAAATATATATTTATTTACTATGAGACGAGATGCACTTGTAGTTGGTATAAATCAATATCCTTTTTTAAAGGATACACCGACAAGTAAAGCAAAACACCTGAAAACTCCTGCTGGTGATACGGAGGCGATCGCGCTCACAGCTATAAATTATCAGTATTTTATACAGTATACTTAAGTGTATTGTTCACAAAATTGACACAGGTGAAAGGTTGAGTCGATGGTGAAATTAGACCCCAGTACTATCAATGAGTTTGTGGAAATTCTCAAACCCTTTGTAGGAACTGAGAGAGAACGTCGATCTTTCCTAATCGCTGCTTTGGGTAACGATGCATCTGTGCTGCAACATATTAGTTGGGATCGAACTTGTTTTTGATATAGACTTTACACGTACAATCGCTCATACTGAAAATATTGATAAAAACTCAGAAGACTGTATAGATTTCCTGATTGATTATCTAGATAATGCTGCCAATTTTAATCCTGAAAGAAATAATCTATTAATAAATTTAAAGAACGAAATTGAAACTCAACGAAAACAAATTACCGTTCAAAACTGGGTTAAAAAATTACGAGATACTATGATTAAATCTCGTAATATAGGTCACGATTGGCAATTTACCGATGACCATAAAAAATTACTTCAACAGTATTATGATGCAAATAAATTGTTAGTAGATTGCCTTCAAAGTGGTTGTCAAGTCAGCGAAGCAGTACGTCAGGAAATAGAATATACTTTATTTTTTTCAGTTGCTGAACTTGATAATTATCAAAACAAGTAGTGTTCTTTGTAAAAATATAGGACTTACGCAACTGGCATATTTTAGTCGTAGGGTGCTGTGACACTTCGCTTGATTGCTAACGAAATAATAGGGTTTTCGTGTCACGCACCAACAGGGGTCTTGTGACAATTGCGTAAGTCCTGAAATAAATAACTACTATAATAGCTCGGTACTACCAGCTTCAAATTTAACTGTCAACTCCGCTAAAACTTAGCAACGCATTTAATTGGAGAAATAATCATGACCGTACAGCTATCCACACCTGATTTTCAACGCCTTACCCGTATAATTCAAAACTTACCCGACTTTGCTAATGTGCGCGATCGCCGTCGTCTAATTATTGGAGTGTTTGAAGGTACACCACAAGCAAACACTATCTTGGGACGTTTAGATTTAGATGGTACACCCATGAGTGTTTCTGTGGAAGTGGTGCGATTTTTATGCCAATTTGGACGGGTTGCTTACGATAAAGAAGCATTGGCAGTTTTTCTTAACCATATTCAGCCATTTACCGGGGATGAAGATACAGATTTTATTGTAGAACTATTTCAAAATTATCCCCTTGATGTTCCTGCCAGTGTAAGTCGTGGAATTAACAACTGGAAGGGAATAGATAATACCGCTGATATTAAAGAAAAGATTATTGGCGAAAATACATTACGGGATATCTACATTTTAAATCTGGCTCTGGAAGCTTCAAAAGCCGTAGTTCGTATCCGTACTTCCGAAGGATTGGGTACGGGTTTTATGGTTGCACCTGATTTACTGATGACAAATAATCATGTTATCAAAACTCAGGAAATTGCAGAAAAAAGTGATTTTAGCTTCAACTATCAACTCGATATCAACGGTAAAGAATGCCCAACACAGACTATTGGAGCTTTAGCAGATGGTGTTTTTTACACTAACGAAGAACTTGATTTTACTGTAGTCACCTTGAAAGATACACCCAACTTTGGTAACTCTTTAATCTTGAAAAGTAAATTAGTGCGACCAGATGATCGTGTAGCAATTATTCAGCATCCAGGCGGACATTTAAAGAAAATCTCCATACAAAATAACTTTATTGCTTACGCCGATAATAAAGTATTGCAATATACTACAAGTACAGAACCTGGGTCATCTGGTTCACCCGTACTTGATGATGATTTTCAGGTGGTTGGAATTCATCATAGCGGTGGGATGCTTCCGGAACCAAGTACGCAACGAAGGTATTTACGTAATGCAGGAACAAGTGCGATCGCGCTATTGAATGACCTGAAAAACAATGCACCAGAAATTCATGCTCGTTTAGCACAATAGTTAGCGAATAAAGACAATTACTAACACTACAAAACAATTAATACATATGCTCGGGCTACTTGTGCAAAGTGAAAGCTAGCGTAGCTGATAATTTTTGAATAACTATGTCTTGGCTTGTATTTGGGAAATTTTGGGAATGATAAAAGCAATACAGGTGCAATAAGCGTAATTTTCTATATATAATGACTCTTGAATTCAGCGATAAGTAGATTTATGGTGATAAGTAGTGAATTGATGCAAAAATTATTACTTTTGCTTAGACCCCTGATGGAGAATCAAAGCCAGCGTAGGGGTTATTTGATTAGAGCTTTTGGGACAGATACCCCATTGCTACACCGTATAGTTTTGAACACACCTACGAATGATTTTATTCCTAATTTGATGAATGAGTTAGTTATTTTTGGGGAAATTTCTCCTGGTAAATCTGCACTTTGTGGATTTTTGGAGGTAATTCGGGAAGATGTAGGGGAAGACGTAAAGTTACGTATAGATGAATTACTAAAAGATATTAAAGAGCAAAAAGTTTATAATACATCTCGTATTTCTGATACGCTTATTCAACAAGTTGAGCAATTGTTATCTAATAATGACTCAATTTCCTTGGAAAGGTTATTGCTGCAAGAGGCAAAAAAATTAGTTAAGGTAATGCGGAATGAAATTAATACTTGCCCTATAATAATATCAACAGATAATCAGTCTCAGTGTCTGCAATGTATTAAGTATTTAGAAGCACAAAGTGAGCCATTTATACAAATATTAGCAAGAATTATTTATCACGATCGTAGTTCACAATATGTGCCATCAATAATTAGAGCTTTCAAAATTATTACAAATCAGCCTTTGCCCCCCAAATCTAATTTTCCGGATGAGAAAAGCCGATTTATTAGGCTTTACCCTTTAGTACTTGTAACTTATGTTGTGTTGATTTTAGAGGTTCAAGAAGAAAGATCATATTTACTTAGAGATATTTTAAATATTCAATTAAATAGGAAATTGGATTCGCTTCCTAATCTTCCTCTGACTTGTACTTTGAGCTATCAATATTTTTATTCTAAAGAGATATTTAATAAAGTCTTAGGTGGCAGATATTTTGTTCCTGTTATTGAACGAATAAAACAAATTATAGTTCCTTGGATTGATGAGTTTGTAATTGATGTAGATACTAGCTTCTATCGAGGAGAATTTGTGCTTGGTTTAGCTGATATCGAAGCTAAAAAACCCGATTATTTTTTTAATCATAATAGCCTTTTATTACAAGGAGCTTACCTGTACTATCCTGAAGCAATATCAATTATTCAAGAATTTATACGCAATTCTTCACAATGGCTTCTGGATTTATATCCTTCTCTAGAACAGTTACTTTATAATTTTGATGCAACAGCTTCAAAGCTTGATGTTGATGGATGGGGTCGTGTTAATGGTTTTTGTAGAGGGGCGTTTGCAACTTACAGAGGTGAGACATATTACTAATATAAGTAATTTTAAGGTAGTAAGATAATCTTACTCTAAATTCACTAGATATCTTAATTTTATGTTTTTAATCGATATGGTGACAGCCATAGAAAGTATGCAAATACCCGCAGGTTTAACATCCAAACTATTATTAGAAAAGTCAGAAAATGGTATTCCCGAATTTGTTTATGAAGAGATTTGCGATTTCTGCGGTCATAGTTGGGAAGGGGGATTAGCAAAATGGTTGATTTAGCAAGCGTACTGACTGCCAACGGCAAGCAATACTATATTGGTAAACCTATTTCACCCCAGGATTGCCAAGAATACGGACTTTCCCCTTACCTTCCATCACCAGAATTAATCAAAGCTGTCAATCTCGCCATTTTTCTTGAGAAACGTCCCTTATTGCTCAAAGGGGAACCGGGATGCGGTAAAACTACCCTAGCGCGAGCAGTTGCTCACGAATTGGGTTTACCCTACGAAGCTTGGTATATTAAATCCACAACCAAAGCCAAGGATGGACTCTACACCTACGATGCTGTAGGACGCTTGCATGATGCTCAACTTGCTCGCATCGAGGAAGCAAGCAATTCTCAAATCAAGAATTTAGATAATTACATAAAATTGGGACCTTTGGGACGTGCGTTTAAAAATCAAAAACGCACCGTGGTGTTAATTGATGAGATTGATAAAGCAGATATTGACTTTCCCAATGATTTATTGCGAGAGTTGGACGAGCAGCAGTTTACGATTGAAGAGAAGGGGGAAGAAATCAAAGCCAATCACCCTCCGATTGTCATTGTTACCAGCAACGATGAGAAGGATTTACCAGATGCATTTCTGCGTCGTTGTTTGTTTTATTATATTCAGTTTCCTTACCCACAATTAGCGAGTATTGTCAAGTCTCACTTTCCTGAATCTAACCCCAAAGTAATAGAAGCTGCGGTGGAGCGTTTTAGAGAATTACGGCAGAAAATGGAGAAAGGAAAAGCTGGTAAAAAAGTTAGCACTAGTGAATTACTAGATTGGTTTACAGTATTGCGTCAGTTTCCTGAAGATGAGGTATTGGAACAGTTGCAGGGAGAAATACCTTTCCCCGAAATTTTGTTGAAGAAATGGGAAGACCATTTGCGGTATTTACAACAATCATGAAGTTAGAAGAACTACCACTGCTAGATATTTTTAACAGCCTGCGCCAACGTCATGGTTTACCGTTGGGAGTTGAAGAATATTTGGCGGTTGTACGTAGTTTAGAAACAGGTTTTGGAATTAGTAACTGTGAGGAATTAGAACAGCTTTGCTGTATGTTGTGGGCAAAGTCTGAGGAGGAAAATCGCCTCATTCGACGCTTGTTTGAGGAGATGTGGATACAAATCGAATCACTTCCTGTAAATTCCGATTTAAACACGCAAGAAAATTCCCTAACATTAAATGAAACTGAATCGGACGCTAACACTTCAAATTTAATTTCCGATTCCCCTACACCAGAAAATTACGAATCTTCCTCAATCGAAACATCAATACCTGAAGAACCTCAAGTTGATGAACCATTACCCGATTTAGATATACCTCCTACTATTACTCCTGAACCAGTGCAAGCGGTGCAAGCAGTACGGAGTAGTCGCAGCGAACAAGAAATTAAACGCCCCCGCTACGTACTTTTGACTGAATATTTCCCCGTTACCAAACGACAAATGAAGCAATGCTGGCGCTCTCTGCGTCGTCCGATACGTCAAGGAATGCCCACCGAGTTAGATTTGGAAGAGACGGTAGCGAAAATTGGACGGGAAGGGATTTTACTGCAACCTGTGTTAACACCACCACGTACTAATCGCTCGGATTTGATATTATTAATTGACCAAGAAGGCTCGATGGTGCCGTTTCATGAATTATCGCGGCAGTTAGCAGAAACAGCACAGCGGGGAGGAAGATTAAGAACAACCAATGTATATTATTTTCACGATTACCCCGATGAATACTTGTATCAACATCCGGCGATGCTTGATGCAAAGCCTGTTTCTGAATTTTTAGAGGACATTGATGAACGAGCCGCAGTATTAATTGTTAGCGATGCGGGAGCAGCAAGGGGGAATTTTGACCAAGAACGGGTCGATAATACTAAGGTATGGATTGAACAATTACAGCAGTCGGTGCGTTATTTTGCTTGGCTAAATCCGATGCCGAGTGAATGCTGGCGGCAAACTACAGCTGGGGAAATTGCTCGTTTTGTATCAATGTTTGAAATGAGTTCCCAGGGTATGAATGCGGCAATTAGCGTTTTGCGGGGTCGATATATTGCTGGAGAGGTGATGTACTCATGGCTGATGTAACAACAGATTTTAATCAAACCCGTGCTATGAGAATTGCCCAAAGACGAATTGAAGGGTTTGCCCAGCAGTTTGGGAAAGCACACCACAACTTGGCTCGTCATGCAGCGTTTCCTTTGGTACTGACACCCGATTTACTTTACCAAATTTGGGCGAATTTTGTTCCTGAAGCCCCTTGGGTAGCTGTTGCTCATGTATTGCTGTCGCGGTTGTGTCGGCAAGTGGGTTATGAGATGTATGAAATAGATATTGCTGACCGAAATTTGTTGTTGCGGGAATTGAAGGAGGAATTCGGACAAGAGAGATTTGATGAGTTGGGGGAGTTTTTGCTGGATTATGCAGCGCAGCGGTTGAGTGATGATGACCCAGATACACGGGATTTGCGAGAAGCGCAGGAATGGACGGCGTTGGCTTATACTAAGCCGGATGAGGCAGCGCGGGAGTTGGCGCAAAGGTTGAGTGAGAGTGTAAAAGAAGACGATGTGGGAGAAGTGTTACGCCTTGCTTCTTTAGTTGAAACTTTTGTGGAACCACTGAAAGAGGCAGGATTTGAACTATTACTGGTTTACACTCATGAGATTAGTAGCTTGATTCGTAGTCATCATGTGGATGCAGAAGCTCAACTTGCTAACTTAGAAGGACAAGGACATGATGTGCAGGTTGCAGGAGTAGAGTTACCCGATCTATTTTCTGATAAAGAGTATCAAGTCTTCAAGGAGGATAAAGATGAATGGCTACGTCAACTCATAATAGAAGCGTGCAAACAACCACAGCTTAGTGTGGAAAGAAGAAAAGCTATGAATCTTCTGTTTGCAAAGATTTTACGTTTGCCAGGTTTAATAAAATCTTCTCATCCTGATTATGATTCTGCCTTACAGCAAACTTGGCTATGGGTATTTCAAAACATTGAGAAATTTAATATTAGTACAACTTCAGTTCAAGAAGATTTGATGCAATGGATTAATAGCTATCTAGGTCGCCAAATTAGAAAGTTATATTTAAAAAATAGTTATACTGCCTTGAGCTTAGATACAGTATTAATAGATGATTATGGAGAAATTAACAATATAGAGGATAATCATACCAATTTAAGTTTAGATGAAATATTAGAAGATACGTTTTTCGATTGGCAAGGAGAGGAATTAACATATTCTGACATACTCGGAAACTACTACGGTCAGGAAAATTATGAAAATCAAGAACTACGAAACTTATTCCAACAACTGGAATATTACATCGACTGCGATCCTGAAGCAAGATTAAGAAATTGTCATCTTCAGAAACACCCCGAATGCAACTGTCAGTTGCTTGCTCAAAGGCGATTATTAAAAGATCCTCCAAACACACTAACAAACATTGCTCAAGATTTAAATTTAACTTCAGCACAAGTTGCACGTCATTGGAGTAAATGTAAAAATATATTACAAGAAATTGTTAAAAATATTGGATATTTACCTGAATGAGGTTAATAAATAAAATTCGGTTCTTCAGTACTTAGTATGCTAAAAATACAACAAAAAGCCATCAATTGAAGAAATAATAGCGCACATTGACTCGTTGGTGCCCGGAATTGAACTACCGCTGCGCTTGATTCGATTGCGTAGAGACAGGCTAGTAAATTAACTTGTTAAAACCTTAAGGACTAAAGCCTGCCTCTACGCCGCTGCGCTAATCGAATCATAGTTCAATTCTTAAATGTAAAAAAAATTTATCAAATAATTGATAAAATTCAAAAAACTGACAAAACACGATTAGTTTATAAAAAAGCTAGTGGTTCTTCAGTACAAAGGAAAACTAATTCAATAAATGAAGTACCAATTAAGTAAACACCTAACCCTAAAATTATCAAAGTTTCTAAATCCATAACCAGAACGTTTAATAAGTTTCAATTTGTTATTAATACCTTCTACAACACCACTGCTTGTACCGTTATCAAAGTAAGCGATTATTTCATCTAACCATCTAATAATTGTTTTCTGACTAACTGGAAAACATTTTTTTGCTTTAAATAACCATATACCTATTTTAAATAATCCTGTTAACCAATCATCTGTTTCATTAAAAATGGTTCGTATTTTTTCTTTTAAATCATGCATTAATTTAAGAGTAGGAGAAACTTTTTTCACTTGAGCTAGTTTCGTTCTCTGCTCTTCATTTAAGTCTTTTTCGTTTTTTAATAAAGCGTATTTACTTTTATTTAATCCATCTAGAATTTTAAGATTATCTTCTTTTTCTGAATATGACTTATTTTTTTTAATAAAATCTTCTATGTTTCTTTTTTCTCGTTTACGTTCTGAATCTAACTCTTTATTTATTTGTGTCATTACATGAAATCTATCCGCGACAACTTGTGCGTTTGGAATTAATTCATTAACGATGTTTTTGTATCCCCGCCATAAGTCTATACTTACTTCTTCTATTTTCTGTAACACTTCTTCTCCCCACGAATCTAGCACTTTTCTGATTATTTCTTGTGTCCTTCCTTCTAATATTGCAAGTAATTTAGACTTATCTAAATCTACTAATACTGCACAATAATTGCCTTTACCTTTAACTAATGCTATTTCATCAATACCAAGCCTTTTTAAGCTTAATGGTTTAGCCAATTCAAAGTTATCCGATGCGTCTTTTAGCATTCTTTCTACTTCCTCTGTCGTCACAATCCCTTTTTTTGCTACACTGTGAATATCCGAATCTAAAACTTGTTGTATTACTTTTTTCGCAAGTCTTTTAGTATAGGTTCTTCTGCTTCTTACAAAATCTAAGTCCTCACTAAATGGTTTTTTACATTTATCACACTTAAATTGCCGTTTATTAATTTCCAAAAAGACTTGTTGTTCGCCTAACGGCAAATCTTTTATTATATATCTATGATTTTGATGTAGTCTATGACTTTTTGTTCCACAGCGAGGACAAATACTTTCTGAGTCAGTTGATTCAACCTGTAAAATTATTCCGACTCCTTGATATTTTTGATGTGAGATAACTTTTATCCCTTCTAGATTAATCAACTCTGTTAATAGTTTAATTTCTCTTTTTGAAGTCATAATAGTAAAAACACCCAGTTTTTCTGCCTTCTTCTCATTCTAGAGAACAATAAAATAGGTTTATATGTCAACATGAATAGAGCTTTTAGCTCTTATTTTATACATTTATTTATTTTTATTTCAGAATTGAACTATTCTTCAATTAGCGTAGCGGCGTATAGGCGGGCTATGATTATTTTAGGTTTTGATGAGTTATTGACAAGCCCGTCTATACGCAATTGAAGAAAGCGTAGCGGTAGTTCAATTCGAGCCTCTAACGAGTCAATGTGCGCTATTCTTTCCTCATTTTATAGCTTTTAATTATTTTTTTAGCATACTAGGTACTGAAGAACCTAAAATTCATAGACTCCGCGAGAGGGTTATATTGAGAACTTGAAAAGGGGCGAAAATCATCGACCACATCGACACTCATTTTACATAACAGGCGAAATTGGAGCGGTGTTGGAGGTTTATTTACACGCTCTACCTGCACATCTAAGTTAGAATTGTGTCGAAGCAACTCAAAAATTTCTGCAAGCAAATATCGCGGACAGTAACCGACGAAGTAGTGGTCTTCGGTGTTTAAAATTAAAGCCTGAGAATCGTAGGGATTTTGGAATTCGTGAGCTAACCATAACTTTTCCCCAGATTCGAGTTGATTAATCCGCTCAATAGCGCTACTTGGTAAATGTCGCAATCCATGCGAGAAAAAATAAAGATGGTACTGTCCCCGTTCATCAATTTCTGGACAAGGAAAAACGGCGAGTGTATCTGTTTCTCGTTCCCCAGCACTCCGAGCTAAAATTGTAATTGGGTCATTTTCATCATTCGGAATATTGAGCCATTCAATAAAACGCTGATAATCGGGACGCGATCGCGACATTAGTCGATTCGCAAATACAGGAAATAACTGGGTTGATGTATAAACCTCATCTAAGCGGGGAAACGAGGACAAAGGTTTAAAAGCAGATTTCTCTTCAGCTTCTTTTACACCTTTGGTGTAGACAAATTGATAGGTACTCCCATCAAATGTTACTCGACCAATGGGAAACCAATAGCGACTAATGGGGTCTTGCCAAGTTAGAAATAGTGTTTTTGGTGTTTTCAAGGTAGTGTTTCCCTCAAGGAAATTAGCCTGCGTTTGTTGATTTCAAGAATAGACCGAGCAAAATTACTTGCTTCGGTGGAAATGCGCGACGAGTTAACGCGATTAAAGATATTTAAAATATTAGCTTCTGTGATATTTTCAAGTCGAGCCAACCACACACAAGCCGCTTTTGGGTAACGATTAGCAACGAGTGAGAACGCATCAAAAGTTTTAAGAGTCTTTTTATTATCAATACTGCCATAAAACGCCGAAAAACATCTGTTTGCATAAGCCTCAACCGAGCGTTTCTGTCTTTGTGAGTCATTCATGTCACGTCCTAAACTTGAAGCATGGTCATAGGTGGGTGCTAGGTGTGCCGTTTCTTCTGAGGTAGATGCTGTTTTGATTCGGACAATCCCCCAGTTTTCGTGATGACGATCGCCATTACCAATCCACGCATCCAACAGAAGATAGCCAACAAACGCATCTACTGCTGTTTGGATATCAGAAGGTGGTGTCCAACCAATGGGTAAATTTACAGATTCGCTTGCGATCACCTCCAACACTACATCTATTGTATGTTGAGAAACGCCATAAGTCTTAAACGCAGGGTAGTTCGCCACAATTGAGGAAAGAAGCTCGTTTCCATGAACAAGCGTTCCCCCTTGCGGTAAAAAGTTGGGTGAGATTACGCCACGCGAACTTTCCCAAGTCGAAGCCAATTCATAAATAGCATGGGGAAGTCCCAATAGTTTGCATAACTCGGATGCTACTTTTTCTGCCCAATCTTCTCCCAAATTTTCTCGACTTTGCTTATAAAGACAACGACCAAATTCTTCATGGTAAAACCAAAATTTATACTTACTTCCTAAAGCTTCATTAGAGGATTCTTCATAAGCTTTTTGGGAAACAAGCAGGATTGGGAATTCCGAGGTCATAAATCAAGGTATAGAGTAAGCGACCAAATCAAAATAAGCCGTACCAACCCTCAATTTATATCATTATGAAGACGTAAAAACTCCCCCCACCCGCAACCAGCAAAATCCGAACGCTCATAAAACTGAGAATAACCTCTCACTAGCGAATAAATCGACAATCCCTTAACTCGCTCAAATCTCACCCCCAAACCCACGTTAGCTAAAATCATCTGCGGTTCAACTTCCAAAATCATCAAATTCATCACCTCATCAATAACTTGAGTCAATTGACTATTATCCCCTGCATATTTATCCCCTAACAGTTTTAAAAAGTTATGTAGATCAACAAAATCTTTATCATGAAAACGTACTGCTTTACGTTGAGCATGATAAATTGCACTTTCGGTGTAAATATCTTCTTCAGTCAACAATTGACGTAAAACTGTCGCTAATCTTCCCAAAACCAGAGCCAATTTCTCAAGCATCATCAAATTGGTTGCTGATTGGGTAACTTTAGTGACGCTACCTCGTGATTCTCCTTCGTAATAACGTTTGTATTCCCGCACAATTAATTTTGATAATTCCTCCGGTGCTATCTCTGCGTTGGCAGTTAAATTCTGCAAAATCGCTGTATAGGGATAACCTGATAATGGTTCTACTTCTTGTGATGCAACCATGTAATTAGCATTTGCCCGCAGTTGGTAAGCTACTTCCACCATGCTCATTAAACAAGCATCCATGCCAATTAAGCTAACTTTTTTACCTGTTTTCTCTTCTGCTTCCCGAAAAGCTTGCTGAAGTTTGGCGTTGTCGAGGAAATCTAAGGATGAATCGTCGAAAGCGATCGCACGAGAATCTTCATCTTCTAGTTGCAATACTTCGGTAATTGAGGAGAGAAAGAAAGCATGGGATAACCGTCGATTATTTCGGGTTAAAGAACGTACTTCATCCTCACTTGCTTGGATTTGCAAACCGCGATTTCTGGCAAATTCGTAAATATCATCTTCTTTCCAACCAGTACCGTGATTCCATAATATGACTGCGTAATTTTCGGCTGGATATTTTTCAATACCCCAAACAATAAAGTCCCGTAGAGAATCGGGATTCCCGGTGTTTTGTTCTGGGATATTTTGAATTTCCCGTTTTTCACCATTGGCTGGAATATATATACGATAAGTGTGTTCGCGGTCGCTAAGAGTATCAAACTGGACTAGTATAGCCACTTCTGCCGTTGAGCCAACCGCTTCCATTTCTTCAATATCCTTCCATCCCTGGCTTTCCATTGGAGCCATCAGGGTTTTTCCACCTTGGAGTTGGTCGAAAACTTTACCATTATCCCCTGCCATGTAGACCATTAATGTCCAGCGTCGGTTTGTTTGGGTCATTGGGTTGCTAAGTTGCTACATGTATTTATTTACAATATTGTGTTAATTATACTGTAGTTTATACTGGTAAAATTTAATATCAAAATACTTAAGGAAGACGCTAATGGGAGAGCAAACCAGAGATCGAGATGAGACTGATATATCTGAGTTTCAAGAAAAGAGTTTTCAATATCAATTAGATTGTCTCAAATTAGAAATAGATTTGGTAGATAGATCGATTGCACGTTTGGAAACAATCACTCAAAACGTCAAAAATTTTTCTGTAGTAATTTGGGTTGCAAGCATTACTATCTTTTTAGGTCAAAATGAACTACGAAAATACGTTATAGTCACTGCATTAATGCCTATATTATTTTGGTTCATCGATGCATGGTGGATGCATTTTCATCGAGGTGCTTTTTTGAGAATGAAAAAAATTAAACAGTTTTTGAATAGTGACGATTTAGTTAAATCATTTGAACAGCAAAGCTTTGTTAATTTTTCAGTTCTCGATGTCCAAGGCGAACAATATAAAGGCACTCAACAGTACGAAATTTATACCAATGTTTGGCGAATTATGCGTTACAAAGAACTGCTCTTTCTGTACTTGGGGCTGGCAATTACAAGCTTGATTATAGAGGCTGTTGTTCTGTTAACATCTAAATGAATTCTACTAATTTTAAATGCAAACAACTTAATTATGAATAATATCTACCTTCAGTTTTGCAAGTAAATCTTCAGCTTGGTTCACATCGCGGTTACTAACAGCAAATTGCAATTCTCTAAATTTTTCTAACAGTAGATTATCTGATGTTTTGTCTTGATTAATTACCTTTTCTAACCGGGTTATCTCTGGTATCGGGTTTGTAGAGTAATAATCCTGCTGAAGTAGCCAGCCAAGCATGGTCTGAGACTACTTGAGAAAAGTTTTGTAGCCATCCTTTGACGGGAAGTTTTTGATTCGTAATTACTCGTATCCAAGTATAATCATGGTATTTATAAAGACCATCTAATCCAACTGCCCAATAATTACTGTTTCCAGCAGTTAGGACTAAAATTGGTTCGGAAATATTAGATGCTGCTTCCAGTTGATTTTGCGGTTTTAAACCATTTAAACCTTTACTCCAACTAGCAACCCAAAGGGTATCTTGTTCTGGGATATTCAGAATAGCGCGAATATCTTGCGTTCCAAAGTGACCATTGCGCCGCCAGTTCTCTGTAAATAGGTCGTAGCGAAACAAACCCCGCGCCGTTCCAATCCATAATATCGAACGGTCTGCTAATTGCTGTACTGATAGCGCTTGCACTAAGTTACTGAAAAAGCGCTCTGGAGAACCAATGACATCGGGAGGAGTATCTGTTAGCTGCCTGCTTATACTTTCTTTCCCACCCTGCCATAGTCCATCGTGTGTACCAATCCATACTTTGTCGTCACTTACTGCCACCAAACTGGTGATAGGGGTATTAAATCGCTTATTTTTCAAAGATTTCCAGCTACTTTCTGTAGCTAAACCCACTTGTCCGCCACAAGCTACCCAAACTCCTTGAGTACAAGGTGCAAGGGCTGTAACTTCACCAGCAGAAGCATCAATTTTGTGAGGAGTATTAGTAAGTAAATCAATCCGTACCAGTCCCCTAAATGTACCCAACCACAGGTTATTCCCCTGAAGTGCTAGGGTAAGAATATCCCGTTGTACGCCTTTACTAATGGGCATCCAAGCTGAATTTTGGTAATGATGAACACCTGTGGCATTACACAGCCAAATATCATTGTCGTCATTGATGGCGATCGCCCTTGGTGGAAAACCAGCAGGGGGTAATTCTAAAACTGGTTTGCGCTCTGGGTTATTGATAGCATAAATACCGCTACCCGTTCCCACCCATAGTTTACCAGTGGAATCAGTAGTTAAATAGCTTACTTTCACCTCTCCCAAAATGGTGTAAGGTCGCCAAATGTCGTTTTTTAAGTAGTAGAGTCCCCAACGTTCCCCACTCACCCAAACTTGACCAGAACCATCGACTGCAATATTAAATATTGAGTTACCAGGTAAACCATGTTCGCTAGCGTAGCGGGTAAATCGGTCTGCTCCTGGGAACCAATGCAGCACTCCTCCCCCAGTCGCTAACCATAAATCCCCATTAACTAAGTCGAAAGCTAAATCCCTGATATGTCGCTGACTGGCGATGTTATGCCATTCTATATATTTTTTATCTTTTGCGAATTTTTCCTGCGGTGCGTTATCTGTAACGGGGATGGGTAAATCCTCACCGCTGACTGGTACGGGTAAGTCAAGTCGATAGTTTGGGTTGCTCATAGGTTGCTGCTGGTAACTTGTTTCCACTCCTCCCGTAATCGGTCTAACTCTGCTTGTAACTCATAATTTTGGTCTTGCTGCTGTTCTAAACAACTATCAAGAAAATTGTGCCAGTCATCTGCACCTTTTTCTCGTTGTTGCCAAAGAGCGTAACGCTGGTCTTTTTGCAAACGCTCCGTATCTCGATTTAAATTTTCTAACTGCCGTTTTAAAGCTTGCTGCCAAATACTCAAACGATAATACTGGTCTTTTAAAGTTTCTTGCAAACTGCAAGTTGTCCAAACCACACCCCAAGGTAATTCTTCTAAAACATCAGCTAAACTAGCGGTTGGATCGGTACATATTCCCTGGAGATTTGCAACTAGTTCAGCATCAGCATCATCAATATCGGGGTCTAACACGCGAAAGATATGCTCTAGCACCATATCTTTTTCAACTGCTTCCGGGTCTTGAAAGCTAGTTTCTGTTATTGCTTCTTCCTTCTCATAAATAAAATCATCATATTCTATATCCTCTTGTGGTGCATCGTCTTCGTATTGTGTGAAGCGTTTAATTTGAATGCGAAGAGAGGTAATTTCTGCTTGTAAGCGCATTGATTGACGATTTAACCCACCAACTACCGCTTTAAATTCATTGTAAGTTTCTGCGAGATTTGCTTGTAGCGGTGCAATACTTTCCCGTGCAGTAGTAATTGAGCAGCGTATTTCTTGCAACTGTCTAAGTAAATCATCGACATCGCTTTGGCTAATTTCTGTAGGTGGTGAGTTTTTCATAAATTTATCCTTACAGCACCAGGTTTTTGGGCAATTTTATAGTAAGGAGAACTGTACAAACCATAAGCAAGACCCAAGGGATTATTATACTTATCTAGAAAATATCGCCTAGTTTCACATAATGCTTCACCAATCATCATTTTTTGATTGATAAAGTATTTATAAAATTGTTGAGCGAAAGCAGCTGCAAATAAATCTGGTACGGGACAAGCAGTAGCTATTACAGCCGCAGCACCCTTTTGAATAAATTCTTTGGGTAAATTAAAAGTCTTTCTCAAATCATCAAAACCTCCCGCAGATTGACAAGCGTTGAGAAAAATCAAAGGTTGACATTGAAAACTACCACTTACATCCAGGAAATTATATGTTTCTAATTCTATTTCTCCTGCACTACTATCGCCTTCAATAATAGAAATAACTAAAGCATCAATTTCATCTTCGTACTGTTTACAAGCACGACAGTGACAAGCAAAATGTAATATATTATGTTGAGTTTGATAAAGATGTTTGAGAAAAGATATGCCATTCTTTATTGGCTTTTCTTTTGATAATTCTAATAAATAAAATTTACCTTTCGTGGCTCTAACTATTTTTTCTATTTCTGGTTTTTCATGTTTATGAGCTTGCAAAAGTTTGTGGTGTAAACAAAAAAGCATATCCAAAGGTGATAATTGCTCAGAAAGAAAATCAGATTGTTTTAAATTTAGTCTGCGAGCAACTGGATAATTAAAACCCCAAATTTTATCCAAACTTATTTGTTCTGTATCTCCCTCGTAAAGTATCTCCCAAGGGAAAGTTACTTCTTCGGAGATAAATATAGGAGCTAATTTATTAGATAACTGAGAATACTGATATGTAGTTTTCTGAGCATCATCATTAAAGAATTTTTGATAAGCACGTCTTCCCCACACAGCTAATTCCATCAAGTATTGCTGGCATTCTTCTGGTGATAATTGTAACTGCTTAGTTTTATTAATCGTTTTTTCTATATCGTAAAAACAATTTAAAATACCTTTAGTAAAATTTTGCAATTCTGATTCTGTAGCAGTTCTAGAAAAATCTTTAATATTAATCCGATATGCTGTTTCTGTTACCAAAATTTCTAACGGAGAAAATTGGTTTTGAATCGGAATCGAACTACTAATACCTCCCATCTTTATTCACCTCCATTATTCTCGATATTAAGCGAGAACATGAGGCTATGAATTGGTATTTCTCCATCCATAAAGTAAACTTGTACTAAAGCCGAACTATCGACCATTTCTGGTGGTGCGACTAAAGTAAACCAGCCTAAATAATTGCCGTTGGGAGCAAAATTCATCTCAATTGGAGAATCTGGAGTCACCTGTAAACCCATAGTTTTGACATGAACCTGTAAATTTTCAAAGGTTAGGTTTTCTGCAACTTCAATGACTCGTTCTTGATGCCATACTGGGGGAGTACGACGCAAGCTGAGACGAAAGCGAATGGGAACATTTGGGGGTAATGGTTCTTCAATTTCTCGACCAATAGGTTCCACCACCGCATAACCTTTACCTTCCACTGGTAAGTAAGGACGTGCCATTGGGTCGCCAAATAGTACGTAGGCTAACCAGTCAAGGGAATCGGGAGCAACTGCACGAGCTAACTGACGACTAGTATAAAAAGCTTCGCCTAATGATGCACCAGCCCATAAACTATTGTAAAAACTACTAATAAAAGCTGCTTCTACAGATGGTTCCACAGCCCAGAGAGAACCAGTAAAACCGCTACATCCAGCGTGGATAAAGGCTGATGTCCAAGTTTGTTGTAATTCTGTCAACTCTGGAGTATCGGTTTTCATGTAACTCAAGGTGACAAATGGGCGATTTCGCCGCAGGTTTAACTTCGCAGGGCGTATTTTAGTTTCTATATCTTCTGCATCGTTGGGATTATCTAATCTTACGGGGGCATTATGTAGGTTATTAACATCTTCTGGTTGGCTGTAACGAATTAAATGTAGACCCCGCATAGCTTCTGTAGAATCATGCAATACCCCTTCTGGTAAAGGCTGGGGTGGAGGTGCGCCAGGGGGTTGGAGTAAAGTTGCCCAAAGTTCTGGTTGTTCGACATTGGCGTAATGAGCGACGTTAACTGCACCTACGGGAAACTCATAAGGTCTGGTGTCGTTTAATTCAGATAACCAGCGTCCGATTATAAAGCGTTCTGCGAAAAATCTTTGACCGTCGTGTAATAATTCCCAGGGTATTGAGGTATTTTGGTTAGTAAGAATTAAAATTGTAAAAGTCGAGTTTCGAGGTATTAAGCTGCGAATATCACCTTGTAATTCAGTGGGGAAAAGGTGGTTAAATAGGTATTGACCAAGGGAAATTAGGCGAGATTTTCTCTCTTGGGATAAACTACCGGATATATTTTCGAGTGTAGTTACTAGTAACCCCCGCACCTGTTCTATCCAAGTGCTTGAAAGTGACCTTGATGTATAGATGTTGTTATCGGGAAATCGTGAGGGAAAACGGAAACTTTTGAGTTGGTATTGGAATTTGCAGGTGGAGTTGGTTTCGTTCCCAATTGTTTGGATACGGAAGATAAAATCTGCTTGGGGAGCGAGACGGGGTTGGGTGGTGATGCGTTGGGGCGTGAAGGTTGCTTCGTCAAAATCTGCGACTTGTACTTGTGTTTCTAAAGTTGTCTCGAAGGTGTCACCTCGGTAGAGTTCGGCGGTGATGGTTGTAGTACCGGGACGGAGGGCAGTGAGGTGGAAAGTTGCGGTTTGGGTTTCTTGGGCGATATCGGTATCGAGAGGTAGGCTGGCAGTGTTTTCACAGTTGAGTTGGAAAGCTGGGGCATTGAGAAGAATGTTTAGTTCGTTGGCGATCGCTTGATATTGTGGAATTTGCAGCACATAATCATTGTTGCTGCTAGCTTTAAATGATTTCAGGGAAATTAAAACTTCTATTTCTAAACCAAGGGATACTGATGCTTGAGATGTAGTTAATGAAATAGAGTAGAAGTAGTTATTCTGAACATCTTTTTTTGTCGTAAGTACAGGAATAGCTGATTCTGTAATATTTGCTAAAGCAATAGCAGCACAACCAAATTTAAAGGCTTGTTCATAGGTTTTCCCATTACCTAATCCTGTATAAAAATTAACTGTAAATTCAATCGCTGCTTTATCAGAAATTGGATTATTGTACCCAATTACATAATCAACATATTGGCTAATAGCTTCTGCTTGAACCTGGGAATATTCTGCATTGAGAAAGACACATTCAATTTTGTCTTGAAAAAATTCAAATAACTTTGCTAATGCTTCTGTAGTTACAAATTGCAGTTGTCCATGGTCGTTTTCCAGGGCTATGCCCTCAGTTCCTGCCCCATGTCCAGAAAAATGAACAATTTGAGGCTGATGTTCTAATAAGGCGCTACGCATATCGCGAGGACGTACTCCCCATCTTTGGAGAACTTGAAATTCCCGCCGTCTTCTGCTATTTCTCAAAGCAATCTGGGTTTCCCGAACTTCCTCATCCAGGCGCAACCTTGATGTATCCCTGGGATTGGCTAATAAAAACAAAATTTTCTTTTGCTTAATTGTTGCAGTTTTTTTAATATTTACTGAGTTAGTTTTTCTTTTCAACAGCACTGGATTGGAAGACTCTGCAATCCCCTCCATTTTGATAGCTACACAACCAAAGTTAAATGCTTCCTCATAGCTTCTATTTTCACCCAATGCCTCATAAAATCCAACGGCAAATTCAATGGCAGCCTTATCCCCAATCGCATTGTTTATCCCAATCACATAATCAATGTGTTGGTTAATTGCCTCTGCTTGCACTTCAGAATAACAAGCATTAAGTAGTACACACTCAATTTGGGGAAACAACTTAAATACTCTTGTAAGAGATAATGCACTTACCAATTGCATTTGTCCAGAGTTATTCTCTAGCGCTAAACCTTCGTCACCTGTACCATGTCCCAAAAAATGCACAATTTGTGGTTTATGATCCAACAAAGCACGGCGCAAATCATCTAATCGCACCACCCATAGGGAGATAATTTCAAACTCTTCTCGATGTTTAGAAAGTTTTAAAACTGCTTGAATTTCCCGCACCTCCTCATCCAAGCGCAGTCTGGAGGTATTTGTAGGATTGACTGCCAGAAGCAGAATTGTTTGTCGCTGAGTAATTTTTCCTGGATAATAACTTGGTAACAATTCTTCAGCAATAGCTGTTAACTGTAGGTTTGTAGGGTTTGACTTACGTGCAGCATCAATTAAATCTTCAAGCCATCCGTCAGCTTCTGCTGTTTTTATTAAGATAAAGACAACTTCTGTTAAATTACTGCCCCCTACAATTGTATCTAGGTTTTTATCTAACTCAAATGCTAACATTTGCTCCAGTGAAGCTTTGTTAGGAAAAGCATCAATTAAAGCATCGTATAATTTTTTATATTGCTGACCAGATACAACCATATTTTTATATATGAAGTTACCCACATTGATAAGTTAGACCGACGAGTGGGGAATTTTTGTCGCTAGTTGAAAGTCTTCATATTAGCGATTCTCCTACCCGATAACCTGCCGGACTATACAACCCATAAGCCAACCCCAACGGATTATTAAACTCCTTCAAAAAATACCATCTCGTTGCTCGTAATGCCTCCCCAATACTCATAATCTTAACCATTTTCTCCCCACTTACTTCATTCTCCATCACTATTCCCCGCAGAAAATACTGATAAAACACCTTCGCAAAAGCTGCCGCAAATAGATCCGGAACCGGACAAGCTGTAGCAATCACCGCTGCTGCATCATGCTGAATAAACTTTTTGGGTAAATTGAAAGTCCTACGTAACTCATCCGTACCCCCAGCGGATTGACAAGCATTCAAAAACACCAGCGGTTGACAAAGAAATTTTCCCCGACGTAACCTGAATTTGTGTGTTTCCAACTCCAATACCAAAGCTTTTTCAGCGATTTCCTCATCTTGAAGAAAAGAAACCAGCAAGGAATCACCCTTGTTACTTTGCTTACAATGACAAGCAAAATGCAACATATTGTGGTTGGCTTTGTAAATATATTTGAGCAAGTCATCCCCTACAGGATCGATGCATTTATCATTAGTTAAATTGCAGGTTCTCCCCAACAAAGTGAAGCGATTTCCTGGAGTTGTTCTCACCAACTTTTCAATTTCCGGTCTTTCTTTATGATGCGCTTGTGATAATCTGTGATGCAAGCAAAATAACATATCTGAAGGTTGTGCTTGCTCTAAAACATAGTCAGTGATGTCTTTTTCTGGATTGAGAATTCGTGCTGGAGTGTAGCGCAGTCCCCAAAACATCTCTGCATTACCACGTTCATAGTCTTCCTCACTCCCCTCAAACAGAACTTCCCAAGGAAAAGGCATAATTTCGGAAACAAAGGTGGGAGCTACATTTTCATTTAAGCGCTTGGTAAGAATTTTATTTGGTCTGTCTTCACCAAAAAATTCTTGATAAGCAATTCGTCCCCATTCTGCTAGTTTTACCAAAGACCGATCGCAAAACTCCCGGTCTAATTTAATACTTTTGCTTTTGTTTCGATTAACTTCGTTTATCAGTTCAGCAAAACATTCCAATATTTCAACCGTAAAAAGTTCTAGTTCTCTATCAGTTGGTCTTTTAAATTGGAAGCGTCCAATATAATAAAAATCCTTCTCAACCAGAATTTCCAGGAAGTTACTAACTTGTTTACTAGCAATCGGACTAACTGTTCCCCTCATATCCCTTCAACTTCCCCGTTGCCAATTTTAAGTGAAAACCGCAAACTGTGAACGGGTTCTATTCCGTCCTCAAAGTACACCTGAACTAAAACTGACCGAGTTTCTATCTTGGGGGGAACTGTTAACATAAACCAACCTAAGTAATCCCCGGTTGCTGTGGGTGTCATGATTATAGAATCACCAGGAGTCACTTGCAATCCGGACGTGACAATAAAAACACGTAAATCATCAAATGTTAAATCTTCAGCTACCTCCATCAACCGATTCTCATACCATACAGGAGGTGTGCGCCGCAAACTAACGCGAAATCTCACTGTTGTACCCGGTGCTACGGGGTCATCAATCTCCTGACCAATGGGTTCTACCACCGCATAACCCTGTCCCGGAACAGGTCGGTAAGGACGCGCCATTGGGTCGCCAAATAACACATAAGCTAGCCAATCCAAGGATTCTGGTACAACGGCTTTAGCCAATCTACGAGCCGTATTAAACGCCACCGCTAAAGTTTGTCCGCTCCAAATACTGTTATAAAAAGCACTAATAAAAGCCGCTTCCACATCCGGTTGCACAGCCCAGAGCGAACCCAAAAAGGCGCTACAACCTGCTCTCACAAAAGTAGAAGCCCAAGTTTGCTCTAATGCAGTTAATTCCATTTGACCCGCATTTATATAACTTAAAGACACAAGGGGATGATTACGGCGCAAACTTAACTTAGCTGGTTGTACCTCCCGCTCAATTTCCCCAATATCGTTATCGTTATCAATCCGCACTGGTGCATCCTGACGGTTTTCAGCGTCCGCAGATTGACCGTAACGAATTAAATGCAAACCACGTATTGATTCAAATAAACTCATATCATTAAATATACCAGCTTGCATGGGAATCGGTGGCGGCGCTCCCGATGAGTACAAAAGCTGATTCCACAATTCGGGCTGTTCCACATTGGCATAATGAGCAACATTCACCGCACCCACAGGAAACTCATAAGGACGTGCTTTTTCTAACTCCCAAAGCCACCTTCCGATAATTAGGCGATCGCCCAAAAATTCCTTTCCATCATCTAATAATTCCCAGTTTTCATCATGTAATAATTCCCAAGGAAACCAAGCATCTTGGTCGGCGATTATCAGTAAAGTGAAAGGATAATTTAAATTTGCGATGGTGCGGAAAGTACTTTGCAGTTCTTCTGGGAATAGCGATTCAAAAAGGTACTTACCAAAGGAAACAAGACGGGAACGGAAATCTCCAGGTTGGCTACTTGCGGTATCTTCGAGTGTAGCTTTTAATAACTGTTGTATTCTTTCGACCCAAATAGCAGATAGAGACTGGGAAGCACAATCAAAATTATCGGCGAATAACAACCGCGATTGGTAGCTATCGATGTGATAATTGAAAACACAAGCAGAAATATCTGCATTCCAAGTAGTCCTTACCTGTAGAATGAAACTTGGTTGGGGAACCGGACGGGAACGAGCAGCGACGAGGGGACGAAGTTGGGTTTCTTCAAATGCGTTAACTTCAACTTCAGTTTCTAAAGTTGTTTTATAGGTTTCACCAACGTAAAGTTCTGCTTGAATTTTAGTTTTTCCTGGACGTAGAGCGGTAAGTTTGAAGTTTGCTGTTTGGGTTATGTTCGCGGTATCGGGGTCTAGGGGTAAGCTGGTGGTGTTGTCATTGTTGAAGTGGAAGCCTGGAGCAGTGAGGAAGATGTTGAGTTCGTTTCCGGTGGCTTCGTTTTGGGAGATTTGTATTAAACCAGCATTGTTTCCATTTGTTACAGAGTTTTGAGATAAAGAAACTTCTAATTCTTCACCCACATAAGCTTGGTCTTGAGATTTATGTAAAAGCACATAATGGCTTACTAAAGTTTCTACGGAATCTTTTTTAAAAGATTTTTCCTTGTTCTGTAAATAACGAGCATAAGTTTGATAACACAATTGCATCAATTCTTTAGGATGACCGCCACTTGCCGTCACAATCTCCGTAACTTCTTCATTTGTAAAACGGATTGGAGTAGATGCAAGACGGCTACTAATAAAATCACGAGCAGTAGCTTCATCCCACAAATTAATCTGTTCTTCAAGGCAAATATTTTGAAACGGCGAAACCATCCCTATTTCATTACTATCAGGAAAAAGTTGATCTAAAGAAGTAGAAGCAGCCACGACTAAACGTAAAGGCGCATCGTGTCCGTTAGCTAATCCCCGTAATTGTCCCCTTACCTGATTTCTAAAACCATCCCAAGTCATTTTCTCAATTTCATCAAGTAACAGCAGCAATTGGGGACGTTGTTTTTGTAAAGCCTTCGTCAAACGAATTCCTTTACAATCTTCAATTCCTATTTCAGAACATAAAGCGAAGTAAAAATCCTCCTCGTCATAAACTTGGCTCATGTCTAGATAAATTGCTTTACGAGACGGAATTAATTTGGTTTCTGCTTGTTGAGAAATAGCCCAGAGTAGTGAAGATTTACCAATTTCTCTGGCACCAATCAGCGCTACACTACTTCCACTATTGAGGATTTCAAATATCCGATTAAGTTCTTTTTCTCTACCAAAGAATTTTTGAGAGGTTTTGACTATTCCACTGCGAGGGATGAAGGGATTAGGTATTATTAAATCAGTTTCTTCATTTTCTTTGAATGTGTTGCTGTTGTTAAAGTTAAGTTTGGTAGCATTAGCATAATTTTGATTTAAAACAATCACATGATGTGAAACAAGCTGTTCAGTTGAATCTTGCCTCCATCTAGTATCCGGTATCCAAACACCGTTTACCTCATCACGCTTACGAGTTTCTATGGTTAGTTTATTTTCTTCTATTTTTAGTAAGTTATACTGCCAAGGATAGTAGGAAAGCTGTTGTTCTTGTGAAATCCCAAATACTCCAACACCAATAATATCTATTTGTTTTCCATCAACCCTGTAATCATAATGGTAAGAAGAGTTATCAGCCCTATGAACGCTTCCGTGCAAAATAAAGCGAAAGCCAGCAGCAGTCAAACGCTCCATTACACCACTATCGGTAATGCGATCGCCAAACGTACTATTAAGCGAATGATGCCAAACGGCTACTTTCAAACAATTTTCATAAGTTGGATTTTGGCGAATAAGGCTTAAGGCATTGCTCAAGGCTTCAGAATTGATACTCGCATTATGTTTGTCAATATGGTCAATTTGCCAAGCAGAATTTAAACCTAACATGAGCAATTTTTGCTCTGGTAGATGCTGCAAAGTATATTGTTGTTCGTAATCTAAGGGATAAAGTTCACCTTTAATCGCTTCATAAAATCTACTAAAATTAATAAATCTTTGTTTATGTTGTTCTGGATTTTTACCTCTAATAAATTTTCCTCGTTCATCTGTTAAATGTTCTTCAGTTTCTTGTTGAGAATTTTCAATAGTAATTCTGAAATAAGCAGTTTCCGATATTTTCCAATTAATATCGTGGTTTCCAGGGACAATTACGATTTGATGCGGTTCTAGTTGAAATTCTTGGGATAAACGATTTATAAATAATTGGGCAGCAGCATATTCATCGGGATTAGATTGACTAGCAATATCACCAGAAATAATAACTGCATCAAGACGAGAACATGATGATTCGTAGCGTAAATCTTCTGCTAATTTAGCGTACCATGTGCGGGCATTATCTGTTGTGCCAAAGTGTAAATCTGAAATGTGGAGAACATGACTTAAAGTGGGAACGGTATCTATATTGGCTCCCAACCCACTACCAACATTTACATCTACTTGATCAATATCACTTAAATCCGCAATTTCTTCCCAATTAAGATATAACTGCTGACATATTTGTTTAAAAGCGAAGGTATTAACTGGTTTCCCATGAATAAACTTACTCACAGTAACTCTAGTTAGCATTGATCCTTCAGCTAAATATTGTTGAGTTAAACCCCTACGCGATATAGCTTGCTTGACTATTGCAATACCTTTTTGACTAGCTTTTAGTGATCGACGCGCCATAAATAAAATTGTGAATTACTTGGTCGCAATTGAGATTATTCTAATGCTTTTCGCCTTTATTGTCTCATTTATGACGATAATTTTTTTTGCGTTAATCTCTTCTGCATTGCTGAAGTATGACGTTAGACAAACAAGTGGGACACCAAGAAAATCAACAAAATGACGGCAAGCGTTAAAAAAGCAGGTAAGAATTTAAGAATTCTTCAAGTTAAAGATGCTTGCTGCTATGTGCAACCGACGCACTATATCGTTTTAAAGCTTTTTACAGTGCTTCAGAAAAATACTTGCACATTGTACTGACTTAAATAAATAATCAATCAGTTATGGATTTAGATAGAAAATTTAAACATCATTCTTTTTCTTTTGAGAATATTTTTCTACTAAAGCGTATTTTTACACTATCAAGTATATTTTATTTTTTTCACTTCATATATATAAACCTGCTTGCATTGCTGATATCCAATATGTAACCTAACAATTGTTTGCTGAATTAGGCATAAATTTAACTAAGCTTAAGTCCAGTTCAATCTAAATTAAAGTAACTGGATTTGTTAAATATTTTTTATTTAACAAACATCACTGTGGTACTTAAGTTAGCCCTTTTCCGCACAGACAATCATATTTAGTTGGAATTAAGTGGGTATGGTATATGAAAACGTTATCTACACACAGAAGACGCTTTCTCAGAGATATGGAATTTCAATTGCAGCCTTACAGCAATGGTTCCCATACGCGGGAATCGTGAAACCTAAGAAGCGCGGAGGATATTTTGATGCAGCAGCAGTTGAAGTAGCTGATATTTTTTATGTAGCTATCAGAATTAGAAGGTTAACTTTTGAAGAATATTTAGAACAGGTGATTCCTGCTGGTGGGTTAGATACTTATTTACGTCTTGTCAACAAAATGACTCTGTACGACTTTTTGACCAAGCACATATCCGAAGCAGAACAAAATAATCCAATAGTACAAACAGTAATTAGGAGACTTGAACGAAATGAAGCATATCAATCAGCTAGCACAACAGCTACAAGTTTCACCTGAAGTTGTGCGAAATATTTGCCAGTTATTGGATTTAGAGATTAATGAAAATACAATTCCAGAACAAGTTGAATCCCAGTTGGTGAATCTGAAGGCTGCTGCAAATAAAGAAAATATGTCTTTGGAGGAAGCTGCTCGGCATTTGATTGAGATGCGTAATAGTTCCGAAGAATTAGGCGATCGCAAATTCAACAAGCGCGAATACATCAAGCAAAGATTTGGTGTAGATCCAGAACAAGCTTCTGGAGACAGCTTCGTGGGAATGCTCTACGGGGACACGGATAGAGGCATTCAACTTGGACAATTACGTCATCGAGTAGTCCTTGAATCTTCCACTCTTGCTCTAGAGGAGTTTATATTTAGCGGAACTGGAGATAATTTAAATGAATTTGACCAAGCTCAGGAGCGGATTAACTCGCGCATAGAAAATGATTTTTTCGGCAAAGTCAACTGGGGAGAGGAGAGTCATCCCTTACTGCTGAGTACATCAGCACCGCAGCAGAAACAGTTGAAGTCCTCGCAGCAGAAAATAAAGCAATCTCAGAAGAAGTAGTAAATCAAATGCTACCTATCTGTTATCAGTTTCGCGATGAAAGTTTATTGCAAATGCGGAATAATTCAACAGTTGCAGTTGGTATAAACTTTCTCAGTGTTTTGGCTGGAACAGTTATTGGAACGTGGGTAGCAGTTCCCCCTACTCAAGAAAGGCAAGAAATTTCTAGCATTCAGCCTATTTTGATTGGAGTGGGAATCGGCGAAATAATTGGGTTAATTTTGGCACTAATAGTAATTTGGATGGCTAATAAAAATGAACGCAGCGTTTGACTTTTTAGTGAATACCGCAGGTGGATTATTAATGAATCTGGGCGTTTCTGGAATGGTAGGTCAATTGATAGGAGTAGGTGCAGCCCTTGCCCTACATCCATTATTGCTCTTAACCGGAATAGTTGTTGGTGGCGCGGGAATTGCTGTTGCTCGCGAGCTAAATAAACGCCCGCAATTAAGTTTAATTGTTGACAATACTTAAATAAGGAGTTCCAATGTTTACTCTCGTGCCCGTTCGAGATAAAAAGCCGACTCGAAAGAAGAAAAAGGTAAGTATAGGCTTGTGGACGGCTTTTTCCACTGTTGGAGCAATTTCCGTAATTGGTGCGGTAGCTTTAATAGTTGGGTGGAAGCAACAAATACCAGGAAGGAATCAAATTTCAGCCGTACAGCAAGCTAAAACGCAAGTTTCTCAAATACGAGAGGTTTATCTGGAAAAACTTTCTCGCACTGATTACAACATTGATCATCTTTCCAGTTACTCTTCTGTTGAAGGTGCGCCAAATTTGAGCGGCTGGAGGCAGATGACAGCAGCTTTATGGGGTCAGCAACTCAAAAGTCAAATATCTACGATGCAGAATGATGAAAATTCTGGTTTTTACCGCCTCCATTATATGCCTGCATTGGAAATAGTAAAGTTCAACTCCCTCGATGTTTTGTTAGAAGCGGCTTCGGGCAATGATACTTTTTACTGGGGTTATCGCAAAACCGACGGAACGAAGGTAGAAGAAAAGATTCCTATAGGTGCGGCTGCTGTAATGATATTAGGGAAACTCGAAGCAATTGATTACGCGCAAAATCTGGAATCTCAACCCGTAGTGGATTTGAATCAGATGTTAGTTCAAATTCGTAATGCTCAAGAACCATATTCACTAGCTCAAGCTCAGTTATTACGCGCCCGTGGATATTCCGATCCAGTTGAACAATTAGCTCAAGTAGGAGAAATTCGTGAAAAAATCAAAAAACAACAAGAAGAACGAAAACTTTATTTACAAGAAATGAAGGAGACAGTCAGACCAGCAACTCCAAAGTCAGAAAACACAGAACCTTAAAATACCATACTAATGAAGCTCTGAATAATGTTTGTAATCGAGAACCCCAAATCAAGGAGAATGTACCATGTACGTTAAGTTTGCTGCTGCGATAGTTTGTATTGCTCTATGTTCGTTTAATGTTGTAGCGGCAGTTAAACGTACTCCTATCCGTACAACTCTTTCTGGTTCAACCCGCACAACAATTGAGATGATGCCGTCCCCCAATTCATCCGTACACTGGATGAGTGCAATTATCTTTATCGCTGGTTTTGCTAGTTTTTTGAGTTGGGGAATTTCTGATTACAACAACGCAATTGAAAGTGATGAGATTATTGATGATTCGGTAAATACAAACATCCCCGTAAGCTCAAATAATGTTCAATTACCTCCACCTGTTAATCCGAATTTGAATGGTGTTTCTACTAATAACCTAATTCACTTTCCCTCTCGTTCGTTATCTAATCATTCTGATTTAGATGTAGCGAGCAAATCTGAAACATTGTCTCCACAAGAATTTTATTCTCAACTTCAACAAGAGGATTTATGGGGTGATGATGATTCCAATCCAAATAATAATGCAAATTAGGAGTTAAATATGTCCAGAAATCGTCGCAACAATGTTGATATTGACTATTCCGATGGTGGTGCGATAGTTCCTACTACACGCTTACAGGGAATGTTAAACCAAGTTCAACAACAAGGAGGTATGGTAAATCATCAGTCAGGAATGCCAATATCTGTTGATTCCCAACCTGTGGAAGTAAGATACGTCAATTCACAAACAAGCTATAAACCAAAAGTCCCTAAAATTGAAATTCCCTATGTAGAAACGTGGAAAGCTCATAGATTGCATCCACAGAATCCGGCGCGTTTCCTTTGGTATCCTGCATACTTCCTTAGTGATTGTATAAAGTCTCCAATTGGTGTAGGTGCTGTTGGTTTGTGGTTGTTCGTAATGTTGGTTAATTTTTTACTCAATGGTAGCTATACAGGACCCGGTTATGCTTCTGGGAAGAAGATTGAAGTTGTACCGGAGGAAGCACCTTCGTTTGCCATGCCTGTATTTCGGCAATTGGAATAATGTTGGTCAAAATTTGCTGTGGAGTAACTTTATTGGTGTGGGTACTTGATATTCTCCAACCGGGGTACCTCAAATTTTATAACTTGGGCGATGTAACTCAAAAAATTAAATTCCCAATCTCCAAGGCGATTATTCCGCAATCCAAACCCACTTCAACTGATTCGATTTGCAAGAATCCTAAGAATAATTTTGAGAAGTTACTGAGTTCTACCAATTCTAGTTGTCATAATGCGAATCAAACTGGAAATTGAAAGTAACGATACTAAAATAGTAGGCTTGAAAGAGTCCGGTAGCAGTTTGTCTATCGATAGAAACTGGGGATATGCTTTTGCTACTTTAATTTTATGCATGGCGATCGCACTTCCCCAAGTTTCAGAATGGGTTGAATCCCAACAACCAATTCGGTTACTCCAAAGATTAGTGAAAAACACAAACAAGCTTACCGACTCTAAAAGCACAGCTTTTCCGACAACTAAAGGTTCACCTATCACCAGTGGTTTTGGTTGGAGAATTCATCCCCTTACCGGGGAACGTAAGTTTCATTCCGGTATTGACTTTGGTGCCCCCAAAGGTACTCCAATTTATGCTTTTGAAGCTGGTTTAGTTGAGTTCGCTGGTTGGAAGGGTGGTTATGGAAAAGCTGTAATTATCAATCATGGTGCGGGTAAATCAACCCTATATGGTCATGCTAGCAAGCTTTCTGTAAGAAAAGGAGAACGAGTTGTAGCAGGACAAACAATCGGCAAGATAGGAAGCACGGGATTTTCTACCGGACCGCATTTGCATTTCGAGGTGAGGCTAAATAATAAGCCAGTGAACCCACGCCCCTATTTACAGCAACGCGAACTAAAATCTAACTACTCACCTCGAATGGAAGCTTTTTTAGCAACTATCCGCTGGGCTGAAACCGGGACAAGTAGAACCAAAAGTTATCAAAAGTTAGTTTTTAATGGCACTTTGAATAGTTTTTCTACTCATCCTTTAATTAAACAATGTGCCTCAATCAATGGTAAGAAAACCTGTTCCACTGCTGCTGGTGCTTATCAAATGCTCGACAAATCTTGGTGGGATTTACAGCCAAAGTTAAACCTGCCAGATTTTTCTCCCGCGTCCCAAGATAGGATGGCTATTGAATATATTCGTCGTAATGGTGCTATCTCCGATATTGAGTCAGGTAATTTTGCTAAGGCTGCTTGTAAGGTAGGTAAAATCTGGGCTTCATTTCCGTGCAATTCTTACGACCAAAATCCAAAAAATATCAGCGAATTAAGTCGCTATTACCGAAAGCAATTGTCTCGGAGGGTTGTTCGTTGATATGTCAAATTACACTAGCGCCGAAATTCATCAAGCTGTTACCGTTCTTAAATCACAAGGATTATCTAACCAAGATATTCTTGCGGAAGCAGAACAATTATTTGATTTCAACCAGCAGTTGTATGTGGCAAATATTCTCCAAGAATCGGACTTTGGTAGTAAAATAATTCGCCCCGTCAAGAATTACGACCATGATTATTTATTTGCAATTATTTACCAAGCCGTAACAAGCGGTACTGATTGTGACCGAATAATTGATGTTTGCTCGGAAGAATTAAACTTGGAAGATTTGGCTTTTTCCAAGCTAGCATTAGAGTATGTTTTAATCAATCGATATATTAGTACATACGAAAGAGATGCTTTTATTTTGGAACTGTATAAGCAATATCAAGAAAGTAAATCCTATCAAGATTTTGTTAAGCTTGCTTCTTCAACCAAAAATATTTATCTTAAGCAATTGGTCTACAAAACAGCCGAATTAGTTGCTAAGAAAACGGGAGAAATACCATCTTTATCTTTACCGAACAGTAAAACAAACCCCAACAACAGTAATTTAATCAGTAGCACCGAACAAGAGATTGGAGAAGTTGAAGAAAAATTTGATCTTAAGGTAGGTGACACCTTAGTTGAAACTCTTAATGATTTTGGTATTAGCTGTAGCTATATCGATACTAAAGTTGGTCCCACTTTCAAACGTGTCAAAATCAAATTGAAAAAAGGAGTTAGTTATAAGAAGGTTCAAGGACTTGGCAACGATTTGGTTCAGCAATTAGGGGAAGAACTTGGATTTGAAAACCCACCAATGATATCTGTTGTACCGGGTGCTGTTGTATTTGATATTCCTAGATTAGAACGACAGATAGCTCATTTTAGCGATTATGTTGACTTAACAAGCGAGATTGATATCAATCGAATAGTTATCCCCGGTGGTGTGGATGTTGATGGTAACTATATTGAAATTTCACTTTGCGACTCAAATGTTTACCATACTTTGGGAGGGGGTATGACTGGTGGAGGGAAGAGCCAGTACGAAAAAGCAATGGTTCTTTATTTGGCACTGCGCTATCCTCCTAGCTTGGTCAAACTTGCTCTAAGTGATGTCAAATTAGTATCTCTGACCTGTTTTAATGGACTTCCCCATCTCATCGCACCCGTAGCAGAAGATGCTGCTAATACCCTACAAATTTTCAACTATTTGGTAGCAGAGCAAGAACTTCGCTACGAAGAGTTTAAACGAGTAGGAGTTGAAAATATTAAAGAGTACAACCAAATGTTTCCAGATTGTCTCATGCCCCGAATAGTTTCTGTAACTGATGAATGTTTTGATTTACTTTCAGACAGTACCTATAAAGAACCGATTGAAATGGATTTGATGAAGCTGTTAGCTAAAGCAGGTGCTGCGGGAATCAATATTTTTCTGTTTACCCAACGTCCCGATAAAGATGTAATTAAACCTCTAATTCGGTCAAATTGTTCGGGTAAGGTTGCTTTTATGGTATCCCGTCCAGAAGATAGCGGGATTATTTTAGGTAATCCCGACGATAACCGCGCAGCTAGTTTATTGGGTAGTGGAGATATGCTTTATAAGTCTCCCAAAGGTGTTATGCGTCTTCAAGGTTTATTTTTAGGTACAAAAGCTGATTTTGGGGATTACCTCAACCAAGCGATGAATACTTCTACAGATATTCCTTGTTGGGATTCGGGGCTAGACTTTTCTAGCTTGTCGATTGAAAGTATTTCTAATAATCAGTCGGAGGAAGTTTCTTTTAGTATTGAGCTTAATGATTTAACTAAATCTCAGATACATTCTCTCCACAGTCGGGGTTATGAATTGCATCAAATATTTAAATAAAAGCCTCAACCTGAACAAAACATGAGGACTTCAACACCGCAACTCCCGCATTAATTTTTAGATGTTAAATGCAATTCCCCAGGAAGGTGTTAGGCAAATTGAATCGCTCTAAGTCTCTACCAGTATCTTTGAAGCGGAACAAGTAAAAACGCTGTTTTAGGTCTGAAGTGTAGTCGAAACTTCAGTAAGCTAGGTTGAGCCGAATCCCTTACAGCGGGTAGGATGACAGCGGAAACTGCTGTCGGGTATTCAGAAAATATTCAATGGAGCAGAGTATGATTAGACACAGTAGTAATACTAGTGAATCTTGGAAGAGCCTACCGTGGAAGAAATTCCGCAAGAATCTTTTTCGCCTACAAAAGAGAATATTCAAAGCTATTAAAGTTGGTGACATAGCAAAAGCCAAGTCTCTTCAAAAACTAGTTCTGAAATCCGCATCAGCTAAGTTGTTAGCAATCCGTCAAGTAACCCAACTTAATAAAGGGCGAAAAACGGCGGGGATTGATGGTAAGAAAGCATTGGAATTCAAAGAACGTTTTGAGTTATTCAAACTACTTTCAATGGGTAACGATTGGAAACACCAAGGATTACGAGAAGTACCTATTCCTAAAAAGAATGGTTTTACCCGCATTCTAAAAGTGCCGACGATTTATTCATATTGCACCTCGACTCAATGAAGTTTTGGGATACTTTAAAAGAATCCCTTTATTTCCTCATCTTAGAGCTTTTTAATTAAAGGAGTAGCATAGCCATTATAAAAATAACAGGTTGGGTAATATTGATTTAGAGAGTGTGTTACCAGTGAGCGACTAGTGGCATTTTAGATATTCAACTTCGACATAATAGGTAATACTAAGTAGCTTACTAGTAGTCTACTTAGTCGGTAAAGTTGGGTTAAACTAAAAGAGGAACTAAGAAGAGCGCAGGTGCTTTATGGCAACGGACAATCCGCGTGTAGCAGCCTACCCACCCAAACGGATTTATGAGCGTTTAGTTGAATTTAAGAATGAGCGGGGGTTGAAATCTGATTCTGCTGCAATTATCGCAATCCTTGAAAACTATTTTTTTAGTAGCACACCTACAACACCTTCTGACACACCTTCGACTATTAAACGTCTCGATGATTTGGAGGAAAAGTTTGTAGCCTGCGCCTCGGAAGTAGCATTTCTTAAGCAGGCTTATCAAGGCTTACAATCAAATTTGCAAGCAGGTAATACAGCACAAGCAGATACCCAGTCAAAGACTAAAAAAGAGAAAAAACAATCTGAGTTCTCACCATTACCAGTAAGTGAGTCACCAGTAGACTACAATCAACCTGACTCGGAGCAGAAAACGTTTCAGGATGATGAGTCAAAGGAATCTTCCTTTTTATCATTAAGTGAGCTACCGGAGCCGCAGTGTATTAGTGAGCCAAATATGAGCTACCTTAGTGAGTCAGTCAAGTCTGGTGAGGAAGATGAGCTAATTAGTGACTCACCGAGTGAATCATTAGAAAATATAAATAGTGAGCCACAGAGTGATTCATCATTAGGGCTGGTAGAATCCGAACAGATTACTGGAGAGTCAAACAGTAACTCATTGAGTGAGCCATTAGAGCAGAAAGAGGTTCTTGTTCTTAGTGAGCCTCCGAGTGACTCACCTCCTAAACAATCATCAGTGTCGTATGATAATCATCCTAAAACTCCAACAGACAATAGTGAGTCACTTTCGCAGCCATTAAGCAGCTCACAATCAATTAAAAAAATTCAAAATTCTGATGCAATACCAGATTCACTAACTGGTGCAGCTTTAGCAAGAAGATTAGATGTATCTCCAAGTACCCTTCGCCACAAGAAAACCGCAAGAAATTTTGGAAAATGGACAAAGGGGCATGATCCAGATGAAATTGCTTGGCACTATGATGGTAAGAAATTTATCCCACAACAGCAGGGATGATAAACAAAAACCCTTTGAATCATTTTCAAAGGGTAAACAATTATTTCAATGTTGTTATTTTATTGACGGGTACAAACGGAAAATTATTTAGGTTTTACTGGTACGCGACAAATTTTTTCACGTAAAGTATCTAACACTTCAGGTGTAACAATGTACCACCAAGGACTTCTCTCTGTTTCTTGGAAAGCCTGTATAATCCCTTTGTCTCGCCAGTAGTAAATTGTATGAATTCCAACACCTAGCAGTGATGCTAAGGCACTGGTGGAATAGTAGCCCTCCGGGCTAACCCCTGATTTCGCAACAATTGGGTCGCTTAAAGGTTTTTCAATCCCAAATTTCCATCGAATCCAAGCTATACTCTTTTTGGTAAAAGCTCGACCAGTTCCACTCACCAAACCTCGTTGATTAAGTTCCAAAGCGATTTCGGTATCAGTTCGACCAGGAGCTAATTCCTCAATCAGTTGAATAACTTCGTTTGGTGTTTGGAATCTTTGACCAGTTGTGGGACGTAGTGCATATAAGATACTCGTAACTCCCGTGTGCCAGAGTATCTGGATACGAGTAGAACGTTCTGGAGCATCAATTGGAGTAATAGCAACTTGTTTTACTAATAATCCTAGTATCTCTTTACGCTCTTGATTAGTAGTGCTACTAGCGTGCCAAAGTGTTGGAATATCCTTGGCTAAATGTAAAATTTGTTGCCTTTGTGCTGCTGTTAACTCCAACCTTTGTACTTGATGGGCTTGCGAGTATGCCTCTTCTAGTTCTGTTAATTGCTGTAATTTTTCATTCCACCGTCTTTCTAATGTACGGGCAACTAAACGATTTTCTGGTTCAGTTGCGTCATATTGACTATTGCCCTATCAGCCTCGTAACGCCCTCTTTCCAACCTGAGTTGCCATGTTTTGTCTGCTTCCTGGGCTTGGTCATCAAGTTCAGAAAGCACTGCAAGAGAAATATCGAGTTGTTCGCTACTTATAGCTTCAAGCACATGATCTGCAATGGCTTTGTCAATTGCTGCTCCGGCAACACTCCAACAAACACCCATGTTGCCATCTTGTTTACGAGCTTGGGTGCATTCATAAGCCGCTCTACAACCACCATTACCGTGGTAACGAGGACTCATCTTTCTTCCGCATTTACCGCAAATAACTAAACTTTGGAGCAAAGCAAAACCTTCTCTGGGCGTGCCTGGACATCCGTCTGATAAAGAAACTGGACTATTTTGTTTAAGTCGCTCACAGTTAGACAAATATTCCTCCCAACTGATATAAGGCTCATGAGCATTATGGATTACAACTTTCCACTCATCTTGGGGTAGGGTCTGAGTTTTAACTTTCTTTATTTGACCATCCTCGATTACGTTAACGCAACGTCGTCTACCATATACGTATGTTCCCGTATAAGTTGGGTTATGTAATAGGGTAGTTATACGACTAAGATTGGCTGGTCCCCAGTAAAGTGTACCAATTTGCTTCTGTCGCCAGCGCCTTCTTGGAAAAGGAATATCGTTTATACAAAAGTAGCGCATCACTTTAAACGCCGTTCCAAGGACGCGGAACTGTTGGAAGGCTAGCTTTATTGCAGCAACTACACCTTCGTCTGGATCTATTACTAGTTTACCTTCTGGGTCATAAACATAACCAGTGGGTGGAGAGCAGCGCAGTTCTCCTTTCTGGGCTTTATTTAACTTGGCTCCTTGTAAGCGCAGACGCATACCGTGTAATTCTGTATGGCTCCAAGTTCCCTTAAATCCTAATATTACTCGGTCATTAAAATCATTCGGGTCGTAAATCCCATCGTGGTCAATTACCAATGTATCTGTAAGGGCACAGATATCTATAAGTTTATGCCAATCTGCCTGAGAACGAGAAAATCTAGAAGCTTCCAGAGCTAAAACCGCTCCCACTTCTCCTAAACCTACAGCAGCCATAAGCTTATGAAAATCTTCACGTCCGGTTGTGGTTTGACCGCTTTTACCCAGGTCACTATCAAAAACGGATATTTGGCTCTTATCCCAACCTAAATTTGATGCACGGTCTGCCAAAGCATACTGTCTATCAGTACTTTCCCGGTGTGATTCTACTTGAGTCAGTGTAGATTGTCGCAGATAGACTACCGCACGGCGTTCCAGATGGCTCGTTCTTATTTTATTATTCATCTGGTTTGCTCCTCGCTATCGCCGCGTCGAGACTTTTGCTTGCCAGTACCTTGTCTACTAGCCTTGCTGTTATTTTTATTAGACGATTTATTTTTTCTGAGTGTTCTGGTTGAGCGGTGGGTAGTAGATGCTGTTTTATCATGATTAATTCCCGTGTGAGTTTCACTTTTATTTTCTTTCACACAAGAAAATTCATCCGTAACGTTTTGCGAACGCGCCGCTACCCATTCGCTCAAACGTAGTAATTTCTCAGGTAAAAACTTGGAGACTGTTTCCACCTGACGAGTTTGTTGTGTCCACAGGTCAGTTTCTGATGCCGGAAGAGATAAGAATCCTCCTAGTGGACTTTCTATAGTTATTTTGGTTTCCTGCCCAACTTTACGAATCTGCTTTATTACAACAGATTGACCGTACAACGGATGGATAGGATTAGTAATGGTTACACAACTTCCCAAAAGTGAATTGAAGTTATGTGCAGTCTTACTATATCGTCGCAACCCTTAAAGACCGAGTAGTACAAATGCTTTTGAAGATGGCACTAGAGCCAATATGGGAAAGCGATTTTCTTAACTGCTCCAACGGTTTTAGACCAAAACGCAGAACACAAGATTGCATAGCCCTTTTGGATAGTTACATTAACAAACGTAGTAAATACTTCTGGGTTGTTGAGGGCGATATCAAGGGAGCTTTTGACAACATTCACCACGATATTTTAATAAAACTCGTGGCGAAAAGAGTTGCAGATAAACGTCTTCTTAAGTTAATCGGATGCTTTCTCAAAGCGGGGATGATGCAAGGCTCTTTGTTTCGTCGTACTGATTCTGGTACACCACAAGGTGCCATTTGCTCTCCACTTTTGGCGAACATTTATTTACATCAACTGGATATGTTTTGGTGGAATAAATACGGAAGTCTTAACCGCAAGCAAAAAGAGAAACGCCGAACGCAACGCTTGGGTAACTGTGCTTTGATACGATATGCCGATGACTGGCTGCTGTTGACTAATGGTGGTAAGGAAGAAGCACTTCGTCTACGTGAAGAGTTTCAATCTTTTCTCAAAGAAGAATTGAATTTGGAACTCAACGTTGAGAAAACGCGAGTTACTCACGTAAATAATGGGTTTGATTTCTTAGGTTTCCACGTCCGACGCTACGTTAGCGCCCATGATAAACCAAAAGTATTGGTTACACCTACCGAAGAAGCTAAGAAACGCCTAAAAGCGAAAGTTAAGGAGATGACCAAGCGAAAACGGTTTAAGGATTCTCCTTTGCTCAAGTTTACTGCTTTAAATGCAGTACTACGAGGTTGGATTGGCTATTACTGTCATTCTAATGCAAAGAAAACAGCTAAAGACTTAGATTTCTGGGTCAACGAGCGCTTATTTCTTTGGTTGCAGAAACGACATCGCTTAAAACCTCGCCGGATTATGAAGATGTATAAAATGCGTCAAATCCATAAGAACGGACAACGATATAACTTGGGAATCAAAAACGGAGAAGATTACTCGTACTTATACCGTATGAGTGATAAACCGATAACTAAGTTTCGGTCGCGCTCGTTACCTAATCCCTATTTGGAAGGTTTCGAGCCTGCAACATTCATTAATCCCGAAGTCGCAATACCCGATAAAATCTGGCTTGGTAATGCAGATAACCATGAATGGCGCGAATTGAAAGAGGAGATAAAAGCAGAACGAGGAGCTAAATGTAGTATTTGCGGATGTACCAAATATCTCGACTTGCATCATATGAAAGCACGTCGGGCTGGTGGTACTGATGTCAAAGATAACCTGCAACTCCTATGTAGAAACTGCCATGCTCAAACGTCTTCGTTTGGCGACCATAATGCCTTTAGAAAACAAAGGGTTCGCACTCAGTCCTCAGTCTTGTTTTGCACGGCACAGGGAGGAATTTTTAGTGTAAAAGAATTCGCCCAAACACTGCTTCGTGTAGTAGAGCGTAAACAGATAGACGTAAAATACAAACACAATCTCAAAGAAATCAAAGCTGATGTTAAAACAGCGATTTTTGATGTATCAACAGATTCGGGTGTTTCAGAGATAGCTATCGAATACGACTTACTCCATGTTACGCCACCTATGAGCGCACCTGACTTTATCAAACAAAGCAAATTAGCTGTATTTGATGGAGCGAAACAAGGTTGGGTTGATGTAAACAAATACACGCTACAGCACAATGTTTACCCCAACTTATTTAGCTTAGGTGACGCGGCAAGTCTCCCAACATCAAAAACAGCTGCTGCTGTAAGAAAACAAGCGCCAGTTGTTGTTCATAACTTACTGGCTTTAATTGTTTCAAAAAACTTTACTCAAAAATACAACGGCTATACTTGCTGTCCAATAACTACAGGATACGGCAAGGTAGTACTTGCCGAATTTGGTTATGATAACGAGCTTTACCCCACATTTCCAATCGATCCAACAAAGGAGCGCTACATTATGTGGCTGCTCAAAAAATATGGCTTTCCCTATATTTACTGGAATAGAATGCTCAAAGGTGAAGCTTTTGAAGGAGAGTTATTAGGGATTAGTTCCTAAATTCCAATTTAATTATTTGAGAATTTGAGAAAAATGCAAACCAGATGCAACTACCATAATAATAGGATCAATAGAAGAGGACACCTCCGCTTGTCGATACGCTTCTTTCTACATAATTTGGGGCTAAGACAACAAAACCACTACGATATAGGGGTTTGCGGCTTAATATTTAAGAGGACATTAATTTGTCAAGTGGTCATTTAATTTGGCAAACGACACCAGTTTCTTCTAATCGCTCTACAGTAGCATCGTGAAGTTGTTTTTGAATAAACACCGAACTAACAATAATAGACACAGCCAACAACCCAGCACCAAACCAAACCATCCGCAGAGATTTCTTTAATGCTTGATTCGCTTCCTCGGATTTAGTTTGCGCTTGTCTTAAGGTATCATTCGCTTGAGCTAATATCCTAACTTCCTCTTCCCGAGCAGCCAAAGCTTCCGCAAGTTCATTTTTTTCCAACTCCTGAGAAGCAGATAAATATCGAGCATATTCATTAAATCCTTTCGCTAACGGTTCAATTTCATTTTCTTTAAAGCCATCAAGTTGAATTGCTCTACCAATATTAAACGGAGTCCGTCTTTTATCCCCGATTAAATCACCTGGTGTGGCAACTCCCACCAAAACGAAAGTTAATCTTTTATATTCGGGATTGTAATTACGCTTCTCATAACAGCTTCTAATCAACGCGAAGAAATCGTCCGTGGGAAATTGCAAACTTAAAACACTATCTATTTCATCTATAAATATAACAATCTGACTTTTGATAGATGTTAATAATATTGTCTCTATAAATTCATCCAAACGCTCCACACCAGAAATTGCGCTTCTATCTCTCCACCAGTTAAGCAGAAAATCTTTGGGATTGCCTAACTCAAAATTAGTTACTAATTTGTAAACAATTCCCGCATACCACTGCTCCGACTTCATGTCTCGATTAACCCTGACAGAAAAATCTAGAGAAGTACAAGCATATCCTTCGGCTTTGAGTCGATTTTGGGTTCGGACAATTAAACTGGTTTTACCCATCTGTCGGGAGTTAAAAATATAACAAAAGTCTCCAGCTTTCAGATAGCGGTAAAGTTCCTCATCAGCCTGTCTAACCACGTAAGAGAGAGCATTTTCTGCTAAACTCTCTCCAAATTTAAAATCATTTTCTTTTGTCATATATATTACTAGATTACTTAGGAAACGTACCTTCCTATAGAGATACTTGTTTATATCGAAGCATAACCGATTCGAGTTAGACCCCCAGATATTCAAGTTAGCTTCGAGTTAATTCGAGTTATGAATAATTTACAAGTAAAACCAATTTTTTTTAATTCGAGAATTAGAGTATTTATCGAATTAACTCAAACATAAATCAGATAGAAATCAAATATTACTCGAATATCTCAATGCTTAACTCATATGACAATGGTGTTTAATAAGAATATTGAGTTCAGCATAACTAAATTACGTTCTTAGGTAGCATATCTTCCAAAATAAAAAGAATTAAATCCAAATTGTTCCGATCTGTACTTAGCAGTCAAAGTGAATTAAATATTTGTTTTGAACATAAAATCGAAGAATTATGGATACAGACAATTAATATCGTATCTGCTTGTACTGGCAATTTTTATAGCAACTGAATTTATTTTAAAATCAGCTATATCCTGCTAATGAGAAATAGAAATATTAAATATTATTGAAATAAGGTATTATATGCTTGTAAAAAGGTGGATAGGTTTATCAATTTTAGCTATATCAATGTGTGTATTGTGGCTAATTAGAGAAGTCTTATTAATATTGTTTGCAGCTATAGTATTAGCAATTGCTTTAAACGAGATTGTCAAGATATTACGAACATTTGGTCTTAAGCGAGGTCTGGGAGTTGCAATTTCAGTCATATTACTAATTTCATTAATATTCGGTTTTGCATGGCTTATTTATTTTTCAAAAATACCCCAGCAGTTAAACCAGTTTCAAATAATATTACCCAAATTTGTAGATAAAGTTAAGTTGTGGAATAACTCGATTATGCAATTTATTCCCCAAGAGACACAAAACTATTTATATAATATAAAAGATTTCAATATTACAAAACATTTGCTTAATTGGTTAACAGAAAATTTCGGAAACCTTTTTCCCTTCTTTAATCAGTTTGTTAGTATTTTTATAAGTTTTCTACTTTTTTTTATTTTAACTATCATGCTTTTGGTAGAACCAAAACCTTACCGAAGTGGCTTTATCTTCCTTTTCCCAACTTTCTACCGTCGTCGCATGAATGAGATTTTATTGATTTGCGAAAATCGCTTGGTATGCTGGATAAAAGCTACGACATTTACAATGTTTTTAATCAGTATTTTAAGCTATATTGTTTTAAAAATCATAGGTGTGCCAGCAGCAGAAATTAATGCAATTTTAGCGGGTTTATTAGAAGTTGTTCCTAATATTGGTCCGACATTAAGTGTAATTCCACCAATACTATTAGTATTGCTTGATGAGCCTTTAAAGGCGGTTTATGTATTTTTAGCATATCTTACAATTCAGCAAATTGAAAATTTTATTATTGTACCTTTGATTATGAAATCACAAGTATCTTTATTACCAGTAATAACTCTATTAAGTGTGGTTATTTTTAGTAAGTTTTTTGGCTTTATGGGTGTATGTTTAGCAGTTCCTTTAGTTATTGTGTTACAAGTTTCTATACAAGAAGTTTTAATTAAAGATATTTTAAATAGTTATTAAACTGGTAGGTAAATTGCGCCAAAATATTAGGTTGCGACAAATAAGCACTACTTAATAATTCTATCATCACATCGAAACTGCAATCTTATCTAGATAATTGTTTGAATAGTTTCCTGAAGTTGTTAACGTATAATTTTTCTTAAATAACATGATGAGTAGACATTTTCTAATTCGAGAATAATACTCGAATCTCGAATTAAATCAAAGGGAAATCGGTAAATAAAAAAAATAAGTCGAATATCTTGAGGCTTAACTCATATGACAACGGTGTTTGATAGAAACATCTAATTAAAAAAACACTGATATGCAACGTAATACATAAAATAAATCAAACTAGAAATGAGTAGCACAAATTTAATCTTGTTCGGATATGATTCCACACTAGCTAATAAATTAGTAGATGTAATTATCACGCATTTTACCCAAACAGAAAAACTAAATTTTTCTAAAAAGTTAGTTGAGATTCCAATTGATGAATATGACAATAATGACGAACTTCAAAATGGTATTTTGATTCACGAAAGTAAAGAAATACCTAGCTTAAAAATTATAAATATAAGCGACAATAATATTGAATATAAAAATCAGGTATTTGAGCATTATAAAAGTATTAAGGATAATATATTCCTATGTGTTTTTAGTACAGAATATAGATTAAAAGACCAAGACAAAATATATTTAAAAAATATCTATACTTCGGTTGAAAAATTTAATTTGAATAATTTTTTCTGTATCATTGATACTAGCAGCATTTGTGATGATGAGTTAAGTTATTATGATGACTATATTCGAGGGGAACTAGGATTTATCTTTCAAAAGAAAAGCTATTTCGATTTTCAGAAGTATCAGTCAAGAGTATTCTTTTTAGATTTAGAACAAGCATCAGTAATTAATTCAGAAAATTTTCTATCTAAAAGATTAGAACAATCAAATTATGATAAATTTATTACTGAACTTAAAAACTTTTGGAACCAAATACGGGAAGAAAACCCAGAAGAAGTCAGTCAAGCATTACTTGAAACAGAAGTATTTAACAAACCAATACCTCAAGTTCAGCAACTTACCCAAATTATAGACAACATCATTAAGCAAAGAAATCAACAAGCTAGCATTATTAGTAAATATATTGAGAACATAAATAAAATAGATGAGGGAATTAAAGAATTAAGCAATGGCTTAAATAATCTTTCACAACATCCCCAACTTACACAAGACTTAAAAATGCAAGTTCAAGATTTTGGTAGAAATTCTATTTATTGGAATAGAGAGATTATGCCGATTCTTGAACAATTAGAAAATGCCAAAAAGCGTTTTTCTCGTCAAGCAATTACTATAGGTTGTAGCGGACAAGCTAGAGTCGGTAAAAGTACTTTATTACAAACTATTGGCAATCTACCAGAAGAAGCAATTCCTACAGGAAAAGGTATTCCGGTAACTGCGGTGCGTAGTCTTATACGTCATAGTCACGAGCGCAAAGCTATTCTAAGCTTACGAGATAAAAACAATTTTCTTGAGGAATTAGTTAAACCATTTCATAGAGAATTAAATTTATCTGTAGTCAACTCTATAGAAGAATTTAAAAACTTTGACTACAATCGCAATAACCTAGCAACAGATAAAAATGTTGAATTGTTAGGTCGTCTCAGGCAAATGCAAGCTGCAATTTCCTCCTATGAGAATTACCTTACTGGTGAAAAAAAAATAATCGAAGACTTAACTAAATTACGTCCTTGGGTAGCATATCCCCAACAACAAGAAAAAGACCCAAATTGTTCTCGTCTTTATTTAGCAGTCAAAAATATTGAAATTAAATGTTCTTTTTTACTGGATGTAGAAAAGTTAGTGTTAGTAGACTTACCCGGACTTGGTGAAGTTAATTTGGATGCAGAAGAACATCACGTACAAGCATTAAAAAATGAAGTAGATTTAGTCTTACTGATTTTGCGTCCTACTGCTCAATCATCCTATTGGGGTAATAAAGATAGAAAAGCATTAAATTTAATCGCCAAAGCAGTAGAAGGAGTTTCTAAGTTAGGAGATTTTGTATTTATTGTTGTTAACAATGGAGAGCAAGACGATAAAGAGCTTTATCAAATATTGATAAATGATATTCACAGACAACTTAACGAAAATCAACCTGACAGTCGCTATAAAGTACTCACTTGTAATGCGATAGATCCAGATAACGTTAAAGAAGAAGTTTTATTCCCAGCTTTAAATCATCTAATTGCTCGCCTTCCAGTTATGGATGAAGAGATTGTAAATTCAATCTTTAGTCAATGGCAAGCTGTTGTAGAAAAAATTAGCACAGCAATTTACGAATTAGAAACATCCTTGAGAAAAATACCTTCTCAGACTACAAGTATGAATGGTACTATTTATGACAAAGCCAAACTTTTAAGACAAGAATTAGCAATTAAATTAGCAAATAATAACCGCGAATTGAGAGAAGAAATCCAATCCGAAAAAGATGAAGGCTCAATTACAGATAATAAACTTGTAGAAGCCATAAAAGAAAAACATCAGGAAATTAGAATATGGGCAAAAAATGGATTAGGAACAGGAGAAAAAGATTGGTACGATCAAGCTCGCGGCAGGTTTGATATAGATAAAACTGTAGATGCTTTTGCAGTAGACGAAATTAACCGTGCCCGTGCCTATTTGACAGATACTTACAGTCAACTAGATATTTACTTTGAAACTAAAATAGAAGAATTATGGATAAGGATAAGTAATATAATATCTGCTTGTACTGGAAACTTAATAGCGGATGTTCCAGCAGGTAAAGAAGCACTTGAAAGGTTACTTTTACTTTTAGAAGGTAAAGAAAGCAACAATCCTTTTCCATCTTTACAAGAAGCAACAAAATATCTGTTAAAATGCGGCGAAGAAAATGCTATTTTTCAAAGTCACTTACTACCAAGACTCATAGAAGAAACTCAAAAATTAGCTCCAGAAAGATTAATTTTTACTAATATATCTTGCGAGTCAAAGGACGCAGAAAAGAGAGTTTTAGAGATGATTACGGGGAAAATAATTCAGACATCTTATGCTGTTCAAAAAATATTGAGAGAAAAACCTTTTGTTTCCAATATTCTCTATTCTGCCGCCGTAAAATTTGAAGATAGCTTGGTAAGGTCTACAGATGCAGACAGGCAATTTTTTGATTTTGCTTTGTCATACACAAATTATATTTGGGTAAATGAATTTAAGGCAATAGAAAATAATTATATGACAGTAAAAACTGTGGATAATGCTATTACCCAACTTAAACAGTTACTAAATATTTCTATACAAAGATGAAAGTTATGAATAAAAAAACAGTTAAACTTAATTTTGAAAACTATGCTAACGACAAAGCCAAAAAAGTTTTCTTCTATAAAATTGCTCTCATAGGTCCTTCTAGGGTTGGTAAAACTTCCATTGTTGCTGCCCTATTAGAAGAAGCTAAAGAAGCTTTGGCTCAAACTGGTGTCTCAATCGCTCCCTTTATAAATGAAGATCGTACCAGCCCAACTAAAGAAAGGATTAGAAATACCATCTTAGATATCGAAGCAGGATTAGATTTTTCTAACTTTCAACCTACAGGTATGGGAACAGCAGATCCATTTATCTTTGACTTAGTAATGAGCCTTGCCAGAAAAAAAGAAAACAATGCATCGCAACTGCGTTTTGCAATTTTAGATTATCCTGGTGGCTGGTTGACAGAACCCCCTCCTAGAGGTCAAGATACTTGGAAAAAGTGCGAAAAATGGGTTGAAGATAGTTCGGTGATTATCATACCGATTGATGCCAACCTAATAATGGAAGCAGATAATGAACACAGAGCTAAAGCATCGCGAGAATTATTACAAGTCCTTGAAGTCGAAACATTGGTACGAAAATGGGCTATTGCAAGACGAGAAAAAGCAGACTCTGGTTTGGTATTATTCGTACCAGTTAAATGCGAAACCTATTTTAATGATAATGGTGGTATTTACGATTATAGTGACAAACTATATAAACGTATTGAAGTATTTTATAGACATGCAATAAAAGCAGTAGAATTAGAACTTTCAGAAAAAAAATCAGCAAGTATTAAAAAATCAAAATCCTCTTCCTATAAGATTGAATATCACCCTATTGATACTATTGGATGTATAGAACTAGAGGATGCTGTATGGAAAAATACTGATGGTAAACTCTCTTTGAAATGCGAGTATTTGGTTCGCAACATAAGTAATTCTTCACCAGTACGAAAACCATTAGGTACTATAGGACTGCTTAATTCTATATGCAAACAAATCGTAGAAAATCGTCAGGATAGCAATCTTTTTACTAGGTTTTGGGATTGGTTAAATGATAATGACTTGCTACTCAATAATGCAATTAGTAAGCTTTCTAAACAATTGCCTAGTTCTCGATTCAAGCAGATTGCGAATGGAAATATTGCGAAAAAAGGTTAACAGACTATGGTAAATCTATACATTAGAACCCGAGGTTCGAGACTGGATTATTCTTTTATGCTCAAACAACAACCGAGAATACCAAACTCGAATTATTATCAAAGTGATATTGAAAAACCTACTTTTATTTTAGAATATAATCAAGACAATCAAGGCTATATTTTTATTTCTGGTATTCCCTCACAAAGGAAAGATTATCAAGGTACTTCAATTCGTTACGATATAGCTGTGACAATAAATTCCAATCCTTTAAATGAATCTGTTTGGAATGATGATCGACAAAAGTATTTAACAGGATTAAATAGGTTAATCTGGATGTGGTTAACTGAAATTAGAACTGCATTAAAAGAAATACAAGAAGATGGAAAAAGCTGCGAGCTAGTCAGATTCCCCAAACCAGCAGAAAGCGAATTAGGTAGACTTTTAGATATTACTTTTACAGAAGAATACGTAGAAAAGCTATTACAGTTAACTAATAATGGTAACTGGTTGGAAAAGCACATCAGCGAACTAGATAATAATATGCATGATTTATTATTAAAAATACCCGCTCAAACTGTTTTTCCCCAACAACACCTCCACAATAAAAACTGGTGGGGTGGTGTAAACAATGATTTAAGCTGCAATCAATGGATAGAACTTGTAGACAGACTATTGAAAGGTGAAACTGTTGGTAAAGCACTTTTACTTAATATCGCAAATCCTCGATCTCTAAATGATTTGTCTGTAGAAAATGAGGAGTTAGGGGTTTTATTAACTCAAGAATGGTCGCGTTCGCAACCAAAACCAATCGTAACTAAAGCTAATAAATTAGATAAAACTAACTTACCAGAGATACCGGAAGCATTAGAAAACTTGCTGAGCGATACTCAGATACCCCAGGTGACAAAAGAGTCAGTAAAGAAGCTTTGGGTAGACGGAGTTCGTCAACGCAAACAGCTAATAAAAGCTCTTTTTTTTTTCAAATAGGATTTATATTAACAACTGCAACTTCTCTATTTTTAGCTTATCGTACTTTGTCTGTTTCTGAAAAAATATATATAGAAGAAACGCCTTCTACTACCAATATTTATCCAGAATTCGCAAGCAATATAGAACATATTCGGATAATAGTTGAAAAACTAGCAGATGAAATGAAAGTTGAACAAGACGAAGTTATTAAAACAGTCAAAAACACTTTAGATCCCGATAATAAATATGGACTTCAATATTATCAAGCTATAAAAGGTGATAAAAATAATCAATTAAAAGAAAGAATAAAATGGGTCAAAATCCTTATTTCATATCATCAAAATAATAGCCAGAAACTTGAGGAAGTTATCAGAAAGAAGCTATTGGTGACAACTTAAAGCAATACAAAGAATTTCAATCCGTACTTAGCCTTGTTATCTGTAATTAACTTTGTATGAATTAAAGCAATAAATAGAAGTTATTATACGGAGGTAGAGAACAATGGCTATCTTCGGATATCAAGAATATGCTTTAAGAACGAGTAAGCTGATTGAAATAAACCGTAGTACATAAATCGAATTGCTTCTTAACAAATGGTTTATGGGCTTAAGCTGTCACAAATAAAGAGAGGCTAAAAAGAATAATTTAGAAATATTTTGCCAACAGTATCTCTTAATACCCGTACCCTTGAATTCATCTAATTCTGATAGAATAAAAACGTAAAGTTTTTTGCAAATTGCTATGGGTCGCTCAGTTACTTTACGAAGAGATAGACAAGCTCAAGTTTTGCAGCGCATAAATGGTGAATTTTACAGCCAGCAGAATTTTGCAGAAAACTTAATGGTTTCAGCATCTACTGTGAGTAATTTTGTTAATTGCAGACCAGTTGACAGAACAAAATTTATTGATATGTGTGGAAAACTAGGTATAGAGAATTGGTGTGAATATGCTGCTCCCCCCAATCAATCTAATTCAAACAATCATCGATCTGAAGAACTGGTTCAATCAATACCCAATCAAACATCTATACCTGAGTCTGAATCTTTTACCCCGGAATATCCAGAGGGACAGATCCAAGTAGGTTCTCCGTTCTATATCGAACGTCCACCGATTGAAGAACGCTGTTACGAGGAAATTACTAGAGCTGGTGCTTTGATTAGAATTAAAGCACCCAAACGAATGGGTAAATCTTCGTTATTAGCTAGAATTTTACATCAAGCAGAGCAACAGGGAGATAGAACTGTATACTTAAGTCTAGAGTCAGCAACAAAAGACTGTTTTAAGAATACCGAGACTTTTCTGAAGTGGTTTTGTGCCAGCGTTGCAAGAGCTTTAGACTTATCTCATAATCTAGATGAATACTGGGAATTAGCTGGTGTAATAGGTGGGAACCTATGCTGTCAGGAATACTTTGAAAAATATTTGCTCACAGAAATTGACAAGCCAATCACTTTAGGTTTGGATGATGTTGATAAGGTATTTGAACACCCCGACATTTATCCAGACTTTTTAGGTTTATTGCGAGTATTGCATGAAGAAGCAAAACAACGCCCAATTTGGAAGCGACTGCGATTGGTAATAGCCCATTCCACGGAAGTTTATGTCCCGATAAATTTAAATCAATCACCTTTTAACGTCGGTTTACCAGTAGCATTACTAGAATTAACATTAGAGCAAATACTTTGGGGAGCAAACAATTACCAACTTAATTGGAGCGAAACAGAAGTATTGGAATTAATGGGAATGGTAGGGGGACATCCCTATTTAGTCGGATTAGCGCTATACCATATAGCCCGTAAAGATTTAAGTTTAAAAGAACTTTTAGAAACAGCCCCGACTACAACAGGAATATATAGTACATATTTACGACGCATCGAATCAATATTAGAAGAGCATCCCGAATTAAAAGCAGGAATGGAAGAGTTAATTTCAAATGCACAACAAGCGCAATTGAGTAACAAGACTTGCTCAAAATTAAACGCTCTAGGGTTAATCAAAGTAGAAAATGGAAGAACATTAGCAACTTGCGGATTATATCGGCAATATTTTTTTGGATAACTCGAATTACCTCACCCCCATCCCCTCTCCTTATCGAAGGAGAGGGGGGTCAATTATCCCCATCTCCCCCTCTCCCCATCTCCCCATCTCCTCACTCCTTCGGACACAACTCCCCCCTCAACTCATCCCGAGTAATCAAATATTCTTCAAGATACTCGCAACCCTTAGACAGTAAATCATCCAAATCCAAACTCCACAACTTGATGGTTTTGTCGGCACTACCAGAGGCTAAAGTTTTACCATCGGGACTAAAAGCCACGCTGTTGACATAACTTTGATGCCCATCTAAGGTAGAAATGATTTTACCGCTGCTGATATTCCACAACTTGATGGTTTTGTCCCAACTACCAGAGGCTAAAGTTTTACCATCGGGACTAAAAGCCACGCTGTTGACATAA
>NZ_CAWUDI010000029.1:0-115759 GCF_963920925.1 Calothrix sp. CCY 0018 | reverse complement strand
ACATCTTTATTATTGGTATTTCATAATATCTCAAATACCAATGTTGGGTTACGACACGATAATCATCAATTCACGTTGCCTACTTAAATTATTTTCGTGTCTAACCCAACCTACAATTAAATTTTGTTTATAGGGGATTAATTACCAACTACCAATTACCAATTACAAATAATTTTCAGTTGGTAGTTGGTAGGTTGGGTTAGGCGCACGAAGAATGGTAGTTTTTGACTAGATATTAATCTATGCGCCGTAACCCAACATCTTTATTATTGGTATTTCATAATATCTCAAATACCAATGTTGGGTTACGACACGATAATCATCAATTCACGTTGCCTACTTAAATTATTTTCGTGTCTAACCCAACCTACATCTTTATTATTGGTATTTCATAATATCTCAAATACCAATGTTGGGTTACGACACGATAATCATCAATTCACGTTGCCTACTTAAATTATTTTCGTGTCTAACCCAACCTACAATTAAATTTTGTTTATAGGGGATTAATTACCAACTACCAATTACCAATTACAAATAATTTTCAGTAATTACACCATCTTCTAAAAATGCTACATTATCGGCGAAACTTTGAATTCTTGAATCGTGAGTTACCATGACAACGGTGCTTCCACCTTCTTTGGCTAAATTGCATAGTAGCTCGATTACGGCTTGCCCGTTGTGAGAATCAAGTGCGGCGGTTGGCTCATCTGCCATAATTAACTTGGGATTACCAGCTAAGGCACGCGCGATCGCAATTCTTTGTTTTTGCCCGCCAGATAAATCGCGAGGAAGCAAGTTGGCTTTATTTGCTAATCCCACCATATCTAATAGCTCTAGAGCCTGGTTAGTGGCGGATTTTCCCTTAACACCTTTAATTTCTAAAGCAACTTGGACGTTTTCTACTGCATTTAAAGCGCCAAAAAGGTTAAAGCCTTGAAAAATAAACCCAATATTATCTCTTCTAAATTGAGATAATTTTTTACGAGACATCCGTGTAATTTCCTCTCCTAAAAGATTCACTTTTCCAGAAGTAGGAGTCAAAATCCCTGCCAGAATTGATAGTAAAGTGGTTTTTCCGGAGCCAGAATGTCCCATCAACAATTGGATAGTACCGCGAGGAATATCTAAATCAATTCCTTTGAGTGCTACATAACGCTGTTTGCCAGATTGATATACCATTTCTACTCCTCTGGCAGAAATAGCAGAAGTTTTCAATTTACTTACATCAATAGACTTTGAGTCATTCCAACTGTCAATTCTGGAAGTCACTATACATCGATTTTGAGAAATAGTCATTTATTTAGGGTGAGGATATTGATTTTTAGGCTTTGTGTAAGGAGAAGCGTAAATTTACTTATAGATTTTCGGTATGAGAATAAAATAATTAACTCTAAAGATAGAGAACTGCAATCGTGTGACAGTCTATGCTTTGAATACGATCGCCGGATCGACTTTACTGACTTTCTGAATTGCAAATAAAGCAGAACCAACACACATCAAAACGGTTATGCCAAATACTCCCACGGCTGTTAGTGGAGTAATTAAAATCACAATTCCTTGAGTTGCTAAAGTCCAAGCACCCAGCCCGTAGCAAAGCAGCATTCCCGGTATGTAGCCAAGAATCGCCATCCACAGGGCTTGCTCGATAATTACGCCGTATATCACCCTATTTGACGCTCCCATTGCTTTGAGTGTTCCAAATTCTTTTATATGGTCGGCGACAGCTGAGTATAGTATTTGACCAACTATTACGACTCCCACAATTACCCCAACTCCGGCACCCAATCCCAAAATAAATCCGATTCCCGTAGACTGCTGCCAATAAATGCGTATCTTTTGAGACAATTCTTTCGTTGTATATGCTTTAGTTTCTGGGAAGGTGGCTTCTAAACGTTTTTTAAGTTGTCGGATATTTTGACCTCTCTGTGCTTGAATTAGTACGTAAGAAATGGGCGTGTTTAAGCTCAGTTTGGGTGGTGGCTCGTTAGCTGACTGCTGCTTCTTCGCATCGACATCTTTTTCATAAACGTTGCGACACTGAAGTTGTTCTCCAACCCAGGTACAGTTAACGTTGGTGGTGACGCTGGCGTTTGCGTAGGCATTTGCAGTTTCTAAGGAAGTAAATATAAAAGAACTCGAAACAACTGATTGAGTATTTTGGGTTAAGCCAACTACCTGTACTGGTAATGAGCCAATTTGAGCGCTATCTCCAATTTTTTTGATTTTGAGAGACTTTAAATTGCTTTTATCAACGATTGCGGTATAAGGGTTGCTCAGAGACTTTACGTTACCTTTAACCATATCTCCAGGAACGAATAATCTTCCATTAGGTGGAAATCCGTAGACTTTAACTACATTTAATTTACCGTTGGGAACATTCCACCTAGCCGTACCTTGAAGCAAAGCTTCGGCTCGTCTTACACCTTCAACTTTTCTAGCTCTGACGGCATAATCGAATATAAGTGGTTGCGTAAGTTCGAGCTGCACCATCTTGTCGGATGCTAGCCAGATATCGGCTCTGGAATTTTCTACTAAAGTTGTGGTAGAGCGAATCACACCGTTGAATACCCCAGTTTGAATAGTCACCAAGCTGACAGCAAACATAATTCCTGCCTGAGCTACTAAAAAGCGGGGAATATCTTCAAACAGGTTTTTACGAGCAATAGAAACCATTGATTACACGATCGTTGAGAGAGTTTACTTATTAAGGCAACTTACCTTCACTTGTTAACTGACGCAAAATTAAGCAGAAATCGTTCCTTTTTATTATTAGGGGTAGCGCTTAAGGTTTATGGAAGAAAACGCAAATCGGGTTTAAGGAATATCTATCAAAGATCAATCAAACTACTGCCGCGATCGCGAACAGTGTATAATACAAATGTTCTTGATGCTGAATAAAAGTTTTCTAAAAAGTTTGCTGAGCCTGCTTTTAAGTAGTGCTATAGTAAGGGTTTTAAGATCGAGAAGGCAAATAAGAGTAGGGAAAGAGTAAATTGATTGCCCGCTAAAACCAACTATAGAAATGAACCTCCTGCTAATTTCTAGCTGTCAAATAATCAAAATTATCCCACCGCAAATAAATCAGAATATAGAAAACCAGATTTAAAATTATCCCGACCTATTATTCTAAGAATAGAACAATTTAAAATCGTGAATATAAAATTTAAAATGAGCGGGAGCATTATACTTATTGATTTTCTATTCTGGTTTTAAGCCGAGAGCTAAATAGTTTAAGCTATGGAACCTTTTGATAGAGATAAAGTCTACCAGATAAAATATTCCATCCTCGGCAGTTCGATGTCAATCTCAAATCCCTACATTCATTTGATTGACTATTTAGATAAATTCCCAAACCAGATATGATATCCCATGATTGAAGCCGATTTATATCCATACACATGTACATTCTTAATTGGTACTTACAACATCATAAATATTTCTTGTGTAAGTGACTTCTCTCGACAGACTGGAGTGTGAGTAGTAATATTTTTTCACTCCGAAGCTGGTGTCGCAGTATTTTCCTAACTTTAGTTAGTTTTAAATAGTTTTGTAAAGTCGCTTCAACGATTGTTCATGTTTCCTTAATAATTTGTGTGAGGATTAAATGTTAAATTTCGCTCTAACTCTATTAACTAGTGCCGCAAGACTATCTAAAGCAAATTTTGTCCGTAAGACTCGAAAAACGGCAATTTGTCAAGATAAATTTTTGTTTTCACTGCTAAAAACTCATCAACAAACTCAATTTGGTAGAGATTATGGTTTTGAAGATATCAAAAACATAGAGCAGTTTAAAGAAAGAATTCCGATTCTTACTTATAGCGGTTACGAAAAATACGTTGAGCGCATCGCACGAGGGGAGCAAAATATTCTCACTTCAGATCCAGTTGTTTACTTTAATCAAAGCAGTGGCTCTACAGGAAAACAAAAACTGATTCCGGTAACAAAAAGAGTGCGTAAAGTACGTTCCAGGGTAACTCAGCAATCTTTGGGATTCATGGTAGATGCTGCAATCAAAAAGGGTTTACCGATTGGTAAAATGCTGCTGACTACCTCCATACAAATTCGCGATCGCACTAGTGGAGGTATCGCTTATGGCACTTCTAGTGTAGGGGATTTACGCAATATGGATTTTCTCTACAGACAAGTGTTTGTCCATCCTTACGATGCCTTGAAGCCAGCAGATAGTACGGCTCGTAATTATGTTTGCTTATTATTTGCGTTGCGAAATCCTCAAATGCGAGTGATTGGGGCGAATTTTCCAATTTTGGCGCTACAGCTAGCTGACTATTTACAGCGTTATGCAGAAGATTTTATTCAAGATTTGGAAACTGGAAAGATAGCTTCTTGGTTGAAATTAGAACCCGATGTACGTGAAGCATTAGAAAAGCAGTGGAGTGCAGCACCCCAAAGAGCGGCTGAATTACGCTCAATTTTGAAAAGTGAGGAAACGCTGACACCTATAATGGCTTGGAAGAATCTTTCCTGGATAATTACTGCTCGCGGTGGTACTTCCGACTTCTATTTTGAAAGGTTTAATCAATATTTTGGCGATACTCCAATTTTTGGAGGAATTTATGCAGCTTCGGAAGCAACTTTTGGTATTTACGAAGACTTTAATAGCGACGGTACTATTTTAGCGATTGATAGCGGCTTCTTTGAATTTATTCCCTCGGATGAATGGGAAAAAGCACAGCCTAAAACTGTTTTAGCTCATCAAGTTGAAGTAGGGAAAAACTACCGGATTGTTGTTACCAATTATAGCGGTTTATATCGTTACGATATTGGTGATGTAGTTGAAATTGTCGGCTTTTACGAACAAGCTCCCATAATTGTATTTCGTCATCGCATGGGAGGATTGTTATCTGCTACCAGCGAAAAAACTAATGAATTTCATGCCACTCAAGTTTTGCAGCAATTACAACAAGAATTTGATTTGCCTTTAGCAAACTACTGCATAACTTTATCTGAAAATGAAATTCCTCCCCACTATTTATTAAATATTGAACTGCTTCCTAACCATCCTCTAAATAACCCAGAGAAATTTTTAGCTGAATTCGATCTAAAAATGCAGCAAGCAAACGTATCTTATGAAGACAAGCGGCGTAATAATATACTACCCCAGCCTCGTCTACGTATTTTAGCTCCGGGAAGTTTTGCTACAGTGCGTCAGCGGCTTTTACAGAAAGGAATACCCGATTCCCACCTCAAAATTCCTCATATCAATGAAGATAGAAAATTTCTTGCAGGATTAGATATCGAGCAAGAAGTTAAATTATCGCAGTTGGAAGAAGTAAGTAAATAATAATTAAATAATTAAAAATTAATTAAGTTCAATTTTGTACAAGACATAGAGATAGAAATTGTGTAAATCTATAAGTAATTGGTAAAGAATGCTAATTGTTATTCATGCTACCAATGACCTTTAGGTAACAATCGATATTGCTTAGTATTGCTGTTGAATCCTTTGTACTTTAACGGTATGAAATACCAATAGTTGATTTTTTGGTTGCTAGCTAAGGTAAATAAACCTTTCGATTAATTTTATTTAACCTTACTTAACAAATTCATAAAGAGATGAAGACACCTTTAGAAGAAAAATATCTATCCGAATTAGACAATGCGCTGCTAACAGTTGCAAGAATTGATGGAACTAATTTGACATCAAAAATATTTGCTGACAAATATCGAAAAGATGGTATTCCGGTAGTAATCACTGGTTTACTAGATTCCATGAATAATTGGGATTTAGATTTTCTGCGTGAAAAATTAGGAAACCAAGAATTTCCAGTTCGTTTCAACGGATGGGAAAGATATAAGAAAGAGAAGAATGCGTGGAACAATATTGGTAGTGGTGTTGAATCGCGCACTCTTTCTTTCAATGAATATGCCGATTTACTATCATCTAAAGAAGCCCATAAAAACGACATTTATCTTGGCAGATGCGCTTTAAAAAAAACACCACTTGCCGATACGCCAGCACTTACAGAAGCCGATACAAAACTTGGTTTAAAAATGCCAGGTACAAGCCCTAACCTGTGGGTATGCCCTGGAAGTCACATCACTCCTTTGCATTATGACCCCCTCGATGGTACCTTAATACAGATTCATGGTGAAAAACGACTTCTGCTGTTTCCGCCATCTCAAACCTATAATCTTTATCCACTATCATTGTTTAATTATTTACGTCATGGTTTGAAGCTGCGAGCTAATTACTCTCAGGTATATCCCGAAAAAGCAGATTTAGAAAAATTTCCCAAATTTGAAAAAACACTTGCCCATCGTTATGAAGTGATTCTCAAACAAGGTGAAATTCTATTTATTCCTGCGGGATGGTGGCATGAAGTAACTTCTTTAGGTGATGGAGTTGTCTGCTCAATCAATCGTTTTTGGCACGTTTTACCTTTAACAAGAGCGGCAACTTCTTGGAATAAATGGCGCTTACATCTTGGTGCTTTAATGGCTGCCCCTTATGTTATCAAAACCTGGTTAGCTGCCATCTTTAGTAAAGATAGAGAACAAAAACTGCGTGATTTGGCGCAAAGACTTTAATTAGTTAGGAGTTAGGAGTTAGGAACTGGGAGTTGGGAGTTATAAGATTTTAACAACAGATGTATTTATGTTGGATTAAATATCTTCCCAATGCCCAATTATCAATTATCAATTACCAATTACCAATTACCTATTACCTAAATAAATAATTTAAATTTTATATATTTACAAATATGCAAAACTTATCGAAGATAGCTGTTAAGCAATTAGAGAAATTACTAACTAAAGATGGTTGGTTGGAAAGGTTAATCGCTAAAAATTCTTTGGTTGGCGATTCTGTTTTTTTTGAAAATGAGCAGTTTCCTTGGAGCAAGGATTTAGAAGCTAACTGGATGGTGATTCGTAAAGAATTGGAAGCAGTGCTGGAAAGGGTAGACGATTTACCGAATTTTCAGGATATTTCTAAGCGTCAATCTCGAATTGCTAACGATAATCGCTGGAAAACCTATTTCTTTTACGCTTTCGGTTTTAAAGCTACTAAAAATTGCGAAAGATGCCCGGAAACTACTAAATTGCTCGAACAAATACCGGGAATGAAAGTAGCATTTTTCTCGATTCTTGCTCCTGGTAAACATATTCCTAGACATCGCGGTAAGCTTAAGACTTTGATTCGCTATCATTTAGGTTTAATTGTTCCACAACCTAAAGAAAATTGTAAAATTCAAGTAGCAGATGAAATTAAATATTGGGAAGAAGGTAAAAGCTTAATTTTTGACGATACTTTTTACCATGAAGTTTGGAATGATACGGATGGCTACCGTGTCGTTTTATTCTTAGATATTGCTCGCCCTTTAAAATTTCCGCTTTCTTTTGTTAGCTCCTTAGCTAATAAGTTTATTACTGCAACTCCTATAGTTAAAGATGCTAAAGCTAGCCATAAAGCTTGGGAAGATAAGTTTGAAGCTAAGGATAAATCTAAGGAATTGGTTTCTTAGAGGATGTTTTACAAGTATCCGGCGGTTGAAACCGCTGCTACACAGGGCAAAGTCCACCTCCGTGGACTAATTAATTCAGAACCCGCGCAGGCGGGTTTTGCCTGTGTAGCAGTGACTTCTAGTCGCCAGATAAAGTAGCTTTTCAATCATCTATCTACGAGCAAACCGTCTTTTTTTACGAAATAATCTTGATATACCCAGCCATAAAATTATTCCTACGGCTGATAATGCTAGTAAAAGCATCCATAACGGTTTGGGTAGCATCAAATTATAAATCAAATCATCAAAGATATTTTTTGGTATAGCAGCAGTAGCCGGATTGATAACCCCAATATCTCCGACGATATCCATTTTGGTTTTTAACGCTAAACTTCTTTGTTGAATCTCTTTTAAAATCTTTTTACTTCTTTCTCCTTTTAATAAAAAAGGTTGTGCTAATTCTTGATTTTCTCCAGCTACTGGCAGAATTTCAATTCTTTTAATTTGATTAGAAGTTAAAATAAATTTAGCTAAAAAATTATCCGTCCAAAATGGATGATTGTGACCGAAAATTAAATTACCCAAACAGTAAATTATGGGTTTATTCTTGTAAATTTCTATTCCTTGGGGAAAATGAGGATGGTGCCCCAGAATAATATCAGCACCAGAATCTATGGATTTATGCGCTAAACTGCGAACCCAAAATGGTGGCTTTTTACTGTCATTAAGTCCCCAGTGAAAGGATAATATGACATAATCAACTTTTGGACGTAATTTTTGAATATCTTCTTTAATTAAAGATAAATCTGTAGGCATGACACCAGCACGATTCGGCTTTGCATAACTCGTATCGCCGGAGTTTTCTGACATAGTATAAGCAAGAAAACCCAAACGGATGCCGTTTTTTTCGCTGATATATGGCAGTCTCGCTGAAGCTAAATCTTTACCGCTACCAACAGCAGGTAAACCAACTTGAGATAAACTTGTTAAAGTATCTTTTAAACCTGCAACTCCAGCATCAAGGGCGTGGTTGTTAGCTGTAGAAACAACGTCAACTCCAGTCCATTTTAATCCTGCGGCAAAAGCAGTTGGTGCTAAAAAAGCACCTTTTCTCTCAGCAGTATCTGATAAGGGAGCTTCTAAATTAACAAAAGCAATATCGGCTTCTTCTAATACAGGTTTGATTTTTTGAAATGGATAGCGTGCTTCTTCCTGTTTTGATGCAAAATTTAGATTGTATCGAATAATTTGCTGGTGGAATAAACTTTCTTTCGCCATTCTCGACCATTCTACATCCCCACCAGCTAGTAAAGTAACTTGAGATTGTGGTTGCGCGATCGCAATTGCAGGGGAATTGACAAAGAAGATTATTGTTGTAATTAAAGCTATTTTAAAAAGTTTACCGATCGTATTTGGCTTTTTCAAGTGCTTTACCTTGCTGAATGCTTAAAAAAGTAGTTATTAAAGCTACTCCCGCTCCTACAAAAAATACTCCAATTCCGGCATTTTTCCAAACAGGCCCCAAGAAAATCGGCGAGAAAAATTGTCCTAAATTACTAGCTCCGGTACCAATTGCTAAAATGCTCGAACGTACTTCTTTTGGGGTAGATTTGGATAAAGCATCGTATAGGTTGGGCATGACAATACCGAATCCCATGCCGAAAACAATTGCTGTGGGCAAAATCAAATAAAGCGGCTTCACGAAAGGTATAGTAATCAGCGTTACTGACATCAATATAAATCCTATTGCTATAGCCTTGGCGCTTCCCAAACGTTTCGCTAACTTACTGGCACCCACGGCAGAGATTACAGCCGCACCAATTGCTCGCGAGGCTAAAATTGCTCCATTCACCGCTGTATCGGCTCCGATTGTCTCTTTAAAATGTAGGGGAGCGTAGATAATCACTACATAAAAGATGGCAGATGTCAAAGCTAAAGCTGTAAACAAGGTTATGGTACTTGGAGTTTTCAAACTTTCAATTAATTTATCTTTTTGACCTATATTTAATGATGAAGCACCTTGACGTTTGCGCTTTGGTAATAATAGATATGCCATCAACGCCGCCGGTAAAGCTAAAGCGTACATAGCAAATGTAAATCGCCAATTGTATTTACCAAGTAAACCGCCGACAAGGGGAAAAATAATGCTGGCGATCGCCAATGCACTGGTTGTATAGCCTAAAATCCGGGTTCGCTTCTCTCCTTCGTACATACTGCTGAGAATACCAATACTCGCAGCTGCAATTCCCCCGCTGGCAGCCCCTAACAAAGCTCGCGATATTAATAAAGGCGTAAAGCTGTTTGCAAAAGCCCCAGCCGTACCAAAAATTGCGTAGCAAACAAGTGATGGAATTAGCACTTTTGCTTTACCAATACGGTCAGATAATATGCCAAAAATTGGACTAAATAAGAAGATTGTTAAACAGTGCATACTAACCAGAATACCCGACCACCGGGGGTCAATTAAAAGTTGATCTTTAACCTCTGGCATCACTGGTGCTACTACGCTTCCCGTCATAGTAGTTAAGCTACCGCAAGCAAGTAATACTAGTAATATTGGGATCTGTTTGCGAGTTTCTCTAGTTAGAAGCGAGCTAGACATATAAATAAAAAATCCTTAATTTTGTTTTGGATCGAAAAGGTATTAAAACTAACTTCTAAAAAATTCCCTGCTTTCGGTATTCTTTTTTAATTAATGGTTTTTTATTTGAAAAGAAGTAAATTAACAATATCAGGTTATAGCAAGTAGAATAAACTAATTTATTGACGATGAATAGGCAAATTCCATCGCAAAATCCCCTCCGAGAAAATAGTTGGAGGGGGTTTGTACTTTATATTTTGAATGGTTTAAAGGCTTAACTGTTCCGCTTTATTTATAATGATGCGTTGTGTGGAGCGACAACACAACGGAAGTTTTGCGGGAAGAGAATCTACACCCTTCGGGTTCAGCAGTCGCTCATGGGGGAAACCCCCAAGTTCGCGCTGCTTCACCGCAAACTGCCTCCCCGACGTTACAAGTTTTCAAGTGGCACAACCTTTAAGAAAAAATCAAAGGAATATCCAATGGCCACTGTTTACCTTTGTAAAATAATATTTGATGAAGGTGTAAACTACCGTATCGAAATGAAGCTTCAAAGGATTGCAAGTAGAGATACCACATCCGCAAGAATCGCTCATCATAGGTTGTCTCCAATGATGCAATTTTTTCTCGGTTTTGAGTAAAATTCTCTGCCCAATGCTTCATAGTTTCGGCATAGTGAGCCTTAAGATTTTCACAATGGGCTACTGGTAGTTTTGCTAACCGCAGCTCTCTCATTAATTCGTGAAGCTGTGGTGCATAGCCGCCTGGGAAAATATATTTATCACTCCAAGCTCCGTTTCGTTCATTACTTTCGGTGACAATTGTGTGCAGAAAACCGATCCCATTGGGAATTAAAAGTTCTGATGCTTTCTGCATGAATGTCGCAAAACTTTTTTTGCCAACTGCCTCAAACATGGCGATGCTGACAAATTTATCGTATTGCCCTTCTACCTCTCGATAATCCGCAATCTCGATTTTAATTTGATCGCTTAAACCTTTTTGTTCGATTCTTTGTTTGGCTAATGCAGCTTGCTCTACGCTTAGAGTAATACCAGTTCCAGAAACGCCATAGTTTTCCGCCGCATAAATCAGCATTCCACCCCATCCGCAACCAATGTCAATCAAAGATTCTCCCGGTTGCAATGCCAGCTTTTTACAAATTAATTCGTATTTTTGCAGCTGCATTTGTTCGAGGGTATCAGTTTCTTTCTTCTGATAACCACAGGAGTAAGTCATTGTTGGATCGAGAAAATACTGATAGAAATCGTTGCCTACATCGTAGTGATGCTGGACGTTTTTACGACTATTTTGGATGTTAGTGGGAACAGTTCGCAAACGTTGAGTAATTACCTTTATCAATAAAGGAATTGTTACCCGTTGGTTGGCTTTCGAGTATACGTTACTGCGATAAAACAAGCCGATCAGTTCAACAATATTATCGTTTTCCTCATCCCACCAGCCTTCCATGTAAGCTTCGCAAAACCCAAGTGCGCCAAATGCCAAAGCGCGATCGTAAGTATCGGGGTTATATATTTTTAAAGTTAGAGCTTGAGAAGATTCTTCACCAAAATGAAAAGCTGTACCAGATGGATTGATAACTGTTAGATTGCCTTCTTTAATTAAACTGAAAAGCTGATATAAATAGCGTTCTCCACTAGGTAGCTTAGAAATAATATTGCTCCAATTCTGGTTTGAAGGAGTGATTTTTTCTTGTGTTTTTTGTAAACTTGGCGCTTTAGTTTGTGTCATATATTTAGCGTTCCTACGATTTGAGAAGCAAAGGATTAAGAAATAGTCTATTTTTATTTTATTAGTTTGTAGTAAAAACTTTAGTCCTTGGATTTAGAGCTAAAGCCCTTACTACGAACCTTTTAATAATTACTTTTGTGGAAGCTTTACATTAGTTGCCAACCCTAAAAATTGTAGCAACCTAATCGTCATCCAAGTCATGTCAATTTCCCACCATTTCAAACCATGACGAGCAGAATATTGAAAAGCATGGTGATTATTGTGCCAACCTTCACCAAAAGTTAGCAGAGCAACCCACCAACAATTAGTAGAGCGATCGTTTGTATCTTGATTGCGATAGCCGATGGTATGACAAACACTGTTGACGAACATCGTAGAGTGAATTCCGACAAACAAGCGTACAAAAATTCCCCAAACGACAAAAGGCGATCCCCCAAGCAAATACAACACAATTGCTAATGCAACTTGCAACTCTATATAATAACGATGGCAGAAACGATAAAATGCGTCATCAGCAATATCTTTTGTCATGCGTGGAAGTTCCGGCTGAGCGGGAACCGTGTGCATTAACCAATTGATGTGACTCCACCAAAAACCTTCATTAGGCGTATGAGGATCTCCTTGTTCATCGGAATGCAAATGATGTACTCGGTGATATCCAACCCAGCCAAATACACCGCCTTGAAGAGCCAAAGTACCGCACAAAATTAGAAAATACTCCAGCCATTTAGGAAGTTGTAAGCTGCGATGAGTTGCCAAACGATGAAATCCAAAAGCAATTCCCAAACCAATAGTCATCCAGTGTAATAAGACTGCAACCCCTACAGCAGCCCAGCTAAAATTACTGGGTAAGAATGCTAATAATACTGCTAGATGAAGTATGACAGTAAAAATAATCACCTTCAATCGCGGAGAAGGTGGATTTAATTGAGGTAACGAAACTGGAGATAAATTGGTCGTCATGAATTTTTTTGCCCTACACCTATTTAAAGATAAAAGATAATTTTTCTGTCAGACTGAAATTTGAGAATTGAAGGCTTTAATTACCGATATATTTTTACGTTTTTATTGTGATTTTTGATACATTACTTTTCTATCGCGGCACAAATTATAACTGTTAGACGTTTATTTGGTCAAGAAAATCTCCATCTACAATCTTTTGTTTTTCTTAAGTTCATCGATCGCTAATCTTGGCATTTTTAGATTACTGCGACCTAACTTCTTGTCTAGCTGGCAATTGGACTACTTTAGGGTAATAATGAATTAAAAAAATGCATCAGAAAGCGAGAAAAAAATATCAATTTATTGTTTATATATTAGACATCTCCGGTTAGGAAAAAGACCTCTCTCCAAACCTCTCTCCTGCGAGGAGAGAGGCTTTAAACCCCACTTCCCTCGCAGGGAAGGGGGGTAGGGGGGTTAGGTTTTCAACTGTAGTGAATGTTTTCCGGAGATGTCTATTGGTATTACAGATTAGTGTTACAACATTATTGATGGATTTGTTCCCAGAAATGTTTCCTTAAATTCAATAAATCAAATATTGTGGTCAGAGACTACTGAATTTTTTATCATATATCTATGTATCCCATTTCGTCAGTATTTAAACGTTTTTTTTGAAATCCGAGTTTGAGGCTTTTATACTGTCCTTAGAAGTTAAAGTTTAATTAAGAGGATGGGCGGAAAAGTATTATGTTTTGCTTTCAGCACTTCGGAAACCTAACCCCCTGCCCCCTTCCCTATGTTAGCGTAGCGTGTCCAAAGGACATGGGAATGGGGGTTTCAAAGCCTCTCTCCTTCTAGGAGAGAGGTTTGGAGTATAGTTATTGACGCATTCTTACACCCTCTTAGAGGATACAAACGTTGATAAATTTTGACAGGATAAGAGATAGTAAATAGATTGGTAACGTTTACTAAAATTTTAAGTATTACAGATTTCCCTACCCATAAAATGCATATGTATTTTATGGGTAAGCATAATATGTATATGAGAAAATATGAGAAAACAATATAATAAATTATTGTCAATGCTTCAGTAATTAAACGTATTTTTTCAAAAAAATGTTGTTATAGATAGGTATTGAAAACAAGTGCAAACAATATACAACCAAATAAACAAGAAGATAAAAGTGTCATAAGACACTCGACATTTCCGAAAAATCGGATCAAACTATGGAATAAAAGTGACATTTGGGCGATTGAAAACTAAAATACCTAAGATAATGATTTTTCGTAGATTTTTGGTTTGTTTTGCCATAAGTTCTTGCTTAATGACTGAGAACTTTGTAAATTTCTAATAAGATTGTCGGCAAGTCTTCTAGAATGATACGCTAACTTTCTGTCGTAATTGCTCATATAGTTAATTACTCATTAGGGAGTATCGTAATGGAAATAGCTCCAATGCTCAGGAGCCAAACCGTTGAAAATGGGGTGCGCGAAGTCGGTATTAATCCAAATTACTGGTATCCCGGAACTTGGTCTTGGGAGCTAAAACCAGGTCAAGTAATGCCCGTAACGATCTGGGAAAAACCGATCGCACTTTACCGTTCGCAGGATGGTCAAGTTCATGCTATAGAAGATGCCTGTCCGCATAAAGGTATTGCTTTACATAAAGGTAAGGTAGCTGGAGAAAACCTTACCTGTCCCTATCACGGTTGGGAGTTTAACGGTGATGGAGTATGTACAAATATTCCTTATTTTCCTAAAGACCAAAAATTGCCTTGTGCGAAAGCACGTAGCTATGTGGTAAGAGAAAAATACAATATTGTCTGGATTTTTCCGGGAGCGGTTGAAGATTCAGAAACAGTCGAATTTCCTTCGATTCCAGAATATCATGACCCAAACTGGCTGGCGATTCCCATACCGGGAGAATTTAAAGCTCATTTCTCCATTTGTAACGAAAACACGATGGACGTGTTCCACGGCTATTTACATGAAAACTTGCAGGGCTGGTTCGACCCGGAACTAATCGATTTAAAAGCCTCCGAAGCATCGGTATTTGCTCAATATCGGGTGTCTTATCAAGGTTGGATGACAAAGTTTTTCGGATTCAGCGAACAAGGGAACGAAGTTACAACTCGTACTGTCACAATTAAATATAACTATCCTCATTACCATAGTTCTTTGGAAGGAATGTCTTCCCTTTATTTAATGCGTCAACCAGTGGGGGCACAATTAACAAAATCTTTTTCTTTACTGTTTATAAAAATTCGCCTTCCTCAATGGTTTGTAAAGCCGTTGCAAAAACCGATAACAAAAATCATTTGGCAGTTTATCTTGAAAAGTTTTCTCGATCAAGACACTCTTATGATTGAAAGCGAACAACAAACATACCTAGCTAATCCCCAAAGACGTTATGTAGAAATTAATCCAGCAATCATTGCCCTACAACGGGTAATTGTGGGTCAATATGAAAAATTTGTGCAACAATCTAAAAAACTATCCAATGGCAATAATGGTAATTACGCATCTCCGACTAATCAAATTAAATCAAATTTAACCTCCACTTAGGAAGATGGCATACCATCTGATATAACAGATTAGTTAATGGTACAAAGTAAATTTTCAACTGCAAACATATATTAAAAGTCCATAGGCAAATTTTAGGTGAGAGGAGTTATTTGTGGAAGTTGTTGAAGAGTATATGCAGGGCCTCTATCAAAGTGGTCTTTATCCAGATAAGTTAATTTGCCATGAAAAACATGGAAATGTAGTCGAAGTTGAAGATCCTGCCGATAATAAGCGATATAAACTTTTGACATTTTGCACTAACGATGTTTTAGGGTTGGTTCAGTCAGAAGAAGTAAGACAAGCGGCAATTGATGCAATTTTGCAATATGGTACTTCTAATAGTTCCTGTTCTGTATTAAGCGGCAGAATTGAATTGCATCGTCAGTTGGAACAAGAAATTTCGGCTTTTAAACATTTACCGCATACTCATCTATTCCTAAATGCTTGGATGGCAATGCAAGCATTAATAGATGGTTTTTGCCACTTAGCGATTAATCTTCCTGGCTTTCGGAACACCAGAGAAACCTTAATTTTGACTGATGTTCTCAACCACGGCTGTATACTTTCCGCCGTTACCAACGCCAGCAATCGTTCCGGGAAGATGTTTAGTCATAGCCCCGCCGTTCGCGTCAAAGCTTACCGCCACTGCGACGTAAATGACTTAGCGCGAAAATTACGACGCTACGCCAAGCCAAACGACCGTATTTTGGTAGTTTCCGATGCCGTGTTCTCAATGGATGGCGATATTGCCCCATTACCTGAGATGCTCGACGTTTTAGAAAACTATCCCGGTAGCGTCATCGTTATGGATGAAGCCCATGCCAGTGGTGCGATCGGTGCTAAAGGTGGTGGTATATATGACCACTTTGGTATTACACCACAGCAAGTACTCGATAGAGGAATGGTGCCATTAATTATGACCACTTTCTCTAAATTTGCAGCTTCCGCAGGTGCAGCAATTAGTTCTCATATGCCAGAAATGATTGATTTGTTGGACGTTTCGCCAACTTCAATCGGTACAATTTCACTTCCACCTCCGACAACAGCAGCAGCATTAGAAAGTATTCGTCAGGTAAGACAAAATCCCGAATTAGTCGAGACTTTGCAAGCTAATACACGTTACTTGCGATCGCGTTTAATCGAACATGATTTTGCTGCCATTGGCGAAACCAACGTCATCCCCGTACTAATGCCACCAGAATTAAATCCCAAGCAGTTCACCCGTCACTTGATGGAACACCACGGTATTTGGGTATCTGCGATTTGGTTTATTGCTAAACCTCGCTTAAGAATTACCGCAAACGCGCTTCACACTAAAGAAGATATGGATCAATTAGTTGAAGCAATGGTACAAACACGAGAGGTTTTATATAAGCCTGCGACTGTTGTTAGTGCTTAGTTAGACTTATTTCTTAACCACCTGGGTTTACAACCCCAGGCTAAAAGCATAAGTCCATTGAAATGGACTAAAATCCTTAGTATTGTGCTGTTTTTCAGCCTTTACTGGTTCCCAGCCTCCGGGCTGGGAACCGATTTTATTTCCAGCCGTAGACTGCGAACCAGATTAAATTCCTTCTTCCAAATCATTAAATTAAGCCAATAAAAATATCATAATTAAAAATTACACTGTAACTTTTTTACATTAAACGCAAAACTTTATTAGTGAATATGGTTACTCAAATACAAAATTTTCAGGTATCACCTGTAACTACAGATGCACAAAGGGAAATGTTTTTGGATGTGCCTTTTAAAGTATATAAAAATAATCAAAACTGGGTTCCACCAATTCGCAGCAGCATTGCAAAACAGTTAGCAGCAGAAAATAATCCTTTTTTGGAATATGGAGAATTTGAACTATTTATCGCTATCTCCGAACAAAATGGTGAACCTTTAGGAAGAATTGTCGCTATAGTAAATCGGCGATTAATTGAAAGCGAAGGTAAGAATATTGGGCTTTTTGGTTATTTTGAATGCGTAGAAGACTTTGACGTTGCGAATAGTCTATTAGAAACTGCTTCTGATTGGTTGCGCGGTAAAGGGATGAATTTTGTTAGGGGACCAATAAATTTATCTACTCACAATAGCTGTTTATTTTTAGTAGATAGTTTTAATGAGTCGCCAATTATGATGACACCTTATAATCCGCCTTATTATCCTGCATTTATGGAAAAAGCTGGTTATTACAAAGGTAATGATGCTTATGCTTACGATTTTCCTCTGGATCTAATTTTAGATCCCAAATTTGAAAAAGGCTATCGGATTGCTTGTAAATCTGGGATTAATTTTCGTCCTCTCCGCACTAAAGGTGAAGGTTTTGAACAAGATTGTCGCAGCCTTTACGAATTATTTAATACCACTTTTGCTAACAACTATAGCTCTACTCCTCGTTCCGAAGAAGAATTTATGGATGAAGCAAAGGAATTGCAATCCCTAGTAGATCCAGATGTATTTCCCATTGCCGAACATAATGGTAAAATGGTAGGCTGCTGGATGGGTTTACCCGATTATAATATTGCTCTAAAGCACGTTAACGGTAAACTCAATTGGCTGGGAATTATCAAATTTCTTTGGTACCGCCGTCAAATTGACCAAGGAAGAGTAATTGTTATTTGTAGCTTGCCAGAGTATCGTCGTAAAATGGTACCTTTAGGCTTAATTTATTTGGGAATGCAGGGAGGAATAAAAAAAGGGAAACCTTACAAAAGAGCCGAACTTTCTTTTGTTTGGCAAGACAATTCACCCTCCCGAAAATTAGTTGAAGCAGCAGGCGGCAAAATCTACAAGACTTACCGAATTTACGAGAAACAACTATGAAAGCCTTAGTTACAGGTGCCAATGGTTTTACAGGTTCGCACTTAGTAAAAGCGCTACAGCAGCGCGGCGATTTTGTTGTTGGACTGGTGCGAGAATCCAGCGATTTAACAAGATTACAAGATACAGAAATACAGTTAGTCACCGGGGACATTACCGATCGCAACGCCCTACGTCAAGCGATGCAGGATGTTGACACGGTATTTCATACAGCAGCTTTTGTCGAACTAGGTTTAGTCGATGCTGCAAAAATGGAACGGGTAAACGTCGAAGGAACCCAAGCTGTTTTAGAAGTCGCCAAGGAAATGCAAGTTTCTAAAATGGTTTATTGCAGCACAATCGGCGTTTATGGGGATACCAAAGGCGAAGTCATCGATGAAACTTTTGAAAGAACTCAAGAACATTTCTCCTCTGCTTACGACAGCACCAAATACGAAGCACAGCAACTAGTTGACAACTACGCCGTTATCGGTTTTCCGGTAGTCAGCGTCATGCCATCCGGTATATTTGGCCCAGATGACCCCCATTTTGGCCCTATATTCAAATTATTTTTGCAAGGTAAATTAAAACTTTGGGTAGCTGGCGATCGCATGACGGGGATAGTTCATGTGGATGATCTGGTAAATGCGATGATATTGGCAGCGGAAAAAGGCGAGCGAGGAGAACATTACATAATTTCTGCTGGTGAAATTCCCTCTCGTGAAATGTTTGAAATCATCAGCGAACAGACAGGCATTTCCACACCTACGGAAGTTCCACAACCAATAGTTAGGCTTGCTGGTAATATTCTTGACCCTATAGGAAGTTTATTATCATGGAATCCACCTATAGGTAAAGAGCGACTGCATTATTTATACGACCGCTGCGTGCGAGTTGATGCCACAAAAGCACGTGAAAAATTAGGTTGGCAACCCCGTTCTGTGTCCCAAACATTACAAGAAATTGCGACACATTTACAATCGCAAGTTTAAGAATAATATCTTGGTTCGTAGTAGTGCTTTAGCACCTCCGGTTAGATGCGCTGTAAACAGAGTTTTCTCGAAGAGTAGCGCTACTACGAACCTTATGCAACCTCTCGAAGTTGTAGGTTGGGTTAGACACAAAAACCAATATTGAATCCTAACTAAAATATTTATTAATTGTGTCGTAACCCAACATCAATATTTCGAGGATAAGTAAATTAGTGATGTTGTATAAAGGACAGGCAAAGATGCCCATCCCACAAAATTTGAATTTTATCCGCTAACAGGTAACTGCTAACAGGTAACTGTTCACTGTAAAAATGCAACCTCTCGAAGTAATCTAACGTCTCATCATAGTAATGTTGTATGCAATTATCATGCCGATTAATTGTTACGATAAATTACGAGAGAGATATTTCTTCAAAAGCTTATATGAATCCCGTGTTATTGAGTGCTTCAACAGCAATAATTTGTTTCCTAATTGCCTTCATACTGGCGAGTTTGGTAGAATACTGGCTGCATCGTTTGATGCACGTTAACCGCAAGATTGGCGAACGTCATCGCGATCATCATCGTCGTAATGAAGGACAAGGTGTAGTCTGGGAATTTCGCGATTATGTAGTTGGTAGCTTGGTTGTCTTGCCGGTAATGTTTTTCTTTTCTTGGGATGCTGGTTTCGGATGGCTGTTGGGAAGTTTAACTTATGCAGCTTTTTCAGCATATGCTCATCAATTACAGCATGAGAATCCTACCAAATGCTTCTGGATGAAAATGCCAGTACATTACGTACATCATAAATACGGAATGTGGGAGCATAATTTTGGTTTAGCTGTAGATTGGTGGGACCATGTTTTCGGTACTTACAAACCCGTTGAAGAATGGATCGGTGAAAAAGAAATTGCTCTATCTGAACGTGGTTATTTACAGTTGAAGTGGTGGTAAAGTATTTGCGCGGATGGGTAGGTCTTGAAAAATAGGTTTGAAAAAAAACGGCTGAATCCTAGATAGGACAATGCTTTGAAGCTAGTTTTTGCAACTAACCATCCGCGCACCTTATCCAGACTGGGTTTCAGCGATTTTATCCCTTCTCAATCTCGTCTTTCTATGCTAATATTAAGTCATCCGCGCAACCGAACCTTGAAAACTATATATAGAAAGCGTTCTAGAATCGTGCGTTGAAACCTTATCTAATCCCTATTAGGGATTGAAACCTTGGATTTGTGCAGCGTTTCAGCTTTGGGCTTTGTTGAAACCTTATCTAATCCCTATTAGGGATTGAAACATATTGTAAGTGTGACAAGGAAAGACGCAGTGAGGTTGAAACCTTATCTAATCCCTATTAGGGATTGAAACTGCAAGTATTCTATCTAAAAAAGGATTTAAGCCGTTGAAACCTTATCTAATCCCTATTAGGGATTGAAACCGGTAATATCGGCAAGGTTTTGATTTAAGGATATTTGAGTTGAAACCTTATCTAATCCCTATTAGGGATTGAAACCTTCTTCAGCTAAAAGATTATTTACGTCTTTGTAGGGTTGAAACCTTATCTAATCCCTATTAGGGATTGAAACACTGACAATCGGAGTTGCGATCTGCTTGCAGCCGTTGAAACCTTATCTAATCCCTATTAGGGATTGAAACGTGGAATGCTTCAGCACCAAGACTAAAAGACTCGTTGAAACCTTATCTAATCCCTATTAGGGATTGAAACTTAAATATTTGTGGCGACTTGGCAATAAGAAAAGTTGAAACCTTATCTAATCCCTATTAGGGATTGAAACATTAACCTCATTAATAACGTGTAGATTATACAATGTTGAAACCTTATCTAATCCCTATTAGGGATTGAAACTCTGAATGTACTATTAAGAAGAAAAGAAGGGAGTTGAAACCTTATCTAATCCCTATTAGGGATTGAAACTTATACACACAAATGAACTCTTTATCTTTTCGTAGTTGAAACCTTATCTAATCCCTATTAGGGATTGAAACGAGACAATCAAGCTATGACTACGTTAGCAATTGATAGTTGAAACCTTATCTAATCCCTATTAGGGATTGAAACTAGATAGCGTCACATTTTCTTTTTTCAACTGTTGTTGAAACCTTATCTAATCCCTATTAGGGATTGAAACAAAAACCTAAATTCGATGGCAGTACAAGCTTCAGCCGAGTTGAAACCTTATCTAATCCCTATTAGGGATTGAAACTACTATCAAAATGCTTTTGAACTGAATCATAATGGTTGAAACCTTATCTAATCCCTATTAGGGATTGAAACCGCAGGCATAAACTTTTCTTGTTGGTAGAACCCAAGTTGAAACCTTATCTAATCCCTATTAGGGATTGAAACAGGAGTAATCCAGACTCCAGTAAATATTCTCAAAGGTTGAAACCTTATCTAATCCCTATTAGGGATTGAAACGACGTTTCTTGAGATTTTCAACGTCTAAATTAAATGTTGAAACCTTATCTAATCCCTATTAGGGATTGAAACAAGGAAAAACTTGATGACTACATTACCGAGAAGGTTGAAACCTTATCTAATCCCTATTAGGGATTGAAACGAGGAATGAGTGCAGATTATTGCCACGATTATCAGTTGAAACCTTATCTAATCCCTATTAGGGATTGAAACTTAAATATTCTAAGAGAACGCTACTCTAGTAGTTGAAACCTTATCTAATCCCTATTAGGGATTGAAACACTAGACTTTTAGACATCGGCACCACCCCGAATGTTGAAACCTTATCTAATCCCTATTAGGGATTGAAACGCATTTCTAAACTTTGTACCACCAGAAGCTAAGTTGAAACCTTATCTAATCCCTATTAGGGATTGAAACCTATTGCCCAAGGACGAACGATATAAGAATCTTCAGTTGAAACCTTATCTAATCCCTATTAGGGATTGAAACGACTATCTTTTTGGCGTTGGGATTTGACAAGTTTGTTGAAACCTTATCTAATCCCTATTAGGGATTGAAACCTTTGCTGGAATAATTTCTTAGCAATATAAGCAAAGTTGAAACCTTATCTAATCCCTATTAGGGATTGAAACAAGAAGAACTAAGTGATTCCGATATCGCCGAATTGTTGAAACCTTATCTAATCCCTATTAGGGATTGAAACGGGAAATCATGAGTAAAGATAATAATATTGAAATTGTTGAAACCTTATCTAATCCCTATTAGGGATTGAAATCGTAATAATGAAACAGGCAATATTCGCAGTGCAAGTTGAAACCTTATCTAATCCCTATTAGGGATTGAGACCGCATCAACTGCCCCTACCCCATCGACCCCAACCACAGTTGAAACCTTATCTAATCCCTATTAGGGATTGAAACGAGATAATTCAAAATGCCACTGGCATTTCAAATAAGTTGAAACCTTCTATAATCCCTCCGCCGGGATTGAAACTAAAAATATAATCTAAATATTTAGCATCCAACAGAAAATCTATCTTAAGTGCAAACAAACTATAACTTCTGTTAGAGGGATAATTAGATGATTTATAGGTAATCTTGATTTGTGTTCAGAACAACTAATTTGGTTTGAAATAAGTTGGATTTTAATACTACGCGGTTAAGCTCACAGTTTAAAAGTGTGCTTTCATCGAGCAGTATTGAGTTGGATTTTGAGCAAATTTCCAAGCACCTATCTGTACTTAAAGCAAGCCTTTAGATGTGCTGAAACAGCAAAAAGTATTGAAAATGAACTAACGGAGTTTTTTTGATGAAAAATATAGTTAAGAGTGCGTCTGCTGGTATTGGTTCTGTATTTAAACAGTTTCAGGTTAAGCGTTTTTTAGCTGTCGTCTTAGCTGGATTTTTGCTATTAACTACAAACGTTGCTCGTGTGGATAATAGCAAAGCTGTAACTGATAGAGTCGATCAATTAGTCGATCGCGACAGTTCTGACAGACCTAAAACTATAGGAGAATGGAATAAAGAAGCTCGTCAAACGGAAGATGCTCCTCTTGAAAGAGTTAAGAGAATTGGTAAGGAATCTGCTGAAGCAGTAAAAGATTTTGGCGAAATGTATGGAGATACTGCTGAAAGAACTACTCCGGATTTAGATAATAATATGATGAAATGATTGGTTTCAAAGTTAAGTCGATGATTAATTGATTTAGTATTCTTGAAGAATTAGTTAAACAGAAACCCGGTTTTTCAAAAAAGCCGGGTTTCTTAATATAGATGCATATTTCATTTTTTAAGACTTACGCAGCGATGATCCACACCCTCCGGATGAAAACGAAAAATATAGTGTTCCAGACATTAAGATCCCCCCAACCCCCCGATGAATTGGGGGGCTTTGCGTAAGTCCTATTTTTGTTCAAATCCTTTTATCTAAGAGTTTTCAAACGGAATATTCTACTGTATTAGAACTTATATAATTGTTGCAAAATTCTTTTTGCTTTTTCTTCATGCTTTTGATATGGCGAATTACAACTGCAAAAGCATTTATTCCTTGAAGCATTAATAATATCAACCAGCAAAGTGCTTTAATAATGCTGAAAGCTGTAGGGCGAGTTAATCCCTCGTGAATCGCAATCCGGGCTTCATCTAAGAAACCATCATATTCTTGGGGTTTTAGGGAATCGTGAAAAACTGATACTTTAAGCCCATGCACCCCACTTACCATGTATTTCCCCATTTGAATGCGTTCTAATTGGGCTACTTCAAGATGATATAAGTCGTGATAGTGGATGCAAACACCTCTAACTTGAATATACTCGTTACCAATTTTGATCGGAATTATGCTAATACAACCTAGAGTTTTCTTTAATTGAGTAATTTGAAAACTTTGGTTGGTGATATCTATCCCACTTTTAAGCAACGCTACCCAAAGTTTCTGGTATTGAGAAAGCTTGAATTTAACGCTTTGTGTTTGTATAGCACTGTTATTAGTTTCAAAGACTGGTTTCGTCTGGATATTTTGTTGTTCGTTAATATTATTAATTGGTTTGAATACCTCATCCCAAAAGCTAAATAGATAATAAGGAATTTCAATATTTTTTTGAGGCTGTAACTCGCAATAAGCTTGCAAACGTTGCTGTAAATCTTTTTGATATTTGTTTAATATAGCTGGTGACAAATAATGACGACGCTTGTAAATTACAAATGCACGTAACAACAGCCATTTCATTTGATTCGCAACAAGTCTATTTTTAGCAGTATTTGGTGAGTTAATTTTCCATAATGCTTTATCTAAGGCTACTTGCTGACGCTTGGAAAACTTAAATTTTACATTCATTGTGCTTTTTTGACACTTTCCATCAATAAATTGAAGGGGATTCTTAGATCGCAGGGATACCAATGTACTTGCCCTCACTAAGCATCTTGACCGTATGCCCTACGGCTGCAAGTCCTCGAATCAGAACTACTTGAGCGGCTGCAACATCTCTATCGGTTTGATAGCCGCAATTATCACATTTATGTACACGTTCAGAAAGGGTTTTCTTACCTGTCTCATGCTGACAATTAGGACATATTTGAGAAGTTTTTCGGGCTTCAACTTTTTGAAAATAAACACCACGCTTAAAACAAATTTGTTCCAAGATATTAAAAAACTGACCAAACCCAGCATCTAAGCAATGTTTTTCTAGCATCCCTCTAGATAACCCCACAAGGTTCAAATCTTCTACAAATATCATCCCGTTGTTATCACATAACTGATGTGATAATTTCCTATGCCAGTCTTTACGACAATTAGCAATGTATTCATGTAATTTGGCAACCTTTTTTTGGGCTTTTAACCAATTATTCGATCCTTTGCGCTTTCTACTGACACGTTGTTGCAGCAATTTAAGCTTGCTTTCCGCGTCAAGAAAAAACCTTGGGCGCTTAATTAAAAGTCCATTGGAAGCCGCAACCATTGAAATCAAGCCTACATCAATTCCTATTCCCTCGCCGTGTGGCATTGGTTGTGCGTAGCTACAATCCCACTCAACGGTCAGCATTACATACCATCCAGAAACACGCTTTACTATGCGTGCTTGTTTTAGAACTCCCCCATCTGGAATTTCTCTGGATTGTCTAAGTTTTATTTTTCCAATTACAGGCAATTTGATAAATCCATTTTGCAACGGATTTTTACCTAATTGTGGGAAAGAGAAAGACCGCATCCGCCCAACCTTTTTAAATCGCGGGAACCCATGATTCCTTTCCCACATTCTCACAAAAGCTTTCTCAAGTCTTCTTAACGTTTGCTGTAAGGATTGAGCATTAACTTTACCTAAATACTCATTATTTTTTCTCGCAGCAGTTAAAGACTTGCATTGGGAAGCAAACGTTGGACGTGGCACGTCGGCTCTTATGATGTAACAACTGTGAAGAGTACAAGCGTTAATCTGACAAGACCGGGATCTATACCAGTCCTTACGTTCAGATAAAGCATAGTTATAAACTCGTCTGTGAGTTTCCAACCATTCCTCAAATAAATCTATTTGATATAAGGCAGGCTTTAACTTGAATTCGTAAGTCAGTAACAACATTTTTAATTACCCCCTAACTATATTTTATCATTATTCATTAAAAATCGATAATTGTTTTTTAGGGTATCACGGGGAATAAATTCCGCGAAAGCACTACACCCCCATAATTAGAAATTAGGGGCACTGTGCGCGGTTCGGGTAGTTATTTTGGAATACGCGACTGTGAAAAAGTTCGATGTCGCGAAGAAATGTAAAAGGATATACAACTACTACACAATGGATTCAATAAATTATGATTTTGCTGAAAATTTATTTATTCTAATATAAAGTCGGCAATTTTTTTATCTTTCTCCGCAGGTGTAATATCTGGAACGCTTAATAAAACCGAACGCTGAGTAAATGTATTATTACTATCTTGAATTCGTCTTTCTACACGGCTTGGAATACCGTAACCGTATACAATATGTCCTTGCCCTGCTAAAACAACCATTTGATAGTCGGGGTTGGCTTTAATAAATTTAGCGATACCATCAGCCATTGTTTCATCCCACAATACCTGAGCGAGAAAAAAACGATTTGCACTGTTGCTGTTTCCATGCCCCGCACTTTGATGTTGTTCAAATGCTTTCAATACTATTTGTCTGTATGGTATGTTGTCTAATCGAATTTCTGTAATCGGCGGAATCAATTGTTTTTCGGCATTCGTGAGTTTCTCTATTCCTTCTTTGGAAACTTTACGGCTAATTTCACTAGAAGTATTTAAAGCTAAAACGGGTATTTGTTTTTCTTTTGCAAATCTTAAAATAGGGGCGTACAGTTCCCAATCAAAGCCCCAACGATTTTTATATTCGGTTTTTTCAACTAGCTCTGCTTCTGTAATTTTCCCGGCAATATATTGATTAATAACTTCTTGAAAGGGGCGTTGAAACATTTCCATCCCGATCGCAATTTTGGGATTATTTTTAGATAATTCTTGAATAATTTTTAATTGATTTTGATGATCTTGGGAACTATCGTGGGTTTCTCCAAGATATACGACTTGAGATTTTTTTAATTCGGGTAAGATTTGTTTTAAATTATCAACGCATTGACTGTTTGAGAATTGTGTAGCGCAAGAATTTTTTGTTGTTTGTGTGGGTTGAGCGTAACTGGTGCAAGAAAATACAAAAAATATTCCTACTGATAAAGCCAATAATTTTGGAATTCGAGAATCAATTGTTTTGTAATATTTTTTCATTTCAAAACTATTCGTAAACCGTTTCGTCTTCTTTACGCCAAGCTGGATCTACGATGCAAATAAATACTAATGGTTCGTTGCCACAACTGTGAATAAATTGTTTTGCATTGGGAGGAATGTACACTGCATCACCCGGTTCCACAATTTGAATTTCATCATCAATATGCATTTCTCCCTTACCAGTGAGAATGTAGTAAACTTCTGAAGTTGTTAAAGAATGCGGCTGAGAAGTTTTCCCAATTGGTAGTGTCGCGTGAGCAAAACTATAGCGTAATTCTAAAGGTTGTTTATCCGGGTGAAGCAATTCTCGTAAAATAGTATTGTCACCCGCGATAAACTCTGGACAATCTAACAGTTTTTTAACAAACATTAAATGTTAGTAGTTAGTGGTTAATAAAACGACTATCAACTATCAACTATCACTCTTAATAAAACATTGGATTTGTTTTAGGTTGATAATCCATACATTCTATTGCTTCTTCGGTGTTAGCCATAGAAGGATTTACCGTGCATTTTAGACGGTAGTTGTCGGTAAAATATTGACAGCCAGAACATGGAATTTGATGCATTTGCTGTGCTGTCTTGACGCTATCTCGTGCAGCAGTCCACATACTCCAGCCTCCTAAGATAACTAATCCCCAAGCACAGACAAAGCAAATGGGCACCAAGAAAGGCTGAATCGCATTAACTAAGTAATAAAGTATTTGAAAAATCATTTTCAGTTATCAGTTATCAGTTATTAGTTATCAGTTATCAGTTATCAGTTACAAATTATCAACTATCAACTTGTTTCATTTATTATTGATTGACAATTGATAATTGTTCATTGGTAATTGATTAAACACCGGAATGACCGAGTGCTATACCCGCGACTAACATCCCTAAAACTAGAAATGGTTGGGCACTAGCTTGATATTTTACATCGTTTTCTAAGGGGTCGCGCAAGAAGTACATATCTTGCAATGTGATTTGAGGAATTATTAGCAGAAGTAGTATGGCAGCGTACAAATTTTGATGCAGGTAAATTAAATATGCCGCGATCGCAACTTGGAAAATATCAATCATTCCGGCGCAAATCCAAGCTGCTTTTTTGACTCCGAAGACTACTGGTAAGGATTTCAGCCCAAATTGCTTGTCACCTTCTACGCTCTTAAAGTCATTGACGATCGCAATTCCTAAGCCAGCCAAACTATATACAACGGTAAATACTACTACTTGCCAGTTCAACTCGCCAAATAATGCGTGGCCAGTACACCAAGGAAAAGCAATGTAGCTCGCACCAAGGGCATAACCACCCAACCAGCCGTTTTGTTTTAGCTTAAGGGGTGGTGCAGAATAAATATAGGCGATCAAAACACCTAGTACGGCAATTACTGAAATAGTCGGAAACTCATTTCCCGCCCATTGATCCAAAGCAAAAGCCAAACCCAAACCGGCAAACAATAATACCCAGATTTGCGTAATTACCTGGGGTAAAGGAATCGCACCCGAAGGAATCGGACGATAGGGTTCGTTAACAGCATCAATTTCGCGATCGTAATATTCGTTTAAAGTTTGGGTATAACCTGCCAAAATTGGGCCAGCAAGCAACATACAAGCTGCTGATTTGAGAACATTTTCCAAACTCCAGGTGTAGTTACCCGAAGAAGCCGCACCACAGACAACCCCCCAAATCAAGGGAATCCAGGTAATCGGCTTCATTAACTGCAAGCGAATCTTCCATATAGAAGTTTCACCAGACGCTGCACCCTTCATTCCTAGCAACTGTCTGGTTTTGGCACTGCGATTGGCAGCTTCTGATTTTGGTTGAGTTGATTCAGACATTTTTTAATATTGGGGATGGGGGAGTAGAAAGTAGGGAGTAGGAAGTAGGGAGTAGGGAGTAGGGAGTATGGAGTAGAGGGGGGAGAGGGGGAAGAGGGGGGAGAAATTTAGTTATTAACTGCTAACTCTTAACTCCTAACTCCCCATGCCCAATGCCCTATGCCCCATTATTTTTAAAACGAAATTATCAAATATTGGTTCTGAAATTTCGCACCCGCTACGGGTTTACCGCTGAGGGCTGGAGGTAATAATATATTTCTTCTTTGATCTCCCGCTTCTATGGTAACTTCTGGCCCATATTGAGTTAGTTTGACTTGTTTTTTATCAAATCCTGGCAGGAATAAGCGTACCTGGCGGGCGTTGACATCAATTTCGATTGGTCTGGGGGCTTGTTGTGTCTGTACCGTGAAATCAGGCAGAGCATCAACTAATTGCTGCCAGTTACCTTCTTTAATATCTGGGATATTAGTTACTTGTAAAGGAGCAAAGTCTTCGGAGAGATTTGAATTACCATCGGGAGAAATTACAATAACGCCACCAATAGTTAAACCAACCTGTTGGGCACTTCCCCACAGATAACGGCTAGTTACCACTTCGATGGGGTCTGGGGTTGTTACTAAAAAAGCGCTAAACTGCTGGGGATTGGCAAGAACTTGTTTACCTTTATCCAAGATGTTAGTAGCTTGGTTTGTAGGTTGAGCAAAGTTATCTGCCATCGGGTTGATGTTGAGAAAAGTGGAAATTAACGGTTGGATAAAAGGTGAATCAGAAATTGTCCTTCCCAAATCCGAATTGACAAACAATTGCCGGAAACGACGCACGTACCAGCTGATAGATTCAGGCATTCCCAACATCCGCAAGGTGTTTAAATCGCCCGTACCGTTGTAGACAATAGCGTCATATTTTCCGCTCTCAAAATATTCGCGGATAGCATTAAGTGCCAAAGCGCCATCCATCCCAGGTAAGATTGATAACTCTTGCCCGTATACATCTTTGAGAATAGGTGTTTTGAGATATTGCGCTTCTAATTTCTTAACTTCTTCCCAATTGCGTTCCAACAACACGGAAGATTGAAACTGTACCGCTTGTAAATTAGCACCAATTTCTTGAGGAGCTGGGCCTAAATCGTGCCCCAACATAACGGGTAAAACGGGTTCTGCACCACTTGCTAAAAGAACCCGCTTTCCTTGATTTGCCAGGGATTTAGCAGACGCGATCGCAATCTTAGTTCGAGCCGCGCTGCTTTCACCCAAAAAAGTCAATATCTGAGACATTTTATAAATTCCAATTTCCGCTCTTATAATCAACTTCAAGTTAACAGCAGATTTCTTTAAGACGCTTCCATCTATTGCACTACTTTTAGTTCATCTTCAAAAAACCAAGTGGAAGAATTGTCATCAAACTTAACTACGCAGCCAACACCCATACCATCAGTGATTTTAAAATCCTTGATGGTACCGACGAGTCCTAACTTGCCAGATGTATTTCTGGAAGATAAGCGATCGCGTAAACGAACTACCTTAACTTTTTGTCCTAATTCCATGCCGAATGATAAATAATGAAATAAATGCAGTAAACCAAGACTAAGTTTAGCTGAATAAGGTACTTCTGGGAATTAGGTAATGGGAGATGGGGGGATGGGGAGATGGGAGATGGGGAGATGGGGAGATGGGGAGAGGGGAGACAAGGGGACAAGGGGACAAGGAGAAATTTTAGAATATTAACTATGCCCCATGCTCAATGCCCAATTACCAATTACCAATTACCAATTACCCATTTCGTTGTATGATTATTTAAAAATTTTGTTTGCCTTCAATGAGTATAAGTAACTTTTAAAAGCGTGATTAAAAAGAATATTTCCTGTAGACAGTTGCTTACAAAGAAGAATGATTCAGGTTTTTAACGGCTATCAATAGGTTATCAATAAACTTTGGCGGCTAATTACGAATTGATTATTAACGTGTGAGGAATGGGAAGTCTATGCCAACAATGCAGTTGTTTTTCCGTGTTGGAAGTAAGTTAAGACGTATCCTACCGATTAGCGATCGGCTTTGGACGAAGTTCGATTTGTTGAGAACTTTAGTCAGACGCGATTTGGAAGCACGGTATAAAGGTTCTGTTTTAGGTAATTTATGGTCTGTAGTTAATCCGCTCTCGCAATTACTGATTTATACTTACGTGTTTTCCGTAGTATTAAAAGTAAAGTTGAGTCTTAAAGGTCTACCCGCAAATGAAAATGTATCGTTCGGATTATGGCTATTTGCAGGATTGCTTCCCTGGATTGCTTTTAGTACTGGTTTAACTCAATCTGCTAGTTCGGTAATTGGTCAGCCTAATTTAGTCAAAAAAGTTGTATTTCCGTTAACTTTACTGCCTTTAGTGACGATTTTGTCAGCTTTTATCGAAAGTTCGTTTGGTTTGATATTGCTGATTTTTTTTGTGGCTGTGTCTTCGGGGACTTTACATACAACATTGGCGCTATTACCTCTAGTTTGGATACCGCAGCTATTACTTACCGCTGGTTTGGGTTACTTGGTGGCAGGATTAACCGTATTTTTACGGGATATTCCGCAAACATTAAATGTTATTCTAAATATTTGGTTTTATGTTACGCCGATAGTTTATCCGATTACATCAATTCCGGAGAGTTGGCGAAACTGGGTATTATGGTTAAATCCACTGGCGGCGATTGTAGAGGTTTACCGCGAATTTGTTTTGACAGGGGAGGTGAAGCATTGGGGCGAGTTGGGGATAGCTTTTCCTGTATCGGTAGTTGTGTTTGTTGTCGGTTTTTTAGTATACAAAAAGTTACGTCCAGCTTTTGCTGATGTTTTGTAGATTAATGTATTTTAAGCCATTAGTAAGCGTGAGATATAAGATGCGAAAAAGTAATATTCTATCCTTTAAAACATAGCTGTAGCTAACATTGGAAAATACTTTTAAAAAAGGAAATTAAGTATAAAAGTTATTCCGGATACATTATGATTACCAGGGAATCTATTGATGTCGAGTGTGGTGTGAGCGTTGTAGGATTTACATTATTATGAGTGAAGAAATTGCGATTTCACTCCAGAATATTTCTAAGTGTTTTAAGCGGTATAATCATCCGGTTGACCGTTTAAAAGAACTTTTATTACCTCAGAAGACTTATGCTCAAGAATTTTGGGCGTTACGAGATATTAATTTAGAAATACCGAAAGGGCAGACTGTAGGCATTGTAGGGCGAAATGGCTCTGGGAAAAGTACGCTGCTACAAATTATTGCTGGCACATTAGCAGCTACTACAGGAGAGATGAATGTTAAAGGAAGAATTTCTGCACTCTTAGAGTTAGGAAGTGGTTTTAATCCAGAGTTTACCGGAAGGCAAAATGTATTTTTTAATGGGCGATTATTAGGGTTAAGTCAAAAAGAAGTTGAAGCCAAATTCGATGATATTGCTTCTTTTGCTGATATCGGAGAATTTATTGAACAGCCCGTAAAAACTTATTCAAGTGGAATGTTTGTTCGTCTAGCTTTTGCGGTAGCGATAAATGTTGAACCAGAAATTCTAATTGTAGATGAGGCTTTATCTGTAGGAGACGGAGTTTTCGTGCATCGTTGCATGGCAAAAATTAAAGAATTTCAAGATAATAATGGGACAATTTTATTTGTTTCCCATGATATAGGTTCTGTGAATCGCCTTTGTACCAATTGTTTTTGGCTTAATGAAGGTAAGTTAGTCGAACGAGGTAATCCAGCAGAAGTAAGTAAGTCATATCAGGCATGGATATATGACAAAATTAATCAAAGAATTAAAAGTGAGTCGGAAGCTTCAAGAATTTATAATCAAGAATTTACAAATCAAGAGATAAATAACGGCAGTTTAGAAGTTAAATCTCAAAAGCAAGCAGATAGTCTAAACATAAATCCTTATACAGAAATAAACTATCTTAGTTTTTCTAATTTTAAAAGATTTGGTACAGGCCGATGTGAGATTCTAAGTTTAAGTATATTGGATGATCGAGAAAAAGAAACTGCTTTTGTCTTACCGGGTGAAACATTAATAATTAAGGGAACAATAGTTAGCCATGATGATATTCTTAGTCCCATTTTCGGCATATCTATGTTTGATAGATTAAGAGTTTCAATCGCTGGTTGGAATACAAAACAATATGAGTATCAACTACCTCCTTTAAAAAAGAATCAAACAGTTTGTGTTAGTTTTAAATTCAAATGGCCTCATATCAAAAACGATAGTTATTCTCTTGAACCAGCTATTGCTGATGGTAGCCAAGAAAATCATGAAATGATTGACTGGATTCAAGCTGCCGTTACTTTAGAGTCAGGAGTTACAGATTTAACTTTTGGCTTTATCAGATTTACAGATGTTAAAGTAAGCCATGAATTTAAAACATTGAGAGATCATCAATTATTCCAAAATTTCTTAGTCCAATGATTTGTTATTGTTGCGGTTCCAATGAGTTTAAATACAATCCAGTTCTTTGGCAAGAATTGATAGATGAATGGCGTATAGGTAGCCATGAATGTGAATATATTAATAAACAACAAGGATTGCACTGTGTAAAATGTAATTCTAATTTACGTTCAATGGCATTAGCCTTAGCAATAATGCAAATTTATGGATATAAAGGTATATTTACAAATTTCGTGACACAAAAAGAAATAAACAAGTTAAATATTTTAGAAATAAATGAGGCAGGTAGCTTAACACCATTTTTGTCAAAATTATCTGGTCATACAATTAAGAAATATCCAGAAATCGATATGATGAATATCAAATTTCCAGATATGTATTTTGATCTAATTATTCATTCCGATGTTTTAGAACATATAAAACACCCAATTAGAGGTTTGTCAGAGTGTTTTAGAGTCTTAAAAAAAGGGGGTTACTGCGCTTTTACAATACCTATGATTGTAGATAGATTAACTATTAACCGTGAAGGTTTACCACCTAGTTATCATGGTTCTCAGGATAATAAAGCAGATTTTTTAGTACATACTGAATATGGTTGTGATGCTTGGAAGCAAGTAATTCAAGCAGGATTTCAAGAGTGTAGATTGTTCTCTATTGAATATCCTTGCGCTCAAGCTTTAGTAGGAGTTAAAGATTAGAAATTACTATGAAATTTACTGGTGAAAGATATTTACCTAGCTTAGATGGTCAAATAAAGTATGAACATTTACATAGATATGCTTTATGTTTAGAATTTGTTAAAGGTAAACGTGTACTTGATATTGCTTGTGGCGAAGGTTATGGTGCTGCTTTATTAACAAAAGTTGCTCAATCTGTAGTAGGAGTTGACATTAGTGAAGAAGCTATAGAGTATGCAACTAAACAATATTACACCTATGAAAACCTTAAATTTTTAATAGGTTCTTGCGAATCGGTACCTTTAGCAGATAATTCTATAGATGTGGTGACATCTTTTGAAACGATAGAACATCATGATAAGCATGAAGAAATGATGCAGGAGATAAAAAGGGTTTTAAAACCCGATGGAGTATTAATAATTTCGTCTCCAAATCGCTTAACTTATTCAGATGAACCTAATTATTCTAATCCTTTTCATGTAAAAGAGCTTTACTATGATGAGTTTCTTAACTTACTTAACAGGTACTTTAAATATACTGAATTTAATGGACAAAGATTAGGGATTGGATCTTTTGTATTTCCATTACAAAATACTTCGCACAAACACCTAAAGGCTTATAAAGGAAGTTTTAATCATTTAAATCAACAGGTTTGTAGTTTGAAATCGCCGATATATTTTCTTGCAATATGCTCTGATAGATTGGACGAAATACAAATACCTATAGACTCTATATATATTGATGAATTCGATGATTTACTAAAATCCCTTGAGACTCATTGTCAGAAAACAGACAAAACTTTGCAGCATTGTTTATCTCAACTACCACAAACCCAAGCTGAATTAGAACAATCCCAATCCCAACTACAACACACCCAAACTGAATTAGAACAATCCCAATCCCAACTACAACAAACTCAGGCACAATTAGAACAATCCCAATCCCAACTACAACAAACTCAGGCACAATTAGAGCAATCACAATCGCAATTACAACAAACCCAAGCTGAATTGGAACAATCCCAATCCAAATTAGAACAAACCCAAGCTGAATTAGAACAATCTCAATCGCAATTACAACAAACTCAAGCTGAATTACAAATAGCCCAAAATACTATTAAAGACGTAGAAAGCAGTAAGTTTTGGAAAATAAGGAAAGCTTGGTATAAGTTTCAAGACGTAGTAAGCTTCAGAAATATAGACTGAAAAACTAATAATTGTTAAGGATATACAGTAGATATGATTCTAAATGCATCTAAATATCGAAGCTATTTCGGTGGGCTTTGGACTGATATGGCTAATGCTCATGAAGAGGTTGAGGCAAAATTAGCCGCAGGTATTATCACCGCACAGGAAAGACAGCTATTAGATCATTGGGTTGAGAAAGGATATGTAATTATTCCAAATGCCGTTCCTCATGATGTGATCGATCAAATAAACATTGATATTGAGCTAGCTTGGAAATCATTAGACAACCGTGTAAAGGTAGCAGCTGGTAGCTATGGAACAAGTAGTTTGCATACTTCCAAACGAGATGAGCCAGGATGTAGAATCCTTGATTTTTATGCCCTTTATCCATCGTGTTTAGAAGCAATGTTTGCTGACAAAATTCTAAGATTTTTAGAAATTATATTTGATCAGAATATTTTAGCATTTCAAAGTCTCTCTTTTGAAATAGGTACGGAACAAGGTATGCATCAAGATACTGCTTATGTTGTGCTTTCTTCACCTATGAAATTAGCAGCTTCATGGATTGCGTTAGAAGACATAGAATATGGAAGTGGAGAGTTAATATACTATGAAGGAAGTCATAAAATAGAAGAATTTTTATTTGAAGGAATATATAAACATTGGGATGGACAAAGTTTAGAAGTGCATCATGAATATTTAGATGCTCTTCACAGCAAATCTCAAAAATTGAATTTACCTTTGAAGAAGTTTCAAGCAAAAAAAGGAGATGTATTGATTTGGTCAGCCGATCTTGTTCATGGAGGGTCTAAAATTAATCACGCTAATCCCAATCAGACTAGACGGAGTTTAGTAACTCATTACTGTCCTTATAATGTAAATCCAAATTATTTTAGAATTGCTCCCCATAACAGAACTAAACTTAATTTCAAAGAAGGCTGTTACTATAGTAGTTATCATCATAATATATCGGAACGCGAACATAAGTTAGATGAAGGAACTTTTAAAACTATTCAGTTGCAAGAAGAAATAGAAACACTTAAAAAAAATATCAATGCTATGGAAAATAGTAAATTTTGGAAGTTAAGAAGTGTATGGCTTAATTTAAAAAAGGCTATCAAATTAGATGATAAATAATATCGATTATTTTAAGTTAATTCATTAATTGATGGCACAGATTGTTTTTTAATTATCAAAACTGAATTATGAATAATTCTAACTTAGAAAAAGCAAAAGAAACTTGGAACAATATAGATATTGCCAAAGTTAGGTCTGTAGCTTGGTGTTCAATTTCTTACTTTGAAAATAAAACATCCTATAATTTTTCGGGTGGAGAGTCAAGCGTTCATTTAATCCACAAATTATTAGCTGAGAGATTGCCGCAATCTAAATTAAATAATCTCAAAGGAGCTGCATTAGTTTGCGGTGATATGCAATCAGAAAGAGGTTTTTTTGAATTAGAACAATTCATCCAATTTGGTGAAGTTAAAGGTTACGACTTAAGCGAAGTTTCTCTAGGCAGATACCAGCCAAACTCAAATATTAATTTTATACCCAATTTAATTGATTGTAACGACTTAATATTGGAGAGAGATTCCTTTGATTTGATAGTAGGCTGTCACGGGATTCACCACGTTTACAACCTTGGAAATTTATTTTATCAAGCTCACAAAGCATTAAATAAAAATGGGCTAATTTATCTTTACGAATGGATTGGAGCGGAATATTTACAGATTCCTTTAACTAATCATATATTTGCGGCAATTTTGTTATTTTTACTTTTTCCATCGAAAAAAACTAGAACCACTCATATGGGTAAAGTTAAAGGTTTTTGGATACAACACACTCCACCAGAATTCGATCCATCTGAAGCATGTAATTCTCAAGAATTATTACCACAATTTTTAAAATATTTTAAGCCTCTTAGAATCGTTATCCATGGAGGTTTAACATATCCTATCTTTGAAGGTATTGCTCAAAACATAGATGAAACTAAGCTGATTAATAAAATCAAAATTAGGATAGTTTATTTTACTGAAGAATTACTTACAAAAATAAGGTTAATTAAACCTTGTTTTATGGTGGTTGTTGGAGAAAAAAAATCTATTGGCACTCTCGATTAGTTTATTGTTGAATAAAAAGATGCATGAATATCTTAATATGAATAATACTGTTAGCATCATTGTTCCCATCTATAATGCTTACCACGACACAAAAAAATGTCTCGAATCTTTATTACTTAATACTGATGACAAACATCAAATTTTGTTAATGGATGATTCAAGTACAGATCGAAGAATTATAAACTTTATTCATGAATTATCATCTCAATACTCTCATATAAGTTTTATTAGAAATTCACAAAATGTTGGTTTTGTGAAAAATTGTAATATTGGATTTCGCGAGTCTGACCAATTAACTGATGTAGTAATATTAAATAGTGATACTATTGTTACGCCAAACTGGCTAGAAAAGTTAGTTTTTGCAGCTTATTCAAGTCATTATGTTGCTACTGTTACCCCTTTAACAAATAATGGAACTATATGTTCAGTTCCTAATTGGTTAGAATCGAATGAAATTCCTGATGGACACACTATTTTAAGTTTTGCTAGTTTAATTGAAAAAACTTCTTTACGCAAATACCCTAGAATTCCTACGGCTGTTGGTTTTTGTACCTATATAAAACGAGAAGTTTTAAATAATATCGGTTTGTTTGATGAAATTAACTTTTATAGAGGCTATGGAGAAGAAAATGATTTTTGTTGCAGAGCTTCAGAAACAGGATATTTCCATATAGTTGATGATGCTACATTTGTTTACCATGCAGGATCAAAATCATTTAAGTCAGATAAACAAAAGCTAATAGAAGATAATAGCAAAATTTTAGCGAAATTGCATCCAAGGTATTTCCCTGAAGTATACTCTTTTATTGAGTCTAATCCGTTAAACGATATCCTTGATAATATAAAACTTCATTTAGAAATAGAGAAATTAAAAAAATTATCACCTATATGCTTTATATTGCATAATAGTGTAGATACTGCCGTTAATCAACCACTCGGAGGTACAGAGTATCACTGTGCAGCATTAATATCAAATTTATCTCAGAATAGACCCATATATAATATTTTTTATAATAAATATGCTAATTTGCTTGAATTGGAAATATTTTATAAACAACAAAAGTTAAATTTTAAATTTCCTTGTGAATTTCAGCGTCCATATGGTAACAATTATTTTAACCATAGTTCTCATTTCTTACAATTACTTGTAGGAATATTTAGCTATTTTCAGCCGACTTTACTTCATATTCATCATATAAAAGGTCTGCCCATTGCCGATGTAGTCTCGGCAATAAAACAGGTAAACATTCCTTATTTTATATCTTTACACGACTACTATTTAATATGTCCTAGCTACAATCTTATTGATTATAAAGAAAATTTCTGCTATGAACATAAAACTAGGGAATATTGTCAAACCTGCGTTCAATCATTATTTAATGAAGGAAAAGAATTAAGGCATCAGTGGCAGCACTATTGTCAAAAACTACTGGAAGGAGCAGTTAATATTATAGCTCCATCTAAAACTGCATTATCTTATTTTCAAAGAGAGTATAATCATCTTAAACTTGATGGTTGTAAGTTTAAAGTAATCAAACATGGTATTTTAACTGAATCAGATATAGATAAAAAAAATAAAAAATTATTTATTAGTCAAACTGATCTTTCTATCGGGAGTCCTATTAAGGTAGCTTTAGTAGGCTCTATAAATATAGCAAAGGGTTCAAAAATATTTATCCAATTATTAGATAAAATATCGCAAGATCAAAAATTGAATAAAGAATTTCACTTTGAAATTATTGGTCGATTTAATCTAAATATACCCAAACATATACAGAATGTGACAATTAGAAGTGAGTATTCTCGAAAAGATTTAGCTGTTCTTTTAGAGCAAATTGATATAGCAATATTTCCTAATATTTGGGCGGAGACTTACTGCTTAACAGTTGATGAAGTTATAGCACATTGTATTCCTGTAGTTACCACTCCTCTAAGTGCAGCATCTGAAAGAGTCAAAGAATTTGAAGTCGGGTGGGTAAGTAAATCTGCTTCTGCTGATAATCTATTAGAAACTCTAATTGATATAAAAAGTAATCATCAAGAATATATTAAGATTAAGAAGAATACAAAAAACTATCCTTTATTATCTTATGAAAAAATGGCTCAGCAATATTTAGAACTATATTTAACAAATAAGACCGTTCGTGAAACATTAGAACTAGAACAGTTCATATCTGCAAAAAAAATTAGTAAAGCTTATTTTTATAGTAATGCTTCATTATCTCTTACTGAAGAACAACAGGTAAAACTACAAAAACTCAACTTAATGATTAATGCAATGGAAAGTAGCAAATTTTGGAAACTAAGGGTAGCATGGCTTCGTTTAAAAAAAGCTTTAGGAATTATTATAGATGATGATTGGATGAAAGAAAGAGGTGGCGTATTCAAGTAGGAATAGTAACAATTATTGTATTTAAATATCTAAAAGAAGTTAACGAATTTAAACATATTTGGAAGTCCCTAAAAACAAAAAAAGTAATATTATATATTTGTCAAACTATAGTATCAAGACTGATAGCATAAATAAATTATCAACAGTAGTCAACAAAAAAATCTCAATTTATATGTATAAAATATGGTTAATTTTGCTTATAAATTTTAAACATTTACAATCTAATTAATATAAATTTGAACATTTTAATTCAGAAAAGAGTTATAGCATATATTACTGCTTATGAAGATCCAGAAGCAGTTAAAAGCTGTATCAAAGCTATCTTAAATCAAACTTACGATATTGCACAAATTTTAATTATAGATAATTCTCTAAAAAACAAATTAGATTTCAGCGGACAGGAAATTGCTAATAATATCAAAATTATTAATTATCCCGAAAATATTGGAATTTCTGGTGGTATAACCATAGCATTTGAATTTGCTATTAAACATGGTTATGATTTTTTGTGGACTTTCGATCAAGATAGTATTCCTCAGCCGAATTGTTTAGAAACACTTCTAAAAGTTTATAACGAAAAACTAAATAATAGTTATTCTGTTGGCATTATTGCTCCTGTTTCAATTGATCTTAGAACAAACGAAGTTATTACGGGTGCAATATTTGTTAAAGATCATTTTACTGGATGTAAGCATAACAATGATTATCCTTATGAATGTGATGCTCCTATAACCTCTGGTTCGTTAGTATCTATAGCAACTGCCAAACAAAATATTTCGCCACGCGCCGATTTATTTATTGACGGCATAGATATGGATTATGGACTACGACTTAAACAAAATGGATATCACAATTTAATAGTTCCTCAGTCCATTTTAGAACATAAATTTGGTAATCCACTTAAAGTTAAATTTTTCAATAAAGAAAGCATTTTTCAACAATATTCTGCCTTACGTCATTATTATATTTGTCGCAATCATACCTATTTAGCAACTCGCCATGCAAAAAGTTGGTATATCATTACAAGCTGTTTGCGACGAATTAAATATCTGATTCATCATATTATTTTAATTTTATTACATGATTCAGAACAGAAACTTTTAAAAATATGGGCTTGTTTAAAAGGTACTTTAGATGGTTTTCGAGGTAAACTAGGTAAAAGTTGGGATTAATTTTCCAAAATTTCCTAATTATTTTAAAATATTACAGATTACTAATTTTTCATAGCCGAAGGCACCATAAAAAAATTGTGTTTAAGATTTAACTGTAAAAATTTCATCACAAAAAGCTAAAATAAATATGTAAGTAGTATAAATTATTTTGAATGAATAAATCGATAGAACTTCCTAGTGGAAAGATATTAAATGTAGCCCGTTTTATAGCCCTGCTACCACCTAACGATACTACCGATGGTAGTTATCAGTTACTTTTGGAAGGGTATCCTAACCCTATTAATCTAGAATTATCAGATGCTCAGACTTTGAAAAAGACTTTAGAACTAGATAAAGAAACAGCAGTATGGGATAAAAATAAGCAATTAGAGAAAAACCAACGAGCCATAGAAATTTTAGGAAAACGAATACAACATTTTCAAAATATACCTGAATCCGAATCCATAGCTAGACAAGAATTCTTTGAAAGTTTTAAAAAAACAATAGATTCTCAACGTCCAGACGGACAAAAGTTATATTCATAATAACCATATTTTGAATAAATTAAGATAGTTAGGAATTTTTAAAATCCTGTGAAAATTTTATCTACAATCATATATTAAGTTAGTAGTAATACCATTTATTTATAAAGATACGCCGAATTTAGCCCACGCAGGTGGGCTTTGTTTGGGTAGCCCCACTCTTCCAGAGTGAGGGCGATCTTTAGTTATTAAAGAAGAGCCAAAACAGCGCTTACTATTCATATTTCAGTCTACTTTAGTAGACTTTGTATATAAGCCTGGGAATTTATTCCAAGGCGGTTATAAGCACTTATTGAGATTTATTTTTCATATTTTAGGACTTACGCAATCGCAACGTTAGCGTTCAGGCGGAGCGTGCGGCTCAGCGTGCCCCGTAAGGGACATAAAATTAGGTATTCCCAATGTTAAGATCCCCCCAACCCCCCTTTTTAAGGGGGGCTTTGCGTAAGTCCTATATTTATCGAATAATTCGGCAAATTGGCAACTCAAACAAAATAAAACTATCTACAATCGACTGGAATAATTAAAAACTGACATTACAGCAGCATCTTAACCAGCTTCAAACAGGGTAGTAAGTTAACTTGTCGGTTTTTATAATTACCAGCCTTCATAATGAGTGAAGACATTGCAATCTCTTTGAAAAAAGTCTCAAAGTGCTTTCAAAGGTATGCTCATCCGGTAGATAGATTAAAAGAAATTTTGCTACCGGGTAAAAGTAGAATCTCGCATTTTTGGGCGTTACAAGATGTTGATTTAGAGATAAAAAAAGGACAAACAGTAGGAATTGTTGGGCGCAATGGTTCCGGTAAAAGTACGCTATTGCAAATTATTGCAGGTACTTTAACACCAACCGTCGGGGAGGTAGTTGTTAGGGGTAGGGTATCGGCACTTTTAGAACTTGGAAGCGGTTTTAATCCGGAGTTTACGGGAACACAAAATGTGTTTTTCAATGCCAGATTGTTGGGATTAACTCAACAAGAAATTGAAGATAAATTTGATGCGATCGCCGCTTTTGCCGATATCGGTGATTTTATCGAGCAGCCGGTAAAAACTTATTCAAGTGGGATGTTTGTTCGCTTGGCTTTTGCGGTAGCGGTAAATGTTGAGCCGGAAATTTTAATTGTAGATGAAGCTTTAGCTGTGGGGGATATTGTATTCCAACACCGCTGTATGCGACGAATGCGAAGCATGATGGATAGTGGTGTGACAACGTTATTTGTCTCTCACGATTCTGGTGCAATTAAAACCTTATGTAATTCGGCAGTAATGATTGATGCTGGGAAAATTTACGCTTCCGATACTCCCAACAATGTAATTATCAAATACATGAAATTGGTGACAGAAAGTGAATTAGGATTGGTAACATCGGAAGAGAATGTTGATAATAATACAGTTGCTCAAAGTACCAGCGAACAAACTTCTGCAATTAAATTAGAACAAACTCGTAGAGGAAGTCGTAAAGCATTAATTGAAAATGTACAGCTATTTCATCAAGGCGGAGAAGAAGCTGATGAAAGCCCTATTTTTGGATTTAACGAACAAGTAAAGCTTGTTATTGAAGTACGGGTTTATCAAGAGTTACAGGGCTGCATTATCGGATTCTTCGTTTGCGATAAAAATGGAAACGAACTAATTGGTAGTAATACGATTGAAGAAAATCAATCTATTGGAAAATTAGCAGCAGAAACTAATTTACAAATTGAATTTACATTTAAATTACCATTACGTCCAAGCTCCTATAGTTTAACGGTAGCTGGTGCAGAAAACTATACGGCAATGACATTTGATTGGATCGATAACGCCATAGTTTTTCAAGTATTGCCGCCAGATACGGGGAAGCGGATTCATGCTCTGGTAGATACACCAATAAATGTCAAGGTATTACAGCATAACTTACCAATAAAACCAACAAAAACCAACAAAAGCATAATGCTATGAATGCCGACTTGGAAAAAGATTATCCTTCATTAGTAAATTTGTTAGAAACAGATTTAGATAACAACAGCAGTTTAAAGAAAATGCTGTCATTGGTAGGAAGAAACAAGCGCGTTATTGACTTTGGCTGTGCTACAGGTTATTTAGCTCGCTTACTTACTAATAGAGGTTGTGAAGTTATTGGGGTAGAAGTTAATTCTAAAGCTGCAAAAATTGCCAAAAATTATTGCGATGAAGTGATTGTTGCCGATTTAGATTTTGTATCTTTGAATGATATTTTATCCGAACAAATATCTAAGCAAAAATTTGATATAGCTATATTCGGCGATATTTTAGAGCATCTACGCAATCCTTGGAAGGTATTGCAAGAAACCCGCAATATATTAAAACCTCAAGGATATGTTATTGCTTCTATTCCTAATATAGCTCATGGGGCGATTAGGCTTGCTTTATTACAAGGGAATTTTGAATATAAACCACTTGGTATTTTAGATAATACCCATTTGCGGTTTTTTACTCGCGAAACAGTCGAGCAATTATTTGATGATTCTGGATATTTAATAGATGTAATAGAGCGAACAAAGTTACCTATATATTCCAATTCCGATCTAATCCCAGCTATTGATAAAAATAATTTCGATAAAAATATTACTAACGACATCGAGCAAGATGAAGATGCGGATACATTGCAATTCGTTGTGAGAGGATATCCTGTTTCTTTAGAAAATAAATATGCAAATTTACATAAACAGTATTTTGAAGTTGTGGAGCAACTAAATAACTCGGAGACTAAATTAGAAAATCTGCAAGTAGAATATCAAAACTCAAAGGTTCAGATTCAAACTCAAAGTACAGAATTTGAACAAACTTTAAATAAGTTGCAACAGAGTGAAATACTGCTGAAAGAAGAAAAAAATAATTTACAGCAAACTCAAATTGAATTTAAAAAAGTCAAAAATCGACTCGAAGAATATCAAATTTTACTTGAAGAAACACAAATTCAGTTGAATCACAAACAATCACAGCTTGAGCAAGAAAAAAAACAATTACAGCAAGTACAGCAGCAATGGGAAGATAATCAAAATCAGCTACAGCAAGCTCATAGTGGATGGGAACATTGCCAGCAAATTATTAAAGCAATGGAAACCAGCAAATTTTGGAAATTACGTGGAGCCTGGTTGAAATTTAAGCATTCTTTAGGTTTAAAAGTTGGGTAAATTAAGGTTTTTGATTAGGGATGTTAAATAATGATTAGTCACGTAAAGCAATCTCAATTAGTTATAAACCAAGAAGAATTAAATCATCGTCATTCTCAAATATTAGCCAATCACCAAGAATTAGAAGAAAAATATTTTAAGCAGAATGTACACAGTTTCAAAAAACAGATTTCTCAACCATTACGAATAAAAAGATCGGATTATAACTTAGAAGAAAAAAGATTATTGGTTATAGCGCGATCGCAAGCTGCTAATTTGTGTAAAAGCAAGGGACACAATCCTTGGGAATTAAAATATAATCGGGCATATCAAGATTGTAAAAATCCTTGTATAACTGTTATAATCACACTTTTTAATTATTCCCAATATATTAACGAGTGTTTGGATAGTGTAGCTCATTCAGATATTGCGAGTTTAGCAGGAAATATTGAGGTGTTGGTAGTTGATGATTGTTCAACCGATAATTCCGCAACTGTTGTTGAAGATTATTTGCATAAATCTGATTTACCTATATGTTTAATCAAAAAATGGTTTAATACTGGCTTAGCCGATGCCAGAAATATTGGTTTAGAAAAAGCCAATTCACCTTATATATTTATTTTAGATGCTGATAATTGGATTTATCCCCACTGTCTATCAGTGCTTTACGAACAAATAAAATTAAATAAATATGCTGCTGTTTATGCAGAAATAAGCCAATTTGATAATGATACGAGAAAAGAAATCAACAGAATTTCCTGTCATGAGTGGGATGTGAATAAATTAGTCACGCAGCCTTATATTGATGCTATGGCTATGTTTAATAAAGAGATATTGCTTAAAGTTGGAGGATATTCTACAGATTTAATTGAGTATGGTTGGTTTGGCTGGGATGATTACGATCTTTGGTTAAAATTAGCCCAAGCTAACTATACTTGTAAGTTCGTTCCTCAAGTTCTTAGTGCGTATAGAGTTCATGCAACTTCGATGATAAATACTACTAATAAATATGCACTTAACCTTGCTAAATATTTTTGTCATAAATTTGCCGATATTGCTCAAAAATATCAAAAATCGGAGATGATATTTGGTTTTATTCAAGATGAATTATATTCCGATCGCTTTTGCATTCAAGAAAATAATTCACAACTTTTATTACAAGAATTACAGTTCGCTCAAAATAAAATCTCAGCGATGAAATCAAGTAAATTTTGGAAGTTAAGAACTCAATGGCTAAAGCTGAAAAGTTTTTTTATTAAAATTAAAAATTAATGATTCTTCAGTAGTTGGTATGCTATTCAGCTAAAAACATTATTTACGCTTTATATACTATTCCCTATTCCCTATTCCCTATTCCCTGTTGCCTATTGCCTCTTTCCGAAATTTTTTCTTAACTATATGGTATTAAATTTGAATTTTAAAGTAGCAGCTTACATTACAGCTTATCAAGATATAGAAGCACTTAAAAATACTATTACTGCAATTCAAAAACAATCTTATACGATATTAGAAATATTTATTATAGACAATTCTGAAAAGCAAATTATTTTTGAAAATAAAGATAAAAATATTCTAGTTGAATTTCACCCCGAAAATATAGGAGTTGATGGGGGATTAAATATAGCTATAAAATGTGCTATTGAAAAAAAATATGATTTCCTGTGGCTTTTCGATCAGGATAGTCAACCAGCAGCCGATAGTTTAAAAGTTTTATTAGCTAAATATCAAGAATTATCTACAAAATATAATATTGGTATAATTTCACCTCAAATACTTGATATTAATACCCTGCAAGAGTTCCCAGGATACGTTTTTCAAGATTATAAATTTGTACCCAAAACTGGATATGCTCAAGCAAAAGATTACTATACTTGTGATGGTGTGATTACTTCAGGTTCCCTTGTAAACTTAAGCGCGGCTAAATGTGTTGAACTTCCTGAAGGTAATTTATTTCTTGATGCAGTAGATTACGCCTACTGTATGAATTTTAAATCCCAAGGTTACGAAATAATCGTAGTCAAAAACATAATTATGCAACATCGTCTTGGTAATTATTCTCAAGTCAAAGATAGATTCTCCAAGATAGACAATGAAATTTTGACTTTTATTTGTTCTCCATCTCGTTATTACTATGCTTGCCGAAATCATACTTATTTTGAAACTCGTCACTCAAATAAGCGAATGTTACATTTTTGTATTGTCTATAGATTAAAATGTCTAATAGATATGATAGTTAGGATTATACGTTACGAACCCGATTTGGTTTTACTCAAAGTATGGGCTTGCACTTTTGGAACTTTTGACGGCTTTAGAGGTAGACTTGGTAAAACGTGGTAAATTGGTGATTTCTATTAATTGAAAATCATTTGTTAAATTATTTGTTGAAATTTTGTTACCAAATGATAGTACGATAAAGATTCAGGAATAGTTTATGACAAGTCCATGAAAATCATTTCTGCTGAAATTCCTGATATTTTAATTCTTGAACCACAAATCTTTCACGATAATCGCGGCTTTTTCTTTGAAGCTTTTAATTTAAAAAAATTTACCGATAAAACGAGTATTAAAGTTAACTTCGTTCAAGATAACCATTCTTATTCAAAACAAAATGTACTGCGAGGTTTACATTACCAAATCGAGCAACCGCAAGGAAAATTAGTACGCGCTGTTGCTGGTAGTATATTTGACGTAGCAGTAGATATTAGAAAAAGCTCTCCTACTTTCGGTAAATGGGTGGGCTATGAAATTAGCTCCGAAAATAAGCGTCAAATATGGATACCATCAGGCTTTGCTCATGGCTTTATAGTGCTTTCCGAAGTTGCAGAAGTTCTTTACAAAACTACAGATTATTATGCACCTCATGGAGAACGTACTATTCTTTGGAACGATACCGATTTAGCTATTGATTGGCAAATAAGTAATAGCCCAATTGTTTCTGAGAAAGATGCAGCTGGTAAATCTTTTAACATGGCTGAAGTTTTTCCTTGATGTTAAAAATATTAGGGCTTACGCAAGTTCCCCCTTTTCAAGCAGGGTTGGGGGGTTCTCAATATCTAGAACACTATATTTTCTGTTGTCGCTGCGTAAGTCTTGAATATATATTGGTTAGTCTTTATACAAGTGAGGCGTGATGCAATGCCCCGAAGGGCACGTTCCGTTAACACGCCTCTACATTGTATTGACAAGGTTTCTAATTTGAGGTTTAAACTACACGCCAAGATCCTGCGTCCAATAAGTGTTGTAGTTTATCTCTCCCGTATCGTTAGCTAGGTAATGATACCCAACTCCCATCTCTGTATAGTTGGCATTGAGAATATTTTCGCTATGTGCGGGACTATTCATCCATCCTCTAACAACTTCTTCGGCCTCAATGTAACCTGCGGCGATGTTTTCGCCTACATAATACGATTCATAACCTGCCGATTTCGTGCGATCGCTCACTTTAGTACCGTTGGAACCTGTATGGCTAAAGAAGTCATTCAAAGCCATGTCTTCACTATGTACTTGAGCAGATTCGGATAAGTCGATATTTAAAGTAAGAGGTTGCAAACCATGTTGACTGCGATAAGAATTTGTCAGTGTAACAACTTCTTTAATCAGAGGATTTACGGTTGGAGATGCAGGTATAGGCTGAGGTGTGGGAGAAGTTGGAGAAGCTGGAGAAGCTGGAACGGGTGAAGATTCATTCAAAACTATGGTGTCGGATTCAGTATCTATCGGAATCACAGACAGGCTCAAATTATAGTTAGTATCAGATGCTTCTATTACTTGAAAAACCCTAACATAGTAGTCTCCAGTTTCTAGATTATTAATATTGAGAGATTCGTTGATGTTACTGTTGTTGGCTGCACGAGAAACGATTTCACCACTGCCGTTCAATAATTCCACATCTACATCTGCACTTAATCCGTTAATTTTTATTTCGAGATTGCTGATGGGATTATTCAAACTCAAACTATAGAAATCATCTGTGTCAGAGTTGCCAATAGACTCTCTAAAAATTATTTCCCCAGAGTTTAAAGCTACTCCATGAGCGCTTTCTAAGCTGTTACCTGCATAGTCGCTTTCAATAAATCCACTGGCATTAAGTCCATCTTTCAAACCCGTAGTGACGAAGTGTTCGTAAGCATCGGTATAAGTAACCACTGAATCATTTAATTGAGGATTGTTATCCAAATAGTACTTAACATCAAATCCCGGCGCTGATGCTCTCCCTTCATTTAAGCCATTAAGCACAAAATGCTCTAAAAGCTGCTCGTTATCTAGCGTGGTAGCCGCTAAATCGGTATGAGCATTTTTATAGAATTGTGCATCAAAAGCTGGTGACAAAGAATCGCCGCTATTCAAACCTTCAATTACCAAATTATCAAATGCCTTTTTATAGCTCTTACCAAAAGCTTGAGCAACATCAGGATTATCAGCTAAATAATAGTCAAGGCTGACAAATGGTGAAAAGGAATCTCCTGCCGCTATACCCCGATTTTTTAAATCCTCAAATAGCTCTTCGTTATTTAAATTAGCTAAGTCACTATTACTTTCTTGGTAGAAATTCAAGTCAACAATTGAGGAGAATTTCCGCCCTTGGCTGACACCATAATTTACTAAATGCTCGTAAGCTTGTCTATTATTTAAGTCAGCTAGATCGCTATTGCTAGCACGATAAAAATCTAAATCAACTAATGATGAGAATTCTAGTCCATTTTCTAAACCGTAGTTTTTAAAATGCGACCATGCTTGGTCATCGCTTAAGCCATTCAAATCTGAATTAGCCGAGCGATAGAAGTTAGCATCGAATAAATTAATAGGCATAGGTTTATTAGGGAACAACACAAAAAAACATTGCAAACGTTTGCTTTCGTCAGGGTTCCTATACCACGTGGCTAAAAATCATAAAACCAGAAGTTTTATAATTTTAAGAAAAAATTAAACTTTCATTCAAGTATGAATTATAGCAAGATTAGCACACTAAATTTTGTCGTCTACTATAAGTAGTATTTCTAGGGAGGTAGGTTATTTTTTTGAAAAACAACCTATTTATAAGCGTTTCATAGAATCTTTAAAAGAATGGATGTAAACAAATACTAAACTTTTAACCATAAAGCATAAGTATTCTTTAACACTAATTATTTTTTAACCGTAAGATTTTAAATCATGATATAGGAGTTACTACTGCTTTTATATCCTTTTATATATTCGCTGCCAAAAATAATTATTTAAGGCTAAAAACTTTACCCAAAGATTTATCTATCAACTAGATTATGCTATAAGCAAATTTTATTTTAATCATCAAATATTCAAGATTACAGCATCTGCTGTACTCTATATTAATTTGTGATCTAACAAAATCTTAATATCGTATATATACTGAAAAATAAATTCAAAACAAGCATTTCTTATAAGTCTTTAAATTCAGATTAAATCGATTATTTTAACTGATATACAACATTTTGGTTATAAAACTATGGCTCAAAAATAATTGATTTATGTTTTTATTTTAAATAAAAATAAGTAATAATTTTCTGTTTTGATTTATGCAATCAGTGATAACACTGACCGAATTATTCTTTTTTAAGGATTAAAAATACTAATGTAAACTATTATTTGTCTGCTTAATTCTCGTTGCGTAACTATTGATCGGCGATCGCCTTTCCCTATATGATTTTTTACGTGGATAGAATTTATAGACTAGTTTATAGATTGAAAATGTAGGGAGTGTTTCATCATGAGTAAATCAATTTTGCTAATTGGCTGCAATGGTCAAGTAGGTACTCAATTAAGAAAAACTCTTCAACCCTACAGTCATCTAATACCTGTAGCACGCCCGGTAGTAGAACTTGCTCAACCCGAAACCCTCCGGGACAAAATTTTGCAACACCAACCAGAAATAATCATTAATGCTGCCGCCTATACTTCCGTAGATAAAGCTGAAAGCGAACCGGAATTAGCAAACACAGTTAATGCTATAGCCTCGAAAGTTCTAGCTGAGGAAGCTGAAAAACTAGGAGCTTTATTGATTCATATTTCTACTGATTATGTTTTTGATGGTAAAAGCAGTTGTCCTTATCAGGAAAATGATTCAACTAACCCTTTAAGCGTTTACGGTAAGACTAAGTTAGCAGGAGAACAAGCAATTCGGTTAAATTGTCGCAACCACTTAATTTTACGTACAGCTTGGGTTTATGGTACGGCGGGTAAAAGCAACTTTGTTAAAACAATGTTGCGACTAGGGGCACAAAAGTCAGAACTCAAAATAGTCGCCGATCAAATTGGTAGTCCCACCAGGGCAAAAGACATAGCGCAAACTATAGGCTTACTAATTTCCAAAAATCCTTGGGAAAATGGCACTTACCATTACACCAACAGCGGTGTAGCCAGTTGGTATGACTTTGCTGTCGCTATTTTTGAGGAAGCAAGATTATTAAACTTTCCTTTGAAGATTGAGCGCGTCATTCCTATTTCGACTTCCGAATACCCAACTGCTGCGACTCGCCCTAGCTATTCAGTTCTCAATTGTGCCAAAATATCGGGGCTTACTCCATCCTATCCACCTCACTGGCGACAAAGCTTAAGAGAAATGCTTCAAGAGTTTCGACAATCAAGTAATTCGTAAATTATGAAAGGTGAATTACAAAAGCTAAAAAATTTATTCGCTGCAAGTTTTATACTAACTTAATTGCCAATGCCCCACTCTCAATGCCCTATTCTCGAAATATATGAAAGCATTAATCCTCTCTGGCGGTAAAGGTACACGACTACGCCCCCTTACTTACACCGGAGCCAAACAACTTGTACCTGTTGCGAACAAACCTATTTTATGGTATGGCATCGAAGAAATGGTAGCAGCCGGTATTACTGATATCGGTATCATCATCTCACCAGAGACTGGAGAAGAAGTTAAAACTAAAACCGGAAATGGGGATAAATTCGGAGCCAGTATCACCTACATTTTACAAGAGCAACCAGCAGGACTTGCCCATGCTGTGAAGGTTGCTCAAGCTTTCTTAGAAGATTCGCCTTTTGTAATGTACTTAGGTGATAATCTTATTCAACAAGGAGACTTAAGTTATTTTCTCCAACGATTCCAACAGCAACACCACGACGCACTAATCCTATTGCGTGCCGTTAATAATCCTAGCGCTTTCGGAGTTGCTAAAGTTGATGAAAGTGGCAAAGTTTTAGAACTAATTGAAAAACCAAAGGTTCCTCCTTCCAATTTGGCTTTGGTAGGGGTTTACTTCTTTTCTGAAATTATTCACCAAGCCATTGCTTGTATTCAACCTTCTGCAAGGGGTGAATTAGAAATAACTGACGCTATTCAATATTTAATTAGTCAGAAAAAGCAGGTGTTAGCCTGTAAACTTGAAGGTTGGTGGCTAGATACAGGAAAAAAAGACGATTTATTAGAAGCTAATCGTTTAATTCTTGATACCTGCCTACAAACATCGATTCAGGGAGTTGTGGATGGCCAAAGTCAAGTAATTGGCAGAGTGGAAATCGGTCGTGGTTCAAAAGTTATTAACTGTACGATTCGCGGCCCGGTAATTATTGGTAATAATTGTTATTTAGAAAATTGTTTTATTGGTCCTTATACCAGCATTGCTGACGAATCAACTTTAGTAGATACCGAGTTAGAACACAGTGTTGTCCTCCAAGGTGCTAAGATATCCGGAATTCATCAAAGAATTATTGATAGTTTAATAGGACAAAGGGCGCAGGTAACACTCGCACCCCGTCGTCCTAAAGCCTTGCGATTTATGATTGGTGACGACTGTCAAATAGAACTATCGTGATTTATTTTTTAACCGTTAACTACTATTCGTCCGAACTGATTGCCAAACTAATCGGTTCCCTACCTGTGGATCGAAGTATTGAGTGTACAACTCTTATTATCAATAACTCGCCTGATGATGATTCGATTAGAGAACTTAACAACGAATCCGTTCAAGTTCTCGATGCTGGATACAATATGGGTTTCGGCCGCGCTTGTAACTATGGTATGAAGTGGATTTATAGCCAAGATTCCCAAGCAGTCGTTTGGATTATTAACCCAGATGCCTATTTATCTGATAATTCGTTAGAAAAAATTAATTTATTTTTTCAGTCATATCCAGAAATTTCCATTCTTGGCACAATTATTCATACCCCGAAAGATGAAATTTGGTTTGCTGGAGGGCGCTTTATTTCTAAAACTGGAAAAATCAAGACTGAAGATTTATTAACAAATACAGATGCTCCCTATATTATTTGCGATTGGGTTTCCGGCTGTAGCCTAATAGTAAATCTACGTAATTTTTATGATTGTCCGCAATTTGACGATGCTTACTTTCTCTATTACGAAGATTTTGATTTTTGTAGGCGTTATGCGAATCAAGGGTATTTAATTGCAGTAACTAAAGACTTTGGCGTACTACATCAACCTTCATCGATTACCAACAGATATCTTTCTCGGAAAATCAGTCATAGTACCTACAGTTATCTATTAACTTTAGAAAGATATACTAATGATTTTATTTTTACGATTAGATTACTTCGCTTATTCGTCTATGCCTTTATTTTAATTTTTATTAGACCTAAAGTAGCATTTGGGAAATTTTACGGTTTATTAATGTACAGTCGGCAATCTACTCAAAGAACTAAGATGAAGCCATTGTATCAATAATTTACCAGTTATGATATGATGTTTAGAATTTAACATTATTTAAGTAATATCAAAGTAAATTATCTTTCGTATTCATATCTTGCACTATTATCCACATCGCCTTGGAATAAATTCCCAGGCTTATATACAAAGTCGTCTTAAGACGACTGGGCATAGTATAGAATGCATTTTAATTTACATCTTGCATTATTATTAACAACCTCTTGGAATAAATTTCAAGGCGGGAATTTGGACTTGACAACAATGGGGCAAGATGTGAATTAAGTAAATAGGCACAAATAAATATAGCTAGATAACATTTAGGTAATAATTACTTATCAAAGAGAAGCCGTTTGCACCTGTAGAAATCCTCACTGCTACTTTCTACTCCCCATTCCCTAATCCCTTATAAATGAACCAATTATTAATTAATTTATCAGTTGTTTTTTCTAAGCCTACAGGTATAAGTAACTATGCGACTAATCTATTTCCTTATCTAAAACAACTTCAACCGACATTATTAACAAGTGGCAGCTACCCGAACTTTAATTGCTGCCCAATTCCCGATAATCTCACACCCGAGAGAGGTACTAAAGGGCATTTTAATAGGCTTGTATGGACGCAATTCAAATTACCGCAAGTCTATCGCAAGCTCAAAGCGAAGCTTCTATTTTCTCCTCAACCGGAAGCACCTCTGTACTCCAACTGTCGTTACATCGTCACCGTACATGACGTAATACCTCTACGCTTTCCCGAACGATTATCGCCTTTAACTTACTATCACCGTTACTATATTCCTCAAGTACTTTCACAAGCGGAACACATCATTTGTAATTCTCAAGCTACCGCTAAAGATATTTGTGAATTTTATGATATTAAAGCTAGTAAGATTACGCCGATTCCTTTAGCTTACGATGCAAATAATTTCCGCTTACTCAACGATCTAAAAAATAATCATAAAAGTCGTCCCTACTTTCTTTACATAGGTAGACACGATTTACACAAAAATTTATCCAGAGTTATAACCGCTTTCGCGCAGTTAAAACAGCAAATTAGCAATTATGAAGATTATCAACTATGGTTTGCAGGTTCTTCTGACAAACGTCATACTCCTAAATTACACTCTCAAATTGAGGAATTAGGAATTCAACATCAAGTTAAATTCCTAGATTACGTAAATTATCAAGAATTGCCAAAAATCATAAATCAAGCCATTGCTTTAGTTTTTCCTAGTCTCTGGGAAGGTTTTGGTTTTCCAGTGCTTGAAGCAATGGCTTGCGGTACTCCCGTAATTACCTCCAATCTCTCATCTTTAGCCGAAGTTGCTGGTGATGCGGCAATTCTTGTTAATCCTTACGATCAAAGTAAAATTACCCAAGCCATGCAAATAATTGCTACAGACGAATTAATGCGATCGCAACTTTCTTCTAATGGTCTTCAGCAAGCCAGTGAGTACAGTTGGGAGAAAACAGGAGAAGCTACTACCGAAGTATTAAAAAAATATCTTTAGTTGTTAGTTGTTAGTTGTTAGTTGTTAGTTGTTAGTTGTTAGTTGTAAAATTCCTAACTCTTAACTCCTAACTCCTAACTCCTAACTCCGTGAGCTATGTTGAAGAAGTTCCTACCGCACCGGAGTAAACTGTACCCCGCTGTATATCCATAGTCAGAATAGCTCCATCTCTAATCATTTGAGTTGCATTTTTAACTCCAACAATTACAGGTACCCCAAGACGCAATCCGATTACGGCAGCATGAGAAGTAAGACTTTCTTCCTCGGTGATAATGCCGCTAGATTTGCGAATTGCTTCGACAAAATCCGCATTTGTACTTGGGGCAACTAAAATCTCTCCTGGATTAAAATTATTTAGGTCTATACCGCTATGAGCTACCCGTGCGCGACCACTGACAGAACCTTGTCCCAATCCTATACCTTGTCCGAGTACAGCAGTTACCACTTCAACTTTAATTAAATCGGTAGAACCGGAAATTCCTTGAAGAGTACCCGCACTCATGACAACTAAATCGCCTTCGTTTAATAAATTTTTCTCTTGAGCGACGTTGATAGCTGCTTGAAAGGTTTGACCAGTCGAAGGTAGCTCTAAAACTAATAATGGTTTGACTCCCCATACCAATTGCAGCTGTCTGGCTACGTTTACATGGGGTGTTATTGCCAAAATTGGAGTGCGAGGACGGAATTTAGACACGTTACGGGCAGTAGCACCAGTTTGAGTAAGTGTCATAATTGCAGCGGCCTCAAGCTGTTGGGAAATTTGACCTACTGCTTGAGAAATAGCATTAGGAATCGAACGTCTTGGGTCTGGTAATTGATTAGTATTTTTACTTGGGAAATCTTCTTTTTCAATCCGTTCGGCAATTCGGGCCATTGTAGCTACTGCTTCTACCGGGTATTTACCTACGGCCGTTTCGTTAGAAAGCATTACCGCATCCGTACCATCCAAGATTGCATTGGCTACATCCGATACTTCCGCCCTTGTTGGACGAGGATTGCTAACCATACTATCTAGCATTTGGGTAGCGGTAATAATCGGAATACCCAAACGGTTTGCAGTGGCGATTAAACGCTTTTGCAGCACGGGGACATCTTCTGCTGGAAGTTCTACACCTAAATCGCCTCTTGCTACCATTACACCGTCACACAAAGCCAGAACAGCTTCCATTTGTTCAATAGCTTCGTGTTTTTCAATTTTTGCTATTACTGGTACTTGTTTTCCCGCGCTAGAAATTAATTCTTTAATTTCCATGACATCTTGTGGATTGCGGACGAAGGAAAGTGCGACCCAATCTACACCTTGATCTAAACCAAAGACTAAATCCTCGCGGTCTTTATCGGTTAATGCCTTGATAGACAAATAAACGCCGGGGAAATTAACACCCTTGTTGTTAGAAAGCTTACCTTCGACGGTAACGCTACAATGCAAATCGCCCTTTTCTTTGTCTACCTCCACAACCTGCATTTCCACTTTTCCATCATCAAGAAGAATATTCGCGCCAACAGGAACTTCCTCTGCCAAATGTTCGTAGGTAATGCAGCTAATATCTTGAGTACCAACAACTGGACGGTTAGTCAAAGTGAAGCGATCGCCCTTGGCTACCACTATCGATCCATTTTCAAATTTACCCAAACGAATTTTGGGACCCTGCAAATCTTGCAGAATCGCCACTGGTTTATTTAATTCAAATGCTGTTTGCCTAATCAACCGAATACTACGCTGATGGTCGGCATGACTTCCATGTGAAAAATTGAGGCGCAGCGTTGTTGCACCTGCTTCAATGAGAGCCTTAAGGACTTCAGGGCTGCTGGTAGCAGGTCCAATCGTGGCAACAATTTTTGTCCGGCGTACTGAATCTCTTAGTTCCATAGGGGGCTGCTGTATAGCGCTTCTAGCTAGGGAATAATCGTAGATGAAACTGAAACTTTTGTCTGTGGCTAGAAACGCAATAAATCAGAAAATAAATTCCTAAGCTATAAAATTCTCTCATAATACCTACACCGTTTCGCCTTTTTATGATTAATTGCTAGCAACTAGTAACTGATAACTGGTCACTGATAACTGTTAACTGTTGACTGTTGCGCGATCAATGCAAAAATATAAATAAATGTTGATTCACAAAACTTTATTATCCCTCAGTCTGTGTCGTATACTCGCAAATATTTGGTAAACAAGGAGTTAACAATGCTGATGTCGGAGGCAAAATCGCCACTGACACTCCCCCCCAAGGAACTTTTGTCCCCACCCGGTGGTTTCAATCCCACTCTGTGGCTGTTTTTAGCAGCTATTGGGATTGTAATTCTATCTGTACTAGGTTATTGGGTTTGGCAATGGCCGCAATGGATATGCTTCTGCATGAACGTTATTGCCTTGCATATGTCAGGAACGGTAATTCATGATGCTTGCCACCAGTCTGCTCATCGCAATCGGACAATTAACGCTTTGATGGGACATGGTAGTGCCTTGATGCTTGTTTTCGCATTTCCAGTATTTACGCGAGTGCATTTACAGCATCATGGAAACGTTAATGATCCAGAAAATGACCCAGACCATTATGTTTCGACAGGTGGTCCGCTATGGTTAATTGCAGTTCGCTTTTTCTACCATGAGATATTTTTCTTTAAACGCCGTTTATGGCGCAAGAATGAACTTCTCGAATGGTTTATAAGTCGCCTTATAGTCATAGCTATTGTTATTGTTTCAGTGCAATTTAACTTTTTGGGCTACATTCTCAATTTTTGGTTTGTACCGTCAGGTATCGTTGGTTTGGCACTAGGTTTGTTTTTCGATTATTTGCCGCATCGTCCCTTTGTGGAACGCAGCCGGTGGAAAAATGCTCGGGTTTACGCAAGCCCGATTCTCAACGTCTTAATTTTGGGTCAAAATTATCATCTAATTCATCATCTATGGCCTTCAGTAGCTTGGTATAATTATCAACCTACATACCGTTTAATGAAACCGCTTTTAGATGAAAAAGAATGCCATCAATCATTAGGTTTGCTTAGGAAAAAAGACTTTCTAGAATTTATGTATGACCTAGTTTTAGGAATTCGTTTTCACTCGAAACGAGAATAGAAAGGGGAGATGGGGAGATGGGGAGACAAGGGGACAAGGGGACAAGGAGAAATAAACTCCTAACTCCTAACTCCTAACTCCTAACTCCTAACTCCTAACTTCTAACTTCTAACTCTTAACTTCCAACTTCAAATGTCGCTAGATATACTTTGAGCCTGTATAATTTCGGTATGAGCATTAAATTGCAATCTGTTTAAAGATTCTGTGAAAAACACAAAACCTTTATAGGCAGTTGCATATTTATAGATTTTGGTGAAAAATCCCTCCGCTGTTTCAACCACCAGCGGTTCTTCACTTTTAGAAACAATTGTCATAAAATCTTCTGACTTTATCCGAACTCCGGTTCCTCTGTCAGTGAAGACTCTTCCACCAATAGCTGCTGGTTGAGTCGCGTCACAACCGTCAAACTTCATAGTATTTTAAGTATTTTTACATAGAACTGGGTACATTCTACACCTTCGTTCTATTGTTGACTGTCATGCTTGTAACGGCTGGGGTAAATTCCAGTCAGGACGAAGTTTAGATGCATTGCGTAAATAAATATGGCTGATGGTGGTAGAAGATTTGATGTATGTATGAATTAAAATGCGAATGCACTTTTCTAAGCTGCCCCGAACATACATTTGTTGTACATCTATCATCGGAACATTATTCCAATCAGCACGATAGCGAGCTACAGCTGCGGGGAAAATAGCATCTAAATCGGATGTTACCGAAAAAGTAACGCTAATCATATCGGTTGGATGCAAGTTATTACGTTTTTCAATTTCGTCTAACATTTCCATTACAGCTTCCTGTATCGCTTCAACCGTATTTTCTGAAACAGTTGTAGCTCCACGAATTGCCTGCATTCGCCATTCCACGTCAAAATCCTCCTAGTTAAAACATCAGTCATTATTGACAGTCGCCATGCATAGAATGCAGGGGATTCTTGGTTCACTGACAAAACTTAACTGAGCAGGATTTCTCCAACCCAGCCAGCGGTTCTGTCTCCCCAAGCTTTAATAGATTCGGTGTGCCCCACCGTACTTAGTCCTCTTTGCAAGATATTAATCGCTGCATTAATATCTCTATCTTCTGTATACCCGCAATGCTTACAAATATGGGTTCTAGTAGATAGAGATTTTTGCACTTTTTCACCGCAATTAGAACAATTTTGGCTTGTGTTATGAGGAGCAACAGCAATTGTTAACTTTCCATATTTGTAGCCAAAATAATCCAACCAGCGACGAAATAATGACCATCCTGCATCGTATATCGACTTAGCTAGATGTGAATTTTTTACCATACCTTTAACATTTAAATCTTCATAAGCCACCAAATCGTTAGATTGGATTAAGCGGAGTGCCACTCTTTTGACAAACTCTTCTCGCTGCCTACTTACTTTTAAATGTTTTCGAGCATATCGAATTCTAGCTTTGTGATAATTTTGGGACTGTGGTTTACCTTTACTATATTTTTTAGATTTATTTCGATTTAAAAAGTTTAACTTTTTTTCTCCCTCCCGATGAAATTGTGGGTTGTGTTCAATGTTTCCTTGACTATCAGCCAAAAAATATTTAATTCCAACATCAATTCCCACAGCTTTTTGGCTGGGTGTTAAAGGCTTTACGGTATCTCTGGGGTCTAACTGTACCGAAAATTGCACATAATAACCATCAGCACGACGTAAAATTCTGACTCGTTTAACTTGATTTAATTGATAAAAGTTTAAGTCCCTAGAACCTATAAGTTTAAAAGTACCTATTTCTTTTTTATCGGTGAAAGTGATGTACTTTCTATCCTCTGATAGTTTCCAACCTGAAACTTTGTACTCAAGCGAACGAGTATTTCTTTTAAACCTGGGATACTCCTTTTTGCCTTCAATTTGATTATTGCAGTTAGCATAAAAGCGATTAACAGCTTTTAATACTCTTTCAACAGCAGTTTGACAGGCATGAGAGTTTAAATCTTCTACAAACTTAAATTCTTTCCTCAACAATGTGTTGTATCGAAACATTTCGGTTTTACCGACACCACGATTATCCATCCAGTAACGAAGCACCTTATTGCGGACAAATTGATATGTCCTTATTGCCTCTTCTATGGCTGATATTTGTTCTAGTTTCGGTTTAACCTTAAATTCGTAAACAAACACGTTTGATACTGATATGAATGGTATCAAACACATAATATCATAAAAACACGGGGATTTTAATCCCTACAGGCTTATCCCCACAGACAGATCCGGGGGGTAAGCCCTATGATTTTCGGTCATTAGTCATTATTCATCAACTTTGAGTAAAGGACAACTGAGTGTTGACCGAAAATCCTAGGACGCAAGCCCCTACTTTCTAAGTATGGGGTAAGTCCGTAGGACAATTTATTGTCCGTCCAAATTCTTCTATTAATTCGCTAGCACTAATACCGCGTCTTTTAGCTTCACATTTTATATTCTCCCATGCGGTAGGAGTTAGTACTACAGTTCTTTTTGATTTTACTTCGTCATGCAAAATCGGTATATTTTTTAATCTTTTTTGTCCTTTTTTGGTTGTCATTACTAGCTATGCCGTGTATACTAAATATAATCTAACAAACACAAGGAGGTGATGTAGGAGTGCTTGTAATGGAATATAAAGCAGTAACCAATAAAACGACAGATACAGCGATAACCGAAGCGATACGGACATCACAGTTTGTCCGCAATAAAGTGTTGCGTTATTGGATGGATAATCGGGGCGTTGGTAAAAAAGAGCTTTATCGTTACAACACGAGAGTTAGAGACGAATTCAAGTTTGTAAAAGACTTGAATAGCCATGCTTGTCAAGCTTCTGTGGAAAATGTAGAACGTGCTATCAATCGGTTTTTTGTTAGCGCAGCGTGTCGCGGTAGCGACATTAATTATAAGAAGGCTAAACCTGGTAAAAAAGGGTATCCTCGTTTTAAAAAACATAGTCGTTCGGTTGAATATAAGCAATCTGGATGGAAGTTACACCCAACCAAGAGGCGCATCACTTTTACCGATAAAAAAGGTATTGGTGAGTTAAAACTTTTAGGTAAGTGGGATATCAACACTATTGATGAAAAGCTGATAAAAAGGGTGCGGATTGTTAAACGTGCCGATGGTTTTTACGTTCAGTTTTGTGTCAAGATTGATAGTACTCAACCGTTGCCTGATACAAAAAATGTAGTCGGCATCGACGTTGGCTTAGAGCATTTTTATTCAGATAGTAACGGTAATCATCAAGAGAATCCAAGGTTTTTACGCAAAGCAGAAAAAGATATAAAACGTTCTCAGCGTAAAATTTATAAAAAGAAAAAAGGGTCGGCTGGTAGAAGAAAAGCGCGTGGTGTTTATGCCCGTAAGCATTTGAGAGTAACAAGACAAAGGAATGAACACGCCCTTAGACTTGCGCGTAACTTGTGCCTAGCTAACGCTATGGTCGTCTTGGAAGACTTAAATGTAAGCGGCTTGGTAAAAAACCACAAACTAGCGTCTAGTATTAGTGATGCATCTTGGTATCTTTTCCGCCAGTGGCTCGAATATTTTGGCGGCAAGTTTGGTCGTGAAGTAGTCGCAGTTCCACCACACTACACATCTCAAGAATGCAGTAATTGCGGAGTTAAGACTCAAAAAAGTCTTAGTACTCGGACACATTCTTGTTCTCATTGCGGACACACCGAACAGCGTGATATTAATGCTGCCAAAGTAATCCTTAGCAGGGCTAAGGCTACCGGAGGGCATCCGGGAAGTAACGCTAGTGGAGTTGGAACCTCTACCTCAGTTGGTTGTAAGACCTGCCGAGGCAAGTGCCGACAGTGAAACTAGAATCCCCTTGTCTTTAGACATGGGGAGTGTCAATAATAACTAATAACAAATGACCATGTTTTACTTTTCTTTCGATCAACTGCTTAGTCTATGACAAAAAAGTCAAGGGCGATAAAGCCACAAAGGTAAACCAGAGGTAGACAACTCAAATTCCAACCAATCAATTTTAGATGTCAGTCCATTTTTAACTTTGTTTCCTGGCAAAATCTTGCTGTACCAAGGCTTTGGTTCTTCTAAGGTATAAACTTCAGTTTTTTCTGGATCGAGATTTACCAATTCTGCTGCCCAACGACGAGCATCTTCCTCAGTTCCTAATCTATCTACAACCCCTAATTCCACAGCTTGCTCTCCAGTAAAAATTCTACCGTCAGCAAAGGTTCTTACTGTTTCTGGTGTTAAATTACGTCCCTCTGCTACCGTTTGCACAAACTGCTGATAACTTGTATCGATCAATTCTTGCAAAATAGTTTCTTCACTATCAGTTAGTTCTCTATCGAAAGATAAAATATCTTTGTAAGGACCTGATTTTATTACCTTAAAGGAAACACCAATTTTATCTAATAAGCGTTGTAAATTGTTTCCGCGCAAGATCACACCGATACTACCCGTAATCGTTCCGGGATTAGCCATAATGTGTTCTGCCCCCATACCGATGTATACACCGCCGGAAGCCGAAATATTGCCGAAACTGGCAACAATCTTCATTTTTTCACGCAAACGCTTGAGGGCACTGTAGATTTCTTGCGAGTCTCCTACCGTACCACCAGGGCTATCAATCCGTAATAGTAAAGCAGGAAATTTTTTCTCCTCTACAGTTTTGAGTGCTTCCAAAACCCGTTTGCGAGTACTACCTGCGATCGCGCCAGTAATTTCTATCTTGGCAATTTGCTTGCGAAACTTTGACTTAAAAGGCCAAACCATGAGCAGTAAACAGAACCTTGCGATATTTGAGATTTGATTTAAAACATTAACTTTAATTCATAAATGCGTAAAGCATCTGCTGTTAAAAATTTAAGCAGATGCAAAACCACAGGCTAATTTTTATAGATTTTTCTTTGTTTTTAATGTATTGTAATTTTTTTTAAAAGTTTTCTGCTAAACAATTCTGCCTAATGATAAAACCTTTGCTGTTAATTTTATAATCATCTGCAATCAAAAAATATTATAGTCTTCCGTTTCAATACTACAATTTAAAAGTGTAAAATAAAACATTGTCTTGCACGGAATAAAACTTACTGATTAAGAATCTAACCGTAATATTTGACACCTGTAGTACACGTAAGTATCAAAAAGCGCTCCTACAAAGCTACAAGTTAAACAAATTACAAATAACCCTTGTAAAGGCGTACCGCTACCAAAAGTAGCTAAGAAATGAGAGATTTGAGTTGCGATTATTTGACCCAGCATTTGTAAACCGGGGAGCAAACTTAAAAGGGACAAAACCAATAATGCTACCCCAATAAATATCATTGGAGCCACAAAACTAAAAATAATCGTCAGAAGCAAAGAGCGAAGAAAGCTTGTAAACATGGTCATAGGGATTATTCCATGATGATGATTAACAACAGTCGATATCTGTCACCTTCTACAATAAGCGCAATTATCCTATATCAAACCGCATTTAAAGAATCTTAAGTTTTAATTAAAATATGTTCATATAGTTTTTAGTCTATGTTTTCTATTACATATGGCATTAAATTCATCAAATTTACCATATATCAAGGCTTAAGCTCACACGACAATTTTTTTGATATCGATGCATACAGTTAATAACAACCTTGATTTATGAGAATAATGTTTTACTTAAGTTAATGTAATGGCTATTTTAGAAGTTAGGAGTTAGGAATGAACAACTGCTAAGTGCTACCTAATGACAGTTTTTCACCTTTTGTTGATATCTTTCGCTATTATGACGGCAATTGCAAAATTAATTAAAAATTGTGAGCCAAGCAACATCTAAATCCAGTTTGGGAGCATGGAGCCTGCGATTGCTGGCGGCCGTGTTCTTGATTGGACAAGTGATAATTCATTTATTTAAAGGTAAAATTCATCGCCGCAATACTTTAGAACAAATGGCTGCTGTGGGGCCTGACTCACTATTTATCGCTTTAGTTACAGCTGTATTTGTTGGTGCGGTATTTACAATTCAGGTTGCACGAGAGTTTATTAATTTTGGCGCGGGAAACGCTGTAGGAGGAGTATTAGCGGTAGCGCTGACACGAGAACTTTCTCCCGTACTTACAGCAGTCGTTCTAGCGGGACGAGTTGGTTCGGCATTCGCTGCTGAGATTGGCACTATGCGAGTCACAGAGCAAATCGATGCTTTGTTGATGTTAAAAACTGACCCCGTAGACTATCTAGTTATTCCTCGCGTGCTTGCTTGCTGCATAATGTTGCCGATTTTGACTTTACTATCTTTGGTAACAGGTATGACAGGAGGATTATTAATTGCCAAAAATTTGTACAATCTATCAGATACCCAGTTTCTAGACTCAGCTCGTAATTTTCTAGGAGTTTGGGATATTTTGAGCGCCATGATCAAAGCTGTTTGTTTCGGACTTTTAGTAGCCGTAATTGGCTGTAACTGGGGTTTAACCACAACAGGAGGAGCAAAAGGTGTAGGTCAATCGACTACCACAGCAGTTGTTACGGCCTTATTAATTATATTTATTGCCAACTTCTTTCTTTCTTGGGTAATGTTTCAAGGTACTGGAGGTGCTTTGTTACAAGGTATTTAATTTAAGAGTTAAGAGTTAGGAGTTGGGAGTTAGAAGTTAGAAGTTAGAAGTAATGAATGTATCACTGGTTGTTGTTAACTGTTAACTGTTCGCTGTTTACGGCTAACTTCTAGAATAAGAACAGTGTTTTTTGACAAAAGATTTCAGATATTTTAGATAATGACTACTTCACTTACATCAAATTCAACATCTACTGTAGAACTCAAGCCTAGCTACAACATACCTGTAGTTTTGATTGTTGGGTCGATTATTTTGCTGCTAATAGGACAACCCGTAGCTGGAGGAGTAATTGGGCTACTTGGTTTATTTCTCATGTACCAAGCAGTAACCTTACGTTTACAATTTACTGCTACCGATTTGGATCTTGTTAAGGGCGATCGCCTACTCCGTCGTTTCCCTTACAGCGAATGGCAGAATTGGCGTATCTTCTGGAATGTAGTTCCAATTTTGTTTTACTTCAAAGAAATCAAAAGCATTCACTTTTTACCAATTTTGTTTGAACCTAAAACACTTCAGGCTTGTTTGGAAGAACGTTGCCCAAGGATTGATTAACAATGAGCAGTTATCAGTGAACAGTTATCAGTTATCAGTGAGGAGTTAGGAATTAGGAGTTAGGAGTTAGTAGTTAGTAGTTAGGAGTTCAAAGTTAGGAATTATTTTCTCTCCTTGTCCCCTTGTCTCCCCATCTCCCCATCCCCCCATCTCCCCATCCCCCCATCTCCCCCTCTCCCCAATACGCAGTAATTACTAGTTCCAGAGGGCTGGTAAAATGTAGAACTAACCCTTTATACTTAGTTCTTATATTGAAACTTGTAAACATGGCGCTGATTAAATCGCCTTATTTTTTTTAGGGACTTGGATTTATTATGAGCCAAGACGACAATTATAATAACGAAGAACAATTACAGCTAGGTTCTACAGAAGAAAATTCATTAACTTCAGTCACTTTTAATATGGCGAATTCCAGCGAAAATAATACCCCAGAAGATTCGCAAACAAACTCGGAATCAATTGATAATTCTCCGGAATACAACCTCGCGGCTCAAAGAGTAGCGCAATTACAACGTACTGAAGAATCGTTAAAACAAGAAATATCCGATTTACAAGCGTCTTACAAAACTCTTCAGTCTGAAGTCGGTAATACTCAAAAAGCGCTTTCTAAAATGACCCAAGAAGCGCTTTCGGAATTAGAACAACGCAAACAAACTTTATCAATTTCTATTGAACAACTCGAACGCCGTCAAGAGCGCATTCGTAATGAAATGCGAACTACTTTTGCGGGTGCTTCTCAAGAATTAGCAATTCGAGTCCAAGGTTTTAAAGATTATCTAACTGGTAGCTTAGTGGATTTAGCTGCTGCTGCCGAACAGTTAGAACTAGTGCCACCGACAAAACTCGAACCTCAAAAGCTGGCTGTTCGAGAAGCTGAGCCAGATGATGATTTTGATGACGAATATGAAGACGAGTATGAAGGGCGGGATACTTCGGACTTTAGCCGGGGACAGTTTCAAGATACGACGAAAAAAATTCGTCAGCTAGTAGATCAATATCGTACCAAACCAGATTACTACGGCCCACCGTGGCAATTACGCCGTACCTTTGAACCAGTTCATGCCGAACGAGTTTCTACTTGGTTTTTCAAACAGGGAGGAAGAGGTGCTTTAAGAACAATGGGTAGTAGGTTACAAAATACACTTACTGCCTCAGCAATTATATCTGTATTGCATTCTTTATATGGCAATAAAGTTCGTACTTTAGTTTTAGCGAATTCCCCGGAACGCTTGGGAGAATGGCGACGTGGCTTACAAGATTGTTTGGGAATCGGTCGTCCGGATTTTGGCCCCGATAGAGGCTTGGCACTATTTGAAACATCTTCCGCTGTCGCTCAGAAAGCAGAACGTCTGGTAAAAGCTGGCTTACAACCGTTGATTATTATTGACGATTCGGAAGAACAAATTAATGTAGGCTTGTTGCAATTTCCATTATGGTTAGCTTTTGCTCCCGATCCTAAGATGATGAAAGACTATTATGAGGATGAATATTTATAAAAGTGGTTAGTTGTTAGTAGTTAGTAGCTAATTATTTACCATTTTTGTTGTGAGAACGGGCCTTCTCTGCCCATCCCACAAAAATATATATTGTATTAAGCAAAATTCTAAGCTAACAACTAACAACTAACAACTAACAAGCAACAACTAACTTCTAACAACATGAGTATTTGGTTAAGTTTGTGTGGAGCAATTTTAGTTGCAGCTTACCTTTTGGGTTCTACTCCCACTGGTTACACTTTAGTAAAGCTGTTAAAGGGAATTGATATTACAGAAATTGGTTCGGGTTCGACTGGTGCAACTAATGTCTTAAGAACTTTGGGTAAAGGTCCTGGCGCATTTGTTTTATTGGTTGACTGCTTGAAAGGTGTCTTGTCAATATTTCTGGTTTACTGGTTGTTTACCTTGTCATCCAACAATAATTTAATTCCAGCTACGGTTAATCCCGAACTTTGGCAGCCAATTATGGTAACTTTAGCTGGTTTAGCTGCGGTACTCGGACATAGTAAATCAATATTTTTAGGATTTCGTGGCGGTAAATCCGTTGCTACGAGTTTGGGAATTTTATTAGCCATGAATTGGCAAGTTGGTTTAGCAACATTTAGCGTATTTGCCGTGGTTGTAGCGATATCGCGAATTGTATCTTTGAGTTCGATTTGTGGCGCGATCGCAGTTTCTATTTTGATGGTTTTATTCCATCAACCGCTACCTTATATATTATTTGGTGTGGCTGGTGGTGTGTATGTAATTATCCGTCATCGTGGCAATATTGAACGGTTACTTGCTGGTACCGAACCTAAATTAGGGCAGAAAGCAACGGTGGAAACGGAAGCAGAACAAACTGTTAATTCGTCGGCTGGTTGAATTATTATTTTGTGCTTTAGCAACAAAATAGGGAGAAGCAAGATATTTTTGAAAACCTTTCTCTCTCCCTACAAAATAATTTTCTTTAATAAACTTTTATTTGCGGATATACAGAAAACTTTGCCCCGAGCGATCGACTTCCTCAAAACCTTGAGTTCTTAAATTTCGACGCAGTGCATTAGCATTGGAAAGTCCCAACATATCAGGATGCACTTCAACTAAAAGTTTGCTAACAGTAGATAGATTTGCAAAACTTAATAGTTCGCCTTCACTACCTTGAACATCCATAATTAAAACTGTTGGTTGGATACGCGCAATCTCATCATTAAGAGGCTTGACAGGAACTTCATAAGGAACTGTTTTATCATCAGCAGGTTTGAATGCTGAAGAGCGTGAAAAATGCTCGGAAACATGAAACGTGCGCGAACCCGCTTCTTGCTCAAGCATACACATATTGATTTCAGGCTTTACGTCATTTAGTGCGTAGTTTTCCTTAATTAAAGATTCAAGTATAGGATTGGCTTCGTAAGAATAAACTCTCTCACCGCCGATTTTTAAAGCGCAGGCAGTTGCCAACATTCCAATTCCACCACCAAGCTCCATGACAATATCGTCTGCTTCAAGCCGATGGATTAACAAACGGCGTTCTTCGCGGGTATGTCTTCCGTCAATTAACTTTTTGACTTGAAATGGAGTCATTCTCGGATCGATCTTCATCCGGATACCGTTTACACTTACCACCGTGCCATATGCTTCCGAAGAAACTGTTTGTTCTGCTGATGGACGCTGTTGGCGATAACTACTTTGTATCTTATTGTAAATTCCAGGTGTCGCTTTTTCCCAACTAGTAAGAAAATTCCACCAAACACGTTTTGCTTGTAGCTTCATGTGTCGTGCCGTTAAGGCATTATCCCACCAGTAGGAACGTAATGTATTATAAATGCTCATGTTTGTGAATATTTAGAGTTCAAATGTTAAGCCTTACTTAATTGCCAAGAAGCCTTCAAAACAAAGATGTTTAAACACAGTCATGATATCAACAAAGCCCGAACGACTCATCAAATCAATGTTTCCTTGAGTCGAAAAGGGTTCGAGTACGCCTTTTAAACTCCGGCTTTTGTTAACTATTTCTTGCTCGGTGAATCCCTGCTGCAATTTAAAGTCAACATATAGCGGTGACATCATATCTTGAAAGCGAGCGTCAGGAGCTCTCACTTTTTCAAATAAAAGAAAACCGCCTCCCCAACTCAAACTATTGTAGATTTTATCGAATAACAACTGCCTAACTGCGGGTCTAATAAATTGGATAGTATAGTAAGCGATAATTAAATCTGCTGAATCGAATTCCATTTCAAGAATATCGGCTTCGCGTATTTCAACCTTGGGAAAATTTGAGGTTTTTTGCTTCGCAGCTTCAACCATCGCCGACTCTATTTCTATACCGATAATATGAACATCGCGATCGCAATTTGCTTCAGCTAACTTGCGCGTTAGTTCCCCCGTAGAGCAGCCTAATTCGTAAACTGTCGAACTTTGTCGAAGAAAAAAGTCCGACAGCGCCACAACAATTTCGTGACCTTGTTGATACTGCGGTACGGAACGACCTACGTGTTGGTCAAAAGTTTGCGGCACGCTACCGCCAAATGACCACCGTGCATTTGTTACTGATATAGTATCGCCGACATCAGGCATTACTTCAAATAAAAATATACAACTTTTAGTATTAAATATTACATATTATTTTTTTGTCATCCTACTATAGGAAGATTAAAATTAACTAACAGGCTGATTAGATATTAATAAAATATAGGCTTATTAAATAGATTCAAGGTAAATTAATTCAAAGATTTTAGACAAAAATATCTAACTTTTGTTAATACATCAATGTTCTTAAATAGTATTTTTGTTTTGCTATAACAGATTGGGAAAGTTCAAACCAATCATTGGCATAAGCTCAAAAACAATAAAAATGAAATATCCAATTGCTCAAATTACTTTATTAGCTACCTTATTTTTATCTCAGGGTTGCTCGTCTACTACGAAAACCGAAGAAAAACAAAAACCTGAGAATCAACGTCAGGTGCAATCCTTACCAGAAAAAACTGACCAAAGTAAGCAGCCAGAATCAACCCCAACTTCCAGCAAGCAAAACATTGAAGAAAAAGCCGAAAAATTACAAGCTAGTTCTCAACCTCAAAATGATTCTTCAAATACCCAAGGTAAATTAGACATTCCCAAGAAAATTACACCTAATCAACCCGTTGCCGTAAAGGTTCAAATTCCAGCAACTGTTGCAAAAGCTAATAATAATGATACGAAACCCCATCAGATGCAGATGGTTGTGGTGAGTAATGACTTAAGATTTTTTGATTTAGTTCAAGCTAGCTATAAAAATAATCAAAATATTGAAGTCAAGCCTAAATTCCCGGCTCCCGGTGAATATACAGTTTTTAGCGATTACAATCCATCTGGAGAAAAAGAGCAAGTATCTGTAGAAAAAGTTTCTATTCCCGGTGAAGTACCATTTCCTACAGAATTAGAGAGTTATAGCAAGACGAAGACATTTACCGATACAAAAATAGATTTGAATTTATCTGAACCTAATATCAAAGCCGGTAAAAAAGTTACTTTGAAGTTTGATTTGAAGCAAGCTAGCAACAACAAACCAATTAAAGATTTAAAATCGTATTTAGGTCAAAAAGCAAATCTAGTAGTTATTAAAAGTTCCTCTTCCTTGGGAAAAACTGATTATATTGATACTGAAACCATTAAAAAATCACCAAACAACCAGGTGCATTTTACAACCAAATTTCCCCAACCCGGAACCTATAAGCTTTGGCTGCAATTCAATCGCGATGGTAAAGTTAAAACCGCCGATTTCTGGGTAACGGTTAACAGTTAACAGTGAGCAGTGAGCAGTTACCAATTGTAATTTTGGATTTTGGATTTTGGATTCGGAGTTAAGAGTTAGCAATTAGAAATAAATTAGTTTTTTCTCCCCATCCCCTTGTCCCCTTGTCTCCTTGTCTCCCCATCCCCCATCTTCCTTACTTCTTCTCCACGCCACTTGTTTTCAAAACATCGCTCATAGAATCGCAGTGGTTTGGTAAGTTAAAGGTGCTGGGATTTGTTATTTCTTCGTAGCTAAAATGGCGATATTGCATACAGAATCTATCCCATGCAGCCATCTGAATGTTGAAATTTTTGATTATTACATCTGCTAAAGATGAAGATAGAGGGATGCGGAAGTAAATCTTTTTATCCAAATAAGCGCAAATTTCTTCTATTGCTTGATTTGCTGTGATCTTATCCTGCCCTAATACGTATTTTCTCGGTTGCTCTTCTTTGGGAGGGTTATCGATCAGATGTTTAACTACGGTAGCAATATCTTTTGCGTGGATAAAGTGAAAACTACCGTCTGCTTTCAAAAAGCGAATTAAATTAATGTATTTCGTTACTTCGGGAATGCCGGATGTTATTTGAGATAGTGGTTTATTTTGATCGCCACCCACAACTAATGTAGGAAAAACTTTAGTAATTTTGGGTGCGATCGCCAGTTTTGAAAATCTCCGCAGGCAATCGAATTTGGAACGAATATAGTCTGTACCTAATTCCCCTGCTTCTTTAAGAGGCTGATTTTTGCTATCTAAAACGCTTGCGGTAGAGAAATAAATTACCTGTTCGCATTTTTCAGCATCCAACAGGTTGAGTAATTCGATTGTTTTAACTACATTAATATCAAAAGTTTCCGTACCACCCCAAGCGGTTGCTGTTAACACTGCTATATCTATAGTTTTGAGCAATTCAGCTAAATCCGCGATTTTTTGCATATCACCCTGCAAAACATGGATACCGGGACGTACTAAGGTATCAATCTGCAATTTGTCTGGATTTCTTACTAACAAATACAGTTCGTGTTCAGTTTCTTCTATCAGTAACTCACTGATGTAATGCCCTATACAGCCACTTGCACCAGTGACTAAAATCCGTTTCTGGTTCATAGAATTGTTTTAAATTTTTATTGTTAGATGTTAGTAATTCTTTTGAACTTTTATACTCACAACTAACAACTACAACCAGATACCAAAATTGTCGGGATGAAAAAAGATGTGGGGGATGGGGAGATGGGGAGAGGGGGAAACAAGGGGATGGGGAGGAGACAAAGGGAGAAGGGGAAAACAACAAGTTAGGAGTTAAGAGTTAGAATTCTTTAATTCTACCCCCTCTTCCCACTCTTCCCCCTCTAACCAATGCCCGATGCCCAATGCCCATTCTCTACTTTGCAGCGGTTAACATTTCGCTTGCTGTATTCAACTGCTTGGCGGTTTCAAAGAAGAATGCGACGTTTTCTTCTGGTGTGGTGGGTAAAACACCGTGTCCGAGGTTGAGAATGTGACCCCAATTACCGGCTTTGCGAACTGTATCGTGAATGCGATCGCGAATAAATTCTTTGGAACCGAAGAGTACTCCCGGATCGAGATTTCCCTGTACTTTCATTTCTTTACCCAATCTTCGCCGCGCATCTGCCATGTCTACCGTCCAATCTACGTTGACGATATCGGCTCCGGATTGACTCATTCTTTCTAATAAACCGGCGCTGCCGCTGACTAAAAGAATTAATGGTGTATCTGGATGGGTTTGCTTTACTTGCTCGAAGACTCTTTTTTGATAAGGTAAAGCGAAGGTTTCGTAATCTTGGGGACTCAATTGTCCTGCCCAAGAGTCAAACATCTGTACTACTTGAGCGCCGCAGTCAATTTGATAGCGAACGTAGGTAGCGATGGAATCCGATAATTTTGCTAATAGCTGATGCAGAATGGCTGGTTCCGAAAAAGCCATATTTTTAATGATGGAATAGGTTTTAGAGCCTTTTCCTTCTACTGCATAAGCTGCTAAAGTCCAAGGCGCACCAACAAAACCAAGTACAGTTGATTTATTGCCTACTTCGTCTCGCAAAGCTTGCAAAATAGTTTTGATAAATGGTAAAGATTCTTCTGGCTGCAAAGAATATAGGTTATCAACTTGTTCTTGAGTGCGAATAGGATTTTCAATAACCGGACCTTTTCCTTCGGCAATATCCATTTCAATGCCGATGCCAGGTAAAGGAGTGACGATATCGGAAAAAAGAATTACGCCGTCAGGTTGAAAAGCTTTCCAAGGTTGTAGGGAAACTTCAATTGCCACTTCGGGAATTTCCGAACGCTGGCGAAAAGAAGGGTATTTTTCCCTTAAGTCGCGATAAGCTTTCATGTATCGTCCTGCTTGTCGCATCATCCATACAGGGGGACGGTTTACAATTTCACCGCGAGCTGCTCGGAGCAAATGAGGCGTGCTTGAAGTTACACCCATATATTAATTCATCCTAAATAACTAATTTATGTAACCTATGATGTTTCTCAGATTATCATTCTTTGATTGTCGTTTTCCAGACTTTTTGTTGCAAAATATTAAGTTGTAAAGTAAAGATTTTACAATTGCCAAATTTCGATAATTTGTTTTCAAAGTCAACTTTAAGAAGACTTTCAAAATTGAAGATGCTTTGATTTTTTTACCCTAGCTAGATAATATTTTGCGTAATTATCTATTTATTAGCTGGTGTTGCAGTTAAGTAGGTGGGTGTAAATAAACGTGATTATATTTTGTCATTGCGACGAGGCATTCGGTTGCATTCAGCGGAGCTGCGGTTCATCGCAAGGGTTTCAATCTTTTTTACATTTCGTTACATAGTTATATTTATTGGTGCCAACCTACTTATTAACTTGATTATATAACTAATAACTTATGTCAACTATTATAATCAAGTTTACGTTTTTTGATATGTAGCTTAAATTAATTAATAAATCTGTATAATTTATCGTTTATATAAATAGGTTAGCGTTGAAAATCGTAACGCCGGATATGAAAGTGGGAGTAGGGTTGGGGGGAGTAGCAAGTAGTAGCAAGGCTTTGAACCTAATTGAGAATCAAAATGTGAATTAAAATATCAAAGGACACGATCTCATTCTCTCAAAGATAATTCAAAATCTTATCAATTTTATTTGATTGAAAAAAATTTTTGGAATGGGAAGAATATGGGATAATAGAAAAAGCTTATAAGTATTTATTTTTATAATGGAATATGAGTAAAATTTTTATAAAAGGTAAGCCTCGCCATGATAAAAAATACTCTCTAGAATAAATAATACCACGAAAGCGTTACTAATAAAAAATTTCGCGCTGTTTGATTTCAAAAAAATTTTGAGCGATTATATATACCGTATTTGGGAAAACGTAGGTAATTATCTCATTATATGCGGGATTATATAGATATGTTGGGCAATATTAAAAACCTCTAGCTTCTTAAGTAAGGTAAAATAATTTTTTATTGATGTGTACATATCCTCTTCAAAATATTCAATCAAAAGAAGCAAAGGGTGCTGAAATTGAACAATATTTTTAACAACTTGATTGTAGTTGGTGCTAGTCGAGGCATAGGTGCGGCTGTGGCAGAGCATTTAGTTTCTCGTACTAATCGACTAATTACAGTTTCTCGCTCTCCTTCAACCATTGGTGAATGGGTAAAAGCGGATATTAGTACAAAGCAAGGAATTGAAATTGTAAGTAATGCTGTAGGCGATCGCGTGCTTGACGGTTTACTTTACATAGGTGGAACATGGGAAGATAAAGCATTTACTCAAGAATATTCTTTTGAAAAATGCTCTGATGAAGAGATTGAGAATGTATTGCTAGTAAATCTTTTAGCTCCAATTCGTTTAACTAAATCCTTATTACCTCTTCTTCGTAAATCTTCCAACCCAAAGATTATATTTATGGGTGCTTTATCTGGACTAGATAACTTTCCTGCAAGGGAAGTCGCAAACTCTGCCTCTAAATTTGGATTGCGAGGTGCAGTTCATGCGCTTCGAGAAGAATTACGTGAAGATAAAATAGCCGTCACAATTATTAATCCTGGAAATATCGGTACTCCAGAAGTTTTGTCGGATCTGAAAGAAGCTGGAAAATCCGAAGAAAATGCAATACCTCTTCAAGACATTTTGCAGGTTATCGACTGCGTGCTTTCCTTATCTCGTTCTACCTGTATTAAAGAAATTCAAATTCCTGCTATGAGTGCGAAAGGAGCTTGACAATTTTAAATATCTGTGATACCAAAGTTATAGATTAATTCAACTAAAATTAACTAAAAACAATCCGTCGTCTTTGCTTATTTCCTGCAAAAATGACCATCTAACTAGAGACGCGGCTGCTGAACCCATGTCTCGCAAAAACCTTCACTACAACAGGTCTTTTAGAAAGACTTGCACGGATTTTTCATGCAGCCAAAAAATTTAAAGCGTCTCTTGCGTGCTTTGTCGCGGCAAGGCTTGGATGTTACTTACAATAATTCAATTTATGCGGTTCGGTTGAGTAATAACACTAATGCCCCTGTAGCACAAGTTTTATTACCAGAAAGTTTTCCTGTAGAAGCAAAAGCCCTTAAGCAGTTAGCGAATCTTGCTAATGTTCGTCATCCTGCGGGTGGCTCTGTTTGCAAATGTCATGCTACACCAGATTTTCATCCAGGTGATGCTGGTATTGCCATTGGCTCGGTGGTGCAAACCGAAAACATAGTGATTCCTGCTGCCACAGGTTCGGATATTAACTGCGGAATGCGCTTGCACGTTGCCGATTTAACTGTTAATGCATTTTTAGCCAAGCGCGATCGGTTTGTGGAACTAATGAAAGGTGATTACTTTTTCGGTACTCGCGATGTCACCATGTCAGGGTTAGCAATGCAGGCTTTATTTGAGTATGGGGTTCCCGGTTGGTTGGATGCAATGTTGGATTCAGCCACCGGAAGCGTTGCGAAATCTAATTTAGATCAGTTAGCAGGAGAAAGTGACAATATTTTTCTCGGTGGTTCGATGGATGGTAGTTGGCAGCTTGCACCTCCCGAATTAGTACCCGATGATGGATTAGTACGCGATGGTGGATTGGCAACTATCGGTGGTGGAAACCATTTTGTAGAAGTTCAGCGAGTTGATAAAATTGAAAATTCGGCTTTGGCTTACGCTTGGGGAATCAAAGAAGGACAAATTGCTTTCATGATTCATTCCGGCTCCCGTCATGTCGGTAAATACATTGGCGGAATGTGGCGAGATAAAGCTGTTGCAGCTTGGCAACCGGGAGTTAAATATCCCGAATCCAAAATATTTCCTCTTTCAGTAAATTCTCATCCCGAACTAGTTGCAGGTTATTTGCAAGCTGAAGCAACTGCTGCCAACTATGGTTTTATCAACCGCTTGCTGTTGGCTGAATTACTTCGTTTGGGTTTGCGGGAAGTTTACGGTGATGTGGAAGCGCCTTTAGTTTACGATTTACCGCACAATATTACTTTACCTGCAACTGACATTGAAGATTCAAAAGAAACGCATCCGTTGTCAAAATCTAAAATACCAAATTGGATAACTCGTAAAGGAGCTTGCCCAGCTAATCAAGAGCAACCTGTAATTATTCCCGGTTCAATGGGTGCTAATTCTTACTTGTGTGTCGGAAAAGGTAATAATGATTTTGCTAATTCTGCTTCTCACGGTGCGGGAAGATTGCGTAGTCGATTTGACTTGAGCCGTGGAGGTGCATCGGAAACTGAGGAAGAGTTAGGGTTAACAGGAGTTGACTGCATTACTTTGCGTGAAGAAAGACGGATTGAAGAAGCACCTGCTGCTTATAAACCGATTGATTCGGTAATTGATGTACAGGTAAAAGCAGGAATTATTGATGTTGTAGCGCGGTTGAGTCCAATTCTAACTTTTAAAGCTTAAAAGGTTTGTAGTGAGGGCTTTAACCCTTACTACGAACCATTCACCTTTTTATGCAACTCGTCAAAATAAATCGTTTTAACTGCCTCTGTATTAAAATACTTCCTTCGTTTGACATACTCCCACGGTTCCACTCCGTTAAAACCGTGGGATTCTGGGGTCAGACAGAGATTGCAGCCTGGGACTGTCTTACATCTCCTAACCCAACGGTTGATGCCCCAACCGCGCAAATATTTTTACTGGCATTCTCGTCCCTTCCATTAATTTGCTTACAAGAGGGACAGCGCCATTGTCTAATCGATAAATCTAATTTGTCTAAAACGTGGTTACATCCGGAGCAAGTTTTACTGGATGGGTACCACTGCGAGATATAAACAATTAGCTTATTTTTCTTCTTGGCAACCCACTCTAGTCGCTGAAGAAATTCCGAATGCGCTAAATCGTTTATCTTTCTTCCCCATAATCGCTGCATCCCTTTAAGATTTAGAGTCTCAAAACACAGCACATCAAACTTATCGGTCAGTTGATGTGCTAATTTCCAAAACCAATCCCGCCTACGGTTAGCAATTTTTTCATACTTGCGAGCAAGATTTTTTCTTGCACGCTCTCTATTCTTTGAGCCTTTAACCTTTTTAGAATGCTGTCTGGAAGCGACTTTAATGCCGTTGATAGATTGCTTAAAAAACTGTGGAGAATCAATTTTAGTGCCGTCAGAACATGTGAGGAAAGTTTTTAATCCAAAGTCAAACCCTGCTATTTTACCAGTCACGGATTCGACTTCTTTATCTGAATTATTGTCTACAACTAAAACCATAAATAGCTCGCCAAGTGGCGTGCGTTTTATTGTTAAGGTTTTAACTTTCCCTTCAATTTCTTGCGATTGCCAAAATTGATAACCTCTTAGACCAATTTTTACTTTATTCTCACCCACAAACTTATATCCAGCTTGTTTTAATGTGAATGATTTATATTTTCTAACTTTTTTAAAATTAGGTGGTCTAACTCCTTTTTTATTGTGCTTAAAAAACAATTGATAAGCTTTATCAATTCGTTGACAGATGTCTTGTACTGCTTGAGAGCCGACTAACTGCCAAAATGAATTACGCTTTCTCAACTTAGCTATATGTGACTGAAGCTTTGAGCAAAACAGATGTTTACCCCACATCCGGTAATACCTTTTGTGGAGAGCAATGCAATGATTGTAGATAGCCCCAGCAGCGTTAATGGTACGTTTAAGGTATCTGTTCCGCTTATGCTCGTACAACTTGAACTTCAGTGTTTTCATAATGTCTATGATACTATCATATAGACAATCAGAAATAAACAAATGACACAAAAATATAGGCATAAAAATACTTCGGTGTCGCTGATTAATTATCACTTTGTTTGGATAGTACGACGTAGGAAGAAGGTCTTGTACGGAAGTATCAAAGAGAGGTTGAATTGTTTGATTTATGACATAGCCAGAAGCTTGGATATTGAGGTGCTAAATTTGGCTATAGAACCTGAACATATTCATTTATTTGTTAACTGTTCGCCGGATATTGCACCATTCCAAATTATGCATAGAATTAAAGGAGCAACCGCAAGAGCTTTAAGAAAAGAATTTCCATCATTAATGAAACTACCATCAATGTGGACTCGTGCATACTTTGTTTCTACTGCTGGTAATGTTGCCAGTTCAACTATTCAAAAATATATTGACGCTCAAGGTTGACGGCAGATAAATCTGCCAACGCCACATCCCACCCATGAATGTGGTGGGCTTTGCTTAAAATTCTGTAAGATTTAGTTAATAAAAAAAACAAAATGTATAATTTACTTGTCAATTAAATAAATTTTTTCCGGGTTTTTCTATAATTTAAAACTTTGAACTATAAGTAATCGTACAAAATTAGTTTTACATTCTGAAAACTTTAAGTCTCTGCGATGAGCCACACCTTTCAGGTGAATGCTTCGTTCCTCGCAATGACAATACACAATTAATATTATTTGGATAGCTGCTTGAGGACATATTTTAATTAAAGGTAGACACGATGCTTCTTATTCATAAATATTGCCTTTTCACCCTCTCCCTTACTTTCTACTCCCCACTCTCTAATATAAACACCGTTATTTCTGGGCGCGAACCAAATCGCAAATGCAGTTTGGTCATACCTACACCCCGATTAGTATATTCAAACATTTTTCCGATCTTGTAAAGCCCTGCATAATATTTTTCACCTAAACCTGGTAGTAATGGTGGTTCCAAAAAAGGTAAACGTATTTGCCCTGCATGAGAATGTCCCGAAAGTTGCAGATCGAACCGATTTGTTGCAGCACTAGTATCTGCAAAATCTGGCTCGTGTGCGAGTAAAATTGCTGCACCTTTATTATGTAATTGTTGTAATACTAAATCTAAACGGTCTTTACCCATCCAAATGTCATCAACACCCGCAATATTGAGTAGGGCATTACCTCGTTTTAAGGTATAAACTTTATTATCAAGATTTAGAATATTATTTTTTTCTAGTACTTCAGCAATTTTTGCTGCATTTGCCCAGTAATCATGATTCCCCAACACTCCCACCACTTTATCGGAAGCATTAAGTTTACCTAAAGTAGACTCTAGTTTAGGAATAAATTTAATTTGACGACGAGTCACAAAATCTCCTGTAATCGCAATTAAATCTGGATTTTGTTGATTTACAAGCCGGAAAATATGATTCAAACGCCGTTTTTTACTTCGTTTGTCAACGTGAATATCGCTAATTTGTACAATCCGATAACCATTAAATTCCGAAGCTAAATTTGGTAAGTTTAATCCCACGTAATTGATATCAATCCAGTTTGGTTCAATCAAGTGGGCGTATAATAAAATGCAAATGATAATGGTTAAAATAATTTTGGCTAATCTTGAGAGGAAAAATTTAGCTCTAAAAAGCAACTTCTGAATTTTCATTCCTACATTTTCGCTTTTCAATAATTGATTCTTTAATCTGGTAGTGCCAGAATTTAGAATTTGTTTCACCCATATAGTTACAATATTAGTTTGGAGCTTCAGGAGCATCCTTAATTATGAGTCTTCCTATAGTAGCGATTATTGGCCGTCCAAACGTCGGCAAATCAACAATAGTCAATCGTTTAGCAAAACAGCAGTCAGCTATTGTCCACGATGAACCCGGAGTCACCCGAGACAGAACTTACCTGAATGCATTTTGGCGCGATCGCGAATTCATGGTAGTTGATACGGGTGGTTTGATATTCAACGACGATACTGAATTTTTGCCGTTAATTCGTCAGCAAGCAATGATTGCTTTAGCTGAAGCGAGTGCGGCAATCTTTGTTGTCGATGGACAAATTGGCGCGACACCGGCAGATCAAGAAATTGCTGAGTGGTTGCGGCTTCAGTCGGTACCCGTATTACTTGCGGTTAATAAATGCGAGTCTCCAGATATGGGATTAGTTCAAGCCGCTGATTTTTGGCAGTTGGGATTGGGTGAGCCTTATCCGATGTCAGGAATTCACGGTAACGGTACGGGAGAGTTATTAGATGAATTAATTAATCATCTTCCCCCGGCTTCAGAAATTACAGAAGATGAAGAAATTAAAATTGCCATTATTGGACGACCAAATGTTGGTAAATCAAGTTTATTAAACTCTTTTGCTGGTGAAGAAAGAGCAATTGTTAGCCCAATTTCTGGTACTACTCGCGATGCGATCGATACTTTTATTAAACAAGACGAACAAGTTTATCGATTAATTGATACGGCTGGGATTAGAAAAAAGAAAAACATTGATTACGGTACCGAATTTTTTAGTATTAACCGTGCTTTTAAAGCAATTCGTCGTTCCGATGTGGTTTTATTTGTCATAGATGCCCTCGATGGTGTTACCGATCAAGACCAAAAATTAGCCGGAAGAATTATAGATGAAGGTAAAGCCTGTATAACAGTTGTAAATAAATGGGATGCTTACGAAAAAGATTCCTATAGTGTTTATGACTATCAAAAATATTTATCGGGTAGACTTCATTTTTCCGAATGGTCGGAAACCATTTTTGTCAGCGCTTTGACGGGACAGCGCGTATTAAAAATTCTTGATTTAGTTAAAGAAGCAGTCGAACAGCATAGACGACGGGTAAGTACTTCAGTAATTAACGAAGTTTTAGAAGATGCAGTTCGCTGGCATTCGCCACCCGCTAGTCGTAGTGGTAAACAAGGAAGAATTTACTACGGAACTCAAGTTGGTACTCAACCACCTACCATTGCTTTGTTCGCTAATGAAGCTAAACGTTTCAACGATAATTACCGTCGCTATATCGAACGTCAATTTCGAGAACAATTAGGTTTTAAAGGTACTCCAATTCGCCTTATATGGCGCAGTAAAAAGGTTCGTGACATGGAAAGTAGTGATGTCAAAGCCAACAGAGCTACTAAAGTTTGGAGCAATTAGAAAAGGTTAAAGGTTAAAGGTCAAATGTTAAATGTTAAAACTCTTGACCTTAACTCTTAACTCTTAACTCCTAACTCCTAACTCCTAACTCCTAATTCCTAACTCCTAATTCTTAACTCTTAAATGGATTTACTACGTTCCTTACCGCTAGGACTTTATTTAGAAGAACCTATCACTTGGCTACATAAACTCGATTCGCGAGTTAAGTTTGTATGGTTAATGAGTTTTTTAAGTACTTATATTTTTGCTAATACTTGGTGGCGGGTAATATTAGTATTTGTGCTAATTTTTATCACCTTAATCTCTGGAATTCCTCGCAGAGTATGGCAACAGCAAATGGGTTATTTGCTATCAATTTGCTTTTTGGTTTTAATTATTGCATCTTTAAGTCCTGATGGAATGGGTATTGATTATCAACCACGTTTACCCGCAAATACACAAGTTGTAAACGTGCCATCGAGCCAGAATAGCCAAAAAAATCCGATTTTATCAATATTCGATTCCCAAGAATATAATTATGTATTGTTTGCTAGAGGGCCTGTAAAAATAACGCGGCATTCCTTCGATCTAGCAGTTCGTTTAAGCACTATTTTTTTTACAGTTCTATACAGTACAACTTTATATTTACTAACAACTGCACCAGAAGAAATTACGGCTGGTATCGAAAGTTTGATGCAGCCCTTGAGGCGATTTAAAATTCCAGTTACTGAAATCGCTTTGACATTAACATTATCTTTACGCTTTATTCCTTTGGTTTTAGAAGAAATCCAAAATTTAATTCGCTCGGTAATGACTAGAGCAATTAATTGGAAAAAATTAGGATTGAAAGGAGTAGTTAAAGTTTGGATGATGGTTGCAGAACGATTGCTGCAAAATTTACTTTTACGTGCCGACCAAATGGCTAATGGTATTGTGGTAAGAGGTTTTATTGGCTCTAACAAACACCGAGTTCAGTGGCATCACTTACGTTTAAAAAGTCTTGACTGGGTGGCAATTATTGTATTAATTCTATTCTGGGGAATGCGTTTTGCTATAGGAAATGAAGTTAACTAATAGTTGTTAGTTGATAGTTGATAGTTGTTAGTTGTTAGGAGTTAGGAGTTTTTGATAAATTCTTTGTCTCCCCATCACCCCATCTCCCCCTACGGGTTGCGCCACTTCTCTCAACGCGGCGGCAGTCGCTACGTACTGCGGAAACCTCCGCAACGCGCTGCCTTGGGAACCCGCGCACCATCGTTGGCTGTGCGATCTCCCCATCTCCCCATGCCCCATCCCTAATTCCCAATTCCCCAGTTTTCAATTAATGACAAACCAACTTCAGCCTTGGTATTGGCGAAAACTTCCTTTAAAACAGCGTACTGGTAGTGATGTTTTTGCTTGTTTATTTATTTCTAATCCTATTAATAAAATCGCTGTTCTTTTAGAAAGCCCTTATCCAAACAGTACAAATAATCCCCAATTAGCTCGCTATTCTATTTGTGGGGGGGTACCTCGGGTAATTGATGGTGTGCCGCAAATGTGGACACCTGAGCTAGGGGGAGTGTTACCTTTTCTTAAACAATTATTAGAAAAACCATTAGAAAAACCAGCAGATTTTGAAACATCTCCTCTTCCATTTACCGGAGGTTGGTTGGGCTGGTTGGGTTACGATGTGGCTTGGGAAATAGAGACTTTACCTAAACTTAAGTCAGATACCTTACCGTTCCCAGTAGCTTTTTGGTATGAGCCAGAATATTTCGCAGTGTTGGATCATTGGGAACAAGTTTTGTGGTTAGCTGCTAGTAATAAAAGCGAATTGGATAAATTAGAAGATAAATTTTCTCAACAAAATCAAGATTTATGCGATATGCCTTCGGCATCACGCCTTGCGTATCGCACATCTGTAATTAGTAATGCAGTACCATCCTTAAAATTAATTACCTCTCAAGCTGATTATGAAGCGGCTGTTGTGCAAGCAAAAAAGTATATTCAAGCAGGGGACATATTTCAAACTAATCTTTCTATCCGCTTTGAAACTCAAACGAATGCTTCTGGATGGGAAGTTTATCAAGCTCTACAAAAAATAAATCCTTCTCCTTTTGCTAGCTATTTCAAGACTCCTTGGGGTGAAGTGGTTAGCTGTTCCCCCGAAAGATTGGTTCAAGTATACGAAAATCTTGCTCAAACTCGACCAATTGCCGGAACTAGAAAGCGTGGTAAGACACAAAAAGAAGATCGGCAATTGGCACAAGAATTGCTTAGTAATAGTAAAGAGCGTGCCGAACATATCATGCTCGTGGATTTGGAGCGTAACGATCTCGGACGAGTTTGTGAATGGGGCAGCGTCAATGTAGATGAATTACTTACGATTGAGCGTTACAGTCACGTGATGCATTTGGTAAGTAATGTTAAAGGAACTCTAGCGAATAGTCAAAATAAAAGTTATATAGTCGATTTGATTGCTTCCATGTTTCCCGGTGGTACCATCACGGGTTGCCCAAAAGTTCGCTGCATGGAAATTATAGAACAACTCGAACCTGTAAGACGCAGTTTGTTCTATGGTTCCTGCGGCTACTTAGATCGAAGCGGTAATCTAGATTTGAATATCTTGATTCGTACCTTATTAGTGGCTCCTCAAGCATCATCCGGCAATTTAGATCATCCAAATCTTAATTCCGTTTGGGGACAAGTTGGAGCAGGAATTGTCGCAGATAGTAATCCTCAGAAAGAATGGTACGAATCTCTGCACAAAGCACAAGCACAAATACAAGCACTGCAAAGAGTTTGAGGTGAAAGTAGCTATACAGGTAAGTATTTTTATAGTTCGCTTCAATTCATGGCAAATGTGATGCACTGTCAAAATGATTACGTAGTCTTAAGTGTCAACATAAAACTAACAGCATTGTTTAAAAGTTTACAAAATATTACTTTGGATGCTTTATATCTAACGATTGAATCCGGAAGTAATAAAATTGGTTTTATATGATATTTCAATGCTGGGGTAAAATAGTTTTTTAGCTAAAAAAGCTTGATTACCTAAATAGGCTATTAATTGGTTTGGAGCAAAACTTGTCGTAATCGTAACAAGTTTTGTCGAAACTGTACTTTTTGATGAGAAGAATGTAACGAACATTTAGCATTTAATTTTTCTCATACGTACATCCATTCTTCGGATGTGCAAATAACTACCATTATTGCCATTCTGCATTTACATTGCTTAAAAAAAATTCGGAGATATCTGATTAATATTGCTCCGACTTTTTGTTTTTAACAGCGAAAAGATATATGTACTCGTACCTTGACTACTAAATGAATTCAGAAAATTCCGAAACTTACTTGAATCATCCAACTTGGGGACTACTTTACAGAATATGTACGGTAGACCAAAGTCAAGAGCTTTTTACTACGTTGTATGCTCAACGCCTGTTTTTCCTGGTAATAAACGATGAGAAAGGCATTAAGTTCCAACCAGTAGGACGTACAGAGGCGAGAATGATGTTGGAAAATCGTTTGCGTAACTTGCGTCGAAGCGGACAATCTATTGAGTACGATCAGCTCACTAGTATTTTTCAACGTACATTCCAATGAGTAGTTCGCTAATCGAACGTATACATTTAATTCAAGATTCACTTCCTGAATCTGTCAAATTGATTGCTGTTAGTAAGAAGGTTTCGGCAGCAGCTGTGCGCGAAGCATATGCTGCTGGCATCCGAGACTTCGGCGAAAGTCGGATTCAGGAAGCTGAAAGCAAAATTGAGCAGTTACAAGACTTATCAGGCATTTCCTGGCACTTTATTGGACATCTACAAAGCAATAAGGCTAAAAAAGCTCTTTCATCTTTTCAATGGCTTCATTCCGTAGACAGCCTTAAGTTAGCGCAGCGCTTAAACCTTTTAGCTCCGGAGTTGGGAGTCAGTCCCAAAATTTGCCTGCAAGTCAAAATTCTCCCCGATTCAAACAAATCCGGTTGGACGATACAGCAACTTCTAGACGATTTGGTGGAACTTAACCTTTGCCAAAGTTTACAAATTGAGGGTTTGATGACAATTCCACCACTAGGATTAGATAGTTCGGAGGTTGTTGACGTGTTTAATCGGACACGAGAACTGATAGCTGAAATTAATGAACGTAGCTTGTCAAATATCAAAATGAAGCAACTTTCGATGGGAATGTCGCAAGATTATCAGTTAGCAATTCAATCTGGTGCAACTATGGTACGTTTGGGAACAATTTTGTTCGGAGAACGTTATCTATAAGTCACCTTTATTAAGGTAGAAAAAGCTAAAAACCTTGATATTGCTTGGTTTTAAGCTGGGAGAAGGAAAATCTACCGATATTTAATTTCAGTCAGTCTTTTGATAGACCCTCCATGATTCGCCAGCGTATACTTAAAACTGGCGAACTCCTATAAAAAAAGCAAATATTCGTCCGTAAGTTAGATTGAAAATTTTGACATTTGATACAGAATAATTATTTAATACTCTAGTTCCAAAAGCGACAAAAGATATAGTATCTACAAATGCAAAAAAAAGAAAATAAGGGGTAAAAACAACTTTTCATTCTCAAACTACTAGGATATAATCTTGACTCATCATTATCCGTAATTTAAGTACAAACGTTGCAATAACGTCAAGGCTGTATAAAAGACTGTAATATATACTACAAGTAATGATTATTTGTAGTGGTAAAAGTTGACAAAAACAATTTTTACCTTCTCAATAAAGATGGTTGGCACCAGGAGCGTAACAATGAATAACATATTTTCCCGATTGAGAGACTTTGTTGGTTTAAATGAACCAGTCGAATATGAATATTATGAAGAGGAGCAGGATGCAGAGGGTTATGAGAATCTTTATCAAGAACAGAATCAACCAGCGTCTGCTCCTCCTCAACCAGAAAGTGTTGCAGTTAATAGACGTTGGCGCGAACCAATGCCTACAATGGGTAACGATGTAGCGAACACTTCTTCTGCAAAAGCAATGAGTAATGTCATCGGTATGCCAGGAGTCTTGAATGGTATTTCTGAGGTATTGGTGCTTGAACCACGTACCTTTGAAGAAATGCCTCAAGCGATTCAAGCATTGCGCGAACGGAAGTCTGTGGTATTAAATTTAACAATTATGGATCCAGACCAAGCTCAGCGTGCTGTAGATTTTGTTGCAGGAGGTACTTATGCCCTTGACGGACATCAAGAGCGTATAGGAGAAAGTATCTTTCTGTTTACGCCTAGCTGCGTACAAGTTAGCACAACTGGCGGAGTACTTCATGAAGTTCCTCAACCACCAGTGCGTAATCGTCCCAACCCTAATCCAAATCCATCTAACGCTTCGTGGGGAAACGAACCGAATCGCATGGCAAAATAAAGATAAACTAGTCATTAGTCATTAGTCATTTAGTCCGTTTGTTTTCTGCCTGATGACCAATGACAAATGACCACTGATAAAATGGGCAATGACGAATCACAAAAAATTTGGCTTAATTGGTGGCGGGGTAATGGGCGAAGCATTATTATCCCGCCTCATCAGTTGTGAAATATATCAACCATCCGAAGTTATTGTCAGCGAACCACTTCCAGAACGTCGGACTTATTTAGAGCAAGAATACAAAATTTTGGCGATCGCCGATAGCAGCATAGCGTTTGCTCAAGCTACAGAAGTAGTATTTTTAGCTATTAAGCCTCAGATATTCAGTGCGATTGCTCAAGAGTTAGCAGGAGTAATCGAACATGGAAGCAAGCAATTAATAGTTTCGATTTTGGCAGGAGTACCATTAAAGCAATTAGAAGCAGCTTTCCCTGGTTTGCCGGTAATTAGAGCAATGCCAAACACCCCAGCTACAGTAGGTGCGGGAGTGACTGCTATTTGTTGTGGTGCTTACACTAAAGCCAATCATACTGAAGTTGCAACAAAGCTATTTTCGGCAGTAGGGGAAGTAGTAGAAGTACCCGAATACTTAATGGATGCAGTCACCGGACTTTCAGGAAGCGGCCCCGCTTACGTCGCGTTAATGATAGAAGCTCTTGCCGACGGCGGAGTTGCAGCAGGTTTACCAAGAGCAACCGCCGCTACTTTGGCGTTACAAACCGTATTAGGAACGGCACAGTTGCTATTAGAAAGTAGAATGCATCCAGCAGTATTGAAAGATAAAGTTACCAGTCCCGGCGGTACAACAATTGCCGGAATTACCAAACTCGAACAAGCTGGATTTCGTTCTGCATTAATTGAAGCTGTAAAAGCCGCTACAAAACGTTCTCAGGAATTGGGGAAGTAGGTAATGGGTAATTGGTAATTGGTAATTGGTAATGGGTAATGGGTAATGGGTAATGGGGAGAAGAATTAATAATTCCATGCTTCACTACTTACTCCTAGCTATTTGCAATTACCAATTACCAATTCGCAATTACCAATTTTTATTACCTCGTTTCTTACGAATTGTCGAGAAATTGAATAAAATTGAATGTGGTTAAGTATAATACTCTTAGTTCGCGTAAGGGAGTTTGATTGAATTGTGCGAGGAAATTATGCGCGAGATGTGTAAATCCTGTTTGCAATAGACAGAAGTAATTTAATTGAAAATCAGTTTGGATGTAATTGTATTTGAGTGAATAATCCAGCCCTAACTCCAGATGTTGACCCGAGTTCTGTTTTTTCTTTTGAACTCGATCAATTCCAGCATGATGCGATCAATTCTCTGAATGCCGGACGTTCAGTTGTTGTATGTGCGCCTACGGGTTCCGGTAAAACGTTAATTGGGGAATACGCGATTTATCGTGCAATGGCGCGAGGGAAACGAGTATTTTATACTACTCCCCTCAAGGCGCTTTCCAATCAAAAATTACGCGATTTCCGTTCCGAGTTTGGTTTCGATTCGGTGGGACTTTTGACTGGAGATGTTTCTATTAACCGAGATGCTCCAATTTTGGTGATGACGACGGAAATTTTCCGTAATATGCTCTACGGTACACCTATTGGACAGGTCGGTACTTCTTTAATCGATGTGGAAGCAGTGGTATTAGATGAATGCCACTATATGAACGATCGTCAACGAGGGACGGTTTGGGAAGAATCTATTATTTATTGTCCGGAATCAATTCAGCTTGTAGCTCTTTCGGCAACTGTTGATAATAGCGATCAGCTTACTGATTGGTTAAATCAAGTTCACGGCCCTACGGATTTGATTTATTCGGATTTTCGTCCGGTTCCTTTGGATTATCATTTCGCTAGCAGTAAAGGGTTTTTTCCTCTTTTAAATCAAGACAAATCTGAATTAAATCATCGCTTAATCAAAAGAAAAAGAAAAAGGGGCGACAGAAGCAAACAAATTGCCAGACAAGAATCTCCTGGTCTCAGTGAAGTGTTGGAGCATTTGCGATCGCGTGATATGCTGCCAGCGATTTACTTTATTTTTAGTCGCCGGGGTTGCGATCGAGCGGTGGCTGAGGTAGGTGATTTATGGTTGGTAGATGGTGATGAAGCGCAAAGATTGCGACCCCAGATCGATGATTTTCTAACTCGCAATCCAGATGCAGGGCGAGCCGGACACGTTGGGCCGCTTTACCGAGGAGTTGCCGCCCACCATGCCGGAATTTTACCTGCTTGGAAAGGGTTAGTTGAAGAACTTTTTCAACAAGGTTTAATTAAAGTTGTGTTTGCTACGGAAACTCTAGCAGCAGGAATAAATATGCCTGCTAGAACAACAGTAATTTCTACACTTTCCAAACGTACCGATAGCGGACACCGACTGTTAAATGCTTCCGAGTTTTTGCAGATGTCGGGGAGGGCTGGCCGTCGAGGCATGGATGAAGTCGGTCACGTGGTAACGCTACAAACCCCGTTTGAAGGTGCTAAGGAAGGTGGTTATTTAGCAACATCCAATCCAGATCCTTTAGTTAGTCAGTTTTCGCCAAGTTACGGTATGGTGTTGAACTTGCTGCAAACCCATACATTGGAAGAAGCAAAGGAATTAATAGAACGAAGTTTCGGACAATATTTGGCTAATCTGCATCTACAACCGCAGTACAAGCAAATTTCCGAAATTAAACAGCAATTAGCAGACGTTCACTCAAAGATTGCCAACGTTAGCGATGAAGACGTAGCGCAATATGATAAATTGCGTCAGCGTTTAAAAGTGGAACGCAAGCTGCTAACAACCTTGCAAGAACAAGCAGCAGAAACTCGCAAAGAAGAATTAACGATGATGCTGAGTTTCGCGGTTTCGGGAACGCTGTTAAGTTTAAAAGGTGATAATGCCGAAATCTCTGCACCAGTCACCTCCGTGTTAATTGGTAAAACACCAGGTTCCGATACACCTTTGTTAGTTTGTTTGGGACAAAATAACCGTTGGTACGTAACTTCAGTTGATGATGTAATAGACTTGTACGCTCAATTACCTCGCATTGACGTACCTCCCGATTTGCTACCTCCAACCGAGTTATCATTGAAACCGGGAGCATCCTATGATGGTGATGAAATTACAGAAGCGATCGCCGCACAAATTCCCGAATCTACAGACGATTTTTCTATGGCTCCAGAAGTATTAGATCAGTTGCGTCTAGTATCAAGTTTGCACGAGCAAATGGAAAGCAGTCCGCTGCATGGGTTAGGCAATGCCGCGAGCATATACAAACGTCAAGCCCGCGCCGCTGAATTAGAAGCCGAAATGGAAGAATTGCGATCGCAAGTTGAACTACAATCTCAACGTCATTGGGATGAGTTCGTTACATTAATTGAAATTCTTCAGTATTTTGAAGCTTTAGATAACTTGGTACCGACTGAGTTAGGACAAATGGCAGCCGCAATTCGGGGAGAAAACGAATTATGGTTGGGTTTAGTACTTGATAGCGGTAACTTAGATCAACTAGCTCCCCATCATTTTGCTACCGCCATTGCCGGTTTAGTCACAGAAACCTCCCGCCCTGACAGTAGAGTATTTTTTGAACTCAGTACTGAAGTTGCAGATGCTTTAGCTTCATTGCGATCGATTCGTCGCAAGGTGTTTCAATTGCAACGCAGGTATGGAGTAGCTTTACCAGTATGGTTGGAGTTTGAATTAATTGCCTTAGTGGAAAAATGGGCATTAGGAATGGATTGGGTAGAGCTATGTGAAAATACGACCTTAGATGAGGGAGATGTGGTAAGAATATTGCGTCGTACCTTAGATTTATTATCGCAAATTCCCCACGTTCCCCATTTACCGCAAGAGATTAAACGCAACGCTCAGCGAGCAACTCAGCTAATTGATAGATTCCCCGTGAATGAGGTAGTTGAGTAATTGGGAGATGGGGAGACAAGGAGACAAGGAGAATTTTAACCTTCAACCTTTAACCTTAATAACTCCTAACTCATAACTCTTAACTTTTTGCTTAATCCAAAATCCAAAATCGAATAGCTGTTGTTATTTAAGTTGATTTAATATACCTATGCTTAATTGATAGCCTTGAGTATTCCCTTGCTGGCGAAACAGTTTAGCAGCTTGCTGTAAATCGGTTACGGCAACGCGCTTGTTTCCTAAAGCATAATTGGCTAATCCCCTGCTACCGTAAGCATTAGCTAATTTAGGATTATATTTTAATGCTTGATTAAAATCTGTGACTGCTGCTTTATTATTACCTTGCTGGTAATTAATCAGTCCCCGATTGTAGTAAGCATCTACAAATTTCGGCTCTAATTTTACAGTTTGGTTAAAATCTGATACCGCTGCCGAAACATTTCCTAAACTTGCATTCACGATACCGCGACTGTTGTAAGCATCCGCATGACGGGGATTAATTTTTAAAGCTTTATCAAAATCTTGGATTGCCGATTGGAATTTTCCTAAATGGGATTTTGCTAAACCACGCAAACAGTATCCTTCATAAAATCGAGGATTTTGCTGCACTACTTGAGTAAAATTTTCAATTGCGCCGTTTAAGTTGCCTTGCTTGAGCTTTTGTACGCCTTGGTTATAGTTTTGCTGATCATTACTAGTGTTTTGACGAATCTGCGATTCCCGTGCATTAGCTACTGTAGGAATCCCGGTTAATACGCCGACTATTCCCAAAATTGCGATCGTTTGCTTGATATAAGTCATGGCTTTACCTCTTCACACCATTTAAGTATGACGTTGAGATAGTTAGGAAAGTTTTTACTATATATATTTTAGTTAGAGATAATTAAGTTGGTAGAAGCTGATTTCTTCCACCATTATTGTTAAACCCGAATACCCGCCTTGTAAGCCGGAGGCTTTCTAGCCCGCACGCTCCGCGTGAACGCAGAGAAATTTGTTTCAAGGCTCATATACAAAGTGCGTTAAAACGCACTGTAATCACCTCTAAGCTTGCCTAGTCTGATTTATCAGACTTTGTATATAAGCCTGGGAATTTATTCCAAGGCGGTTATTGAGAATGGTGCAAGATGTAAGGAAAAGTAAATTCATACACAAAGGAAGATAAATGAAAAAGAAATTTGTCATTGTCGGAATAAGTTTATTAGTTATAACTAGCATCACTTCCATTGCTTTTGCTAATCAAAAGGAACCAAAACAGAATCCTCGTCCAGATTGGATAAAACCTGGTAAGCCCGAAACTGTATCAACCCCTAATTCTGGGCAGTATCTGTATCCAGATAACAGTTTTAAAAATGAACGGCAACTAATTAAAAAAAATTATGTTATCAAAGGCAAGCTCAAGGAAAATTTAAATCTCAAGGGACTAAGATTAATTAGGTATTCCCAATATATAGATATCTTAAAAGCTGATAATGGCGATGTAGTTCAAGATATGCAAATTCATCCAAATCGATTAGTATGGGTAGCTTTCATTGAAGCTCCAGAAGGTATAGAAATCAACCAAAAGAATACTGGAACTGTAAAATATAAGAAATCAAAAATAACTATAGTCTTTGATGCAGAGACTGGAGAAAGATTTGCTACTAGTGTTGCAGAAATGAGTTAAATTTACCTGACATCTTGCACCATTGTCGTTATGCCCGAATACCCGCCTTGTAAGCCGGAGGCTTTCTAGCCCGCACGCTCCGCGTGAACGCAGAGAAATCAATTTCAGGGCTGCATATACAAAGTACGTTAAAACGCACTCTTATTCCTTGCCCAGTCTGATTTATCTGATATCTTGCACCATTCTCAGTTAGCTTTCACAACCGCCTCGGAATCAATTCCGAGTCTAATAGCGAAAGTCTATTTAAGTAGACTGAAAGTCTTAACCAGTCGTATTTATAGGGCTTTCGCTATGAGACAGAGAGCAGCGCTTTGCGGGGGTTCCCCCCGTTGTAGCGACTGCGGAGGGTTTTCAACCCCTAGCGGTGTTGAGAATGGTACAAGATGTGAGATTTATCAGACTTTGTTTTTGAGCCTTGGAATAAATTCCCAGGCGGTTGTTGAAAATGGTGCAAGATGTTAAATTTACACGACTTACACAACTGGCATAAGCAACGGTGCAGCGCATAAAAATTACACTTCAGGTTATATCTGAAACTGCACCTAAAATTTGTAGCGTTTCCTTTGTCGCAGTTGTTAAACCATTCGCACCTTGAATATTCATTTTTTGTAATGGTTTATCAATTTTCAAAGTTTTAATGCACTTAAATGTATTAATATCCCAGAGTTTGATGGTTTCATCTTCGCTGCAACTGAATAAAATATTTAATTGATGACTATAACAAATTGACCAAATACTGTCTTCATGACCTGTTAAAATTTGAAGACAATTTCCCGTATAAATATCCCATAATCTAATAGTGCGATCGTCGCTGGCGCTAACTAAAATTTCTGGTTGAGTAGAAGATGCAGGAATGAAAGTAAGAGCGCGAATAACTCCTTGATGTCCCCAAAAGTTTTGCAAGCAATTTTGAGTTTTTACTTGCCACAATTTGATATTGAAATCATCGCTGCTGCTAGCAAGTAATTTACCAGAATGATTAAAATTTATGGCTCTAATCCGATAGGTATGTCCTTTCAAACTAGTCAAACAAATTCCCTTCTGAATATCCCACAAGTTGATTGCTTTACTATCACCAGCAGTCGCTAGAACTTCAGCGTGTGGATGAGAAGCGATCGCCCACATCCATTCTGTTTCTAAGTTACCTAAAACTTGAGAAAAATTGGTGCGAGTATCCCAGATTAAAACTGTATGGTCATCGCTGGCACTAATTAATGTATGATTATTATGGGTAAATATTACTGACCATATCCAGTCGGTATGACCTCGTAAAGTTTTGAGACATTGAGCCGTATTTACATCCCAAAGTTTGATAGTGCGATCGTGACTGGCACTTGCGAGTAATTTACCATCTGGACTAAAAGTAACGTGACGAATTCGACCTTGATGTCCTGATAAAGTTTTGCAACATTCACCAGTTTCTGCATTCCACAACCGAATCTTACCATCATCGCTACCACTAGCAAGATAGATCGTATTTTGTTGATAAACGGGACTAACTGCTACAGTCCAAATTCGATTGCTGTATCCTTGAAAAGTTTTAATCGGCTCACCAGTTTTAGTATCCCATAACCTGACTAACTGGTCGTCGCTACCCACAGCAATAATTTTGTTGTCGGCACTATAAGCCAAAGAGCGGATGCGGTGATGGGGTTCGTGTAAAGTCATCTGGGGTTCACCGTTTGGCAAATTCCAAAGTTGAATTTTATCAGTACCGCAACTCATAACTGTTTTTCCATCAGGGCTAAATTTTATCGCCCAAATAGCAGTCGGTGCAGTTTTTACGCTCCGCAAACATTTACCCGTACTCACATCCCAAGTTTTCAAAGTGCGATCGTCGGTGCTTCCTACCAAAATTTTACTATCTGGACTAAAAGCGATTCTACGAACTTGTGCTGAACTATCGTCAAAAGTTTTCAAACATTCATTTGTCCAAACATCCCATAGTTTTATTGAATCAGCGCCACTTGTAGCTAAAGTTTTACTATCTGGACTAAAAGCAAATGACCACACTTCTCTACCTGGTTCGTGGAAAGTATAAACACAAGCTCCCGAATCGAGACTCCAAACTTTAGCAGTGCGATCGCTACTTGCACTAATTAACCACTGTTTCTCCCATACAAAATACACCGACCATACCCAATCGGTATGTCCGCGCAATATTTTTAAACATTTTGTAGTTTGACTATCCCAAATTCTCACCGTATGGTCATTACTACAACTAGCAATTAACTTACCATCGGGACTAAAAATTACACAGCGAATCCAATCATCATGACCTTGCCATGCTAATATTTGCGTACCATCGGCTACATCCCAAAAACGAATTTGTCCATCCATTCCCCCTGTAGCGAGTAATTTTTGATCGGGACTGAATGTGACGCTAAATATACTACCTAAAGATTGAGAAAACACAGTTTTATTAAAACTGCAATCGCTAAAATTTACCTGTGATAATTCCACCCCCTGTAAATAAGCTTGGGAAATAGGAAGACGAGAAAAATCGTAACCAGTTAAATTTACTTGTAGTTGGATTAAAAGATTAATTAAATTTCCTCCTGCATATCCTACGGGTGTTTGTAATTCCTCTGTTCTTAACTTCTCAACAATAATACGAAATTTATGTTCAATAACTTTTTGCGTTTGATTTTTGCATAAATACTTAGCCACAGGTTTTAATAGCACCTGAATTTGATTTTTGCGAATGAAATCTGGTGCAGAAGCTTGAATAATTGCATGGGTTTTCAATATATCTAATTCGCAACTTTCCAATTCATGAATCGCCTTGCAAATCAACATCTCGCTGATATATTCCATCACCACATTTTGTAGCGTTAACCCGTCATGAGTTGATTGAATTAAACAGCGTCGCGACAGCGAATTTAAACCTTCTCGAATTTCCTTTGCAGATAAACCCAAAACACTTTCAGCTAAATCACTTTCCCACACTGGTTGACGATGAATTGCCAACCAATACATTAAAGATTGTTCCGGTGGTGATAATCTTTGAAACTGTTGTGTCAGTAAATCATCAATCTTATCAAAAACCGTAATACCCGAATTCAAAAAAGATCGAATATTGCCATGAAACAAATTTTTAATCGTCGCAGGTACAATTTCTAAAGCCAAAGGATTACCGTGATAATGCTTTACCAAATCTTTAATCTCTTCGGGTGAACCACTGATACCCTTTGCAGTCAAAATTTCCGTTGCTGAATTTAACCCCTGCAACTCCCAAACCCGTACAGGTAAAGTTTCCCCCGCTAATCGTTCCACTTCAGGAAACTGTTCGCGACTAGTCAACAGCAAACAACTTTGATGTAGCGATTCTCCCACCCGCCGAAATAACTCACCATAACCCTCATAACCCGGAAGATAGCAACTTCTAGTAGAACCACTTTGCAAAATCGACTCTGCATTATCGAGAATCAGCAAACAACGGGAATTAGAAAAATAATTAATAAGTAGCTTGATTTTCTCCTCTAAGCTTTCTGGTAAATCAATTTCTTGCTGCTGGGAAATACACCGAATCACATCTGCAATTATTTTTTCTACCGTCGGTGCTTCCCGCAAACGTCGCCAAATAATATAGTCAAATTTACCATTTAACTCCTCTGCTAATTTTTTCGCCAAAGTAGTTTTACCCACACCACCCATAGCCGAGATTGTCACCAATCTACATTTTTTCTCGGTTAACCATTGCTTCAAGGTGTGTAATTCTTTACTTTTTTCAGAGAAAATTGATACATTCGGCACACCATCCCAATTATATTTAGTTGATGATTTTTCCTCAGTGTCAACAACATCTTTCCAGTCGAGTTGTAGAACTTGGCAGAAAGCCTTGAAATATAAAGGTCTGACGGGTGTACCTTTCAAAAAGCGCTTCCATGTGACAACGCCGACTTCTAGTTCTGGGTCATTTATCCAGTCTTTTTCAGGTTTAAGAATATTACTTGCCTCCTCCACCCAGTCATAGCTATCTATGGCTAATCCTCGCATTTTCCGTGCTTGTTTAATCTTTTTCAGTCCCTCTGGTGACGCTTTGAAGCTCGGCATGATTACTATATCTCACAAGTATTATCAAGTACACTTACGTAACACTACAGATTGAGGGGTAGGTGATCCGAAAGTGTGCTTGTTATTTCCAGTAAATTTATGGATGATGAGAGGGTGAAAGGATACAGGAGTCGAGCAGTCCAGAAAAAGAAATAAAACAAAGATGGATAAATATGAAAGAAAACTTGCTTCTGAATCGTTTACAGACATCCAAGATATTAAGATTTAGCCTTGAAATTTCGATTTCTATTATCTTTTTCTCTTGGTTGCCGCTTGTTCAACAGATAGTAGCTGTTCTAATTGTCAGTTTAGTGTTGGAAATTATTTTTGCTAAAAGTCTTAAGCATGACCTAAAAAATAAGTTCTCAAGTGAAGATGTGTCCAAAATAGTAAGTAATTCAAAAAAAGGTCAATAATCATGATAGGAGTAATTTTTGAAACATTGGTTGTAAAAGGTGCGATGGCTATTGGACATTGGATTGCTGCTCATGGCACAGGGGCAATGGCATCTAAAGCTGGAGCAATAGCTGCTAAAAGTATTGCGACACAAGGCTTTGCTAATACTGTAGCAGGAGTTACTGGAGTTGCAATTGGTTCATCACTGGTTGTCGGAACTGTTGTTTGGACTACTGATACAATAAAAATTTTTGCCAGAGGTTTAGATGCCTTACATGAAGGAAACTATATACAAGCTGCTAAAGAATTTGCAGATTTAGCTGATGAATTAGATGTAAAAGTTGAATTTCTGCCTGATGTAATTCAACCCTTTCTAGAAAAATATGGATGTTCTACAGAAAATGCAAGTAATATCGCCAAAGCAGTAGGTGGTATGGAAAGCGATATTTTGAAATTTTCTACTACTCGCCACTAAAATATTTAGCCTATTGTTTAAAGTTAAATTTGTATGGTTAAAAAAATGCTAGGGTTTACTATCTTTTTAGCTTTATCCTTAACATGTGTAGTTCTTTTTCGTATGAATCAAGTAAGTCAACGAGCGTTAGAATGTTCAACCTATGTTCACACGGGAACTGATTTAACAGGAAAAGGTGAAAATAATTGTACAAATCCAGAACTTATTCCGTAAATATCTTATGAAGTATTTGATACCCTTTATTTCTTATAAACCTTCTTGATTAACTAATGTCAGCGGTTAAAAAATAATCCAACCACTGTAAAAAAATAGAACATTATTGTTTGGCAATAATCTTAAACAAGAAAAAGCTCAACTTACTCAGGAGAATATTATGTTAGAAGATCGTGACTACACTATAATTATTGACAAAAGCGGCAGTATGTCAGCCAAGGATCAACAAGGTGGTAAAAGTCGCTGGGAAATGATGCAGGAATCTACACTTGCTTTAGCACGTAAATGTGAACAATTTGATCCAGATGGGATTACTGTTTATACCTTTTCTAATCGTTTCAAGCGTTACGATAACGTAACTACTACTAAAATTGCACAAATATTTAAAGAAAGTGAACCTATTGGTAATACAAGGCTAGCAGAAGTTTTGCAAGATGCGTTAAATATCTACTTTCAGCGCAAAGCGTCTGGGAAAACTAAGCAAAATGGAGAAACTATTTTAGTTGTTACTGATGGAGAAGCAGATGATCGCAAAGCAGTTATGAAAGTGATTATTGAAGCATCATGGCAAATGGAAAGAGATGAAGAATTAGCTATTTCTTTTATTCAAATTGGGAACGATTTAGAAGCAACTGGATTTCTTAAACGTTTAGATGATGAACTTAAAAGTAAAGATAAAAGTGATGGAGGAGCAAAATTTGACATTGTAGATACAATCACAATTGATGACATCGAAAACGAACAATTAACTCTTAAAGAAGTATTACTTAATGCCATTATTGATTAAAATACCAAAATCATGGATAAAACAGATAAATTTATTGATGACTTGTTATCTAAACCGAATCCAGCTATATCAGCTAAACAGAATAAATCTCCCGAAAAGCAAAAATCTTCGTATGCAGAAGATTTGTTAGCTCAGGTAAAGCCAGAGCTTGATAGAGAGCAAACTAAGAATACTGCTTCTAACGAAAACCTAAGCGAAAGCCAATCAGAATTGGTTGAAAAACAAATTGTAATTCTTGGCGAGACTATCAAAAAGTACCGCCATCATTTACCTGAACAGAGAAAACCAACTATTCTTATTTGTGGCAAGATAGGCAACGGTAAAACAACCACAATAAATACGATTTTTGGAAAAAAAGTTGGTGAAGTAGGTCATTTTAGTCGTGGTACAGATAAAGATGAAGTTTATGAATGGCAAGCTAATACTGAGAACATTAATATTGTTGACCTTCCTGGACTTGGAGATTCAGAAAAAAACGACAAAATTTTTCAAGAAATTTATCGTAAGCATGTAAAAAATGCAGATGGGTTTATTATAGTTGTTTCTCCACCGAGACCGGCAGAATATGGCACGTTAAAAACTGCAAAGCTACTGATTGAATGTGGAGTATCAAGTAAACATATTATCTTTGGTTTTAACCAATTATCTAATCTAAGATATCAGCAGAATGATAGACTTCAACAAGTTCAACTTGATGGATTGATTGGTCCAACAACCCCCAACCACGTTAAAGCAATTGCAAATGCTAAAGAAATATTTTTAAATGATTTGCGAAAAGAAATTCCAGAAGCATCTTTCTGTGAAAGTCAAATTATTGAATATGACTCTCTTTCTGGCTGGAATCTTCATAAAATGCTTCATGCTGTAATAGAAATCCTCCCTTTTGAAGCTTTAGCAAAATTAAGATCGGTAACGACAGAGGCTCAAAAAGAAGTCAAAAAAAAAGAGGAGGAACAGCTAAAAAGAGAATTAGAATTAATCCTTGAGAAACAAGAATATTTGCGAAACAAAGAAAAAGAACTTGATTCCAGACAAACACGAGAAGATAATCTGTTCCAAAAAGGAAAAAGTCTGGGTGAACAACTACAACAACAAATAAATAAGGCTCAGGCGGAATTAAAGATAATTGAAAATACAAGTCAAAGAAGAGTTGAAGGACTAGATATTTTTGGGATAAAAGTAAAAGAAACTGATGAAAATATTTTTGATAAAGTGCTTGATGGAATTGAGGAAACAATCACAGCAGTAAATCCTAATGCAGGTAAAGTCGTTAGGGGAGCTAGAGAAGTTATAAGACAAGTAGCTCCAATCGCCAGGGATATTGTTGACCAAGTTAGCACTGCTATAGTTGATACTGGTACAAAAGTAGTTGATGCTGGTACAAAAGCAGTCAAAGATATTGGTAATTTTGTTGGTAAGGCATGGAATTCTATAACTTCTTGGTGGTAAAAATGAGTTCTGTTATACTCTTAGCTTACTTAGAAATATGTTGGTAATGACAATCTCTCAAAGCCAGGGATTACCTCAAACCTCAATAGATTTTTCAATGTGAAAAATTCTGCATTAAAAATGTCATATGTCGTCTTTTGAAAAGAGCCACACCCAAATCACATAGTAATTCTATAGAAAATTAAATACAATTACTCAATAATAAATGTAAAATGCCCCCCAACGAAAACAACAACACACCATTATCTATTGCTGCAATAGCCGCAGTTGCAACCGGAATTTGGTCAATTTTCAACAACTCAAATAACTCAAATAACAACCATAACCAAAAAGAAATTGAAACTTATTTCAACCAAGCAGTAGCATTAATTCAACAAGGAAACTATCATCAAGCAACCCAGATATTCCTCACAATTCTGCAATTAAATCCTCAACACGCACCTACCTATAACTACCTGGCTTGGATTTACGCAATTCATAACTATCAACTCGATCAAGCACTAGCATTTGCAAAAAATGCAGTTCAATTAGCAAACAGTAATTTAGATAAAGCTTGTTTCATTGATACTCTTGCAGAAGTTTATGCTCATCGGCAAGAATTAGATACAGCAATAAATTTATCTATCGAATGTTTACAAATATTTCAAAATATTAATCAATATCCTAATAGTCCAATAACTTATTTTCGTTTGGCTTGGTGCTATCAAATCAAACAAGATTTGAATCAAACCTACCATTTTATTCAGCAAGCTATGAAATTAAATGGGATAGGAGCCAATGAACACTTGACAATTGGGGATATCTGTTATGCGGTTGCCTTTAATATAGGAGATAAGGGAGCTTTTCATGAATCCTTACCTCATTTTGATAATGCCATTAAACATTATGAAATATCGCTAAATATTGCCCAAAAGCAAAATCTTAATCTTGAAATATTTCGATTCAAGTTAAGTTCTTGTTTAAATGACAAAGCAAGAGTATTTGTTGTTTTAGAAGATTATCAAAACAGTCAAAACTTATATCATCAGTCACATAATGTCTATACTTCAAACCCTTATCCTTTAGTTAATTTGGCTCTTTTGGCCGCACGAGCTAAAAATAAGCCGCAAATGGTTTTATACTTAACGAAAGTAATGCCTTTGATTGTAGATATGCCTCCCTACGTGCAAAAAGAAAAGTTGATATATGTTTTACTTACAGATGTAGATTTTGATGATTACAAAGAGGATATTTTAGGATTTCTGTTTAATAACGGCAAAATTAACCAGTATGAATATACAAAATTTCTGAAAACAGCGATTAAGTCCAATCAGCCAATTATGAATTTTTCTCAACAGAACTTTTATGCCGATGTTACTGGTGTTGCTGGAAATGTTGAAGGAAATTTTATGTATCAGCCTCAATGTGTGTAGAAAAAACTAAAAACTAAGAAATTAATTATAAGGAGATAATTTTATGTCAGATAATTCTAAAGTACAAATGAATATGGAACGGGCAAATATTTCAGGTGGTGTTGCTGGTAATGTTGAAGGTGATTTTAATGTTAATCCGCAACAAAAAACACTATCCGAAGCAGCAGCAGAAATCCAACAGCTACTCAACCAACTATCTCAAACCTACCCAACAACGACAACTACCGAAAAAATGACGGTAGCAACTACAGCGATTCAACATATCGAAAATAATTCCAAGCTGCGTAAACGGGTACTTAGCGCTTTAAAAGCTGGTGGTATCCAAGCACTAGGAAAAATGCTCGATCACCCAGCATCAACTTTTGTAATTACAGCATTAGAAGATTGGCAAAAAAGCCAAAATCAAGCAAGTTCAAGATAATTTTAACGCCTAATTAAAAGTAGGCGCAATCGTTTTCTATACTTAATATCTGATACAATAATATTTTAAATACTTTGACATAGGTTCCTTAAAATTTATTTCAAAGTAATTGTAAATATTAATCTAATTGTAGGATAGAGCAATGCTTCCAAGCTATGAAGCCATTATAGAAAATGGTCGAATTCAATGGTTAAAAGATGTACCAGAAGTATCGAAAGCTCGTGTAATTGTGACCATTCTTTCGGATGTTGAACCACAAGCATTGCGCCGAACTCCTGCTGCTTCAATTGCGGGTAAAGGTAAAACTTTGGGTGATTTAGTTAGTTCCGCCATTGAGGAACAGGATTGGGAATGTCTCAAGTAATTGTTCTTGATACTCACATTTGGATATGGTTTATTAATCAAGAGTTAGAGCGATTTCCAACTCACTGGCAAGAAGCGATCGCAACTTCATAACAAGATACTGGTGAAATTGCGACTACTTCAGAAGTTGCGATCGCACAACAACGGGGACGATTAGAACTACCCTGTACAACTGAACGCTGGCTACAAGAGGCTTTGGAGCCATCAGGCATTACATTGTTGCCGATAACTGCACAAATCGCTTATGAAGCCGTCAACTTATCTCCAGTTCATAAAGATCCATTTGACCGTTTGATTATTGCTACAACAGTTGTTTATAAAGCTAAGTTAGCCAGTATAGATGGCTTGTTTTCTAAGTATTCGGAACTCGATACATATTTAATGAAATAGATAGTATCATCTATGTTAATTGCTATAAATGTTACCCTAAGTTTTATTGTTTCGCCTAGATAAAATGGTATAGTAGTGCGTTAAGCAAAACTCACGCCCCGGTATCGCGTAATTATTCAATTCTTCTCTCCCACATCAAACCGAACTCGTCGATACAGCTTCTCCACCGGAATCGAAATTCCTACACTTTCCAAATTCAAAGTATCGCCTTCCCCATAGGTACGTAAAACCCACAAACCTTCATCATTCCGACGAAAGCATTCCACAGCAATTTCATCGGATGCAATTAAAACGTATTCTTTTAAAGTAGACGATTGACGATAGCGAGTAAACTTTTTACCTCGATCGAAAGCTTCCGTTGATGGGGAAAGTACTTCGACAATTAAACAAGGATGACGAATCATATCAATTGCTTGTTTGTCCCTTTCATCGCAAGTTACCGTCACGTCAGGATAATGATAAGATTTTGATGTTATTTTTAACTTCACTTCACAAGCATAAATTTCCCATTCTTTATCAACTAACAAACGATCTAACTCAATATACAAGTTAAAACAAATACGATTATGTATTTTTGTTTTCCCCGTTCTTAAGAATACTTCTCCGTCAATGTATTCATAACGAAGTTCTTGAGTTTTTTCCCATTCGAGGTATTCTTGGGGACTCATGTATTGAAATTGAGGATTAGCAACCATTGGTTATTTTGAGGTAATGGTACGGCTTATATCTATTTTACATATGAATGCTACTAGGAAATAAACAAGTAAGTGGGCACATAAAAAACTAACTATGTCACGAAATGTAAAAAGCTTGAAACGGTTGCGATTGCTTCCTCGTACCTCGTCGCAATGACAGAACACAATTATACTTATTCATGCCGACTTACTTAGTTTTTACCAATTAACAATTACCTATTTACGAACCAAACAAGCTTCTTCCAACTCAATTAACAAATCTTTTTCAATTGGTTGAGTAGAAAGAATATCGTGTTTTAAATCTCCCCACTTTTTACCAGAATTAGTTTTATATAAACTAATAATTTCCGGTATTTGCGAAGATACCAAGACTTGCACGGATTGCAGTTGTTCTAATAGTCTAGCTTTACGATAGTGGTGCGATTTTTGTAATCCCTCTTCTAACTGCATGGCGATTTCTTCGGGATTGTGTTTCGCGTTATCAAGTAATAACAGATAATGCTCTTTAGGATGTTTTACGGGTACTAAGGTTTTAAAACAGCTTTCTTCTAAAGGTAAACTTTTTAAGATATCGCGAACAAATTCGGAATGTAATTTTTCACCAACTAAATCGCTTACTTCTTTTTGTCTTCCGATAAATTCCAAACAAGGTGTATTTAGATATGAATGGGTAAAGCGTACTCTATCTCCGATGCGATAGCGATAGAATCCACCTTTTTGAGAAATAATCATTTCATAGGTGTTTCCCTGTTTTAATTGGTGTAGCTGAAACACAAACCCGCTTTCATCTAGAAATTCAAAAAACACTTCATTGAGTAAGGGTACGCATCCTTTTGCAGGAATTAAAGGAATAGTCATTGGTGCTTCTGTTGCAAGAAGTCCTTTTCCTTGTACCAAAACTTTAGGGAATAAAGAACGTAAAAAATCAGCACCATCAGCAGCGTTGGCGCTATCCCAACAGGATATTAGTTTAAGTTCGCTCCATAACAAATTCCAATCAACTGTTTCACAATTATTAGGATTTGTAGATATTTGTTTGAATAAATCAGGTTGCAACAGTATTAAACGCCGCTTTGCTGACATCTTATCTTTGAGTTCTAAAGCTAATCTTTTGCGATTATTTTGAATATAATCAAGAATAACTTTGAGAAAAGTTGGACTCCAAATTGATATTATTTCTAAATTTTCTGATTTTAAAAGTGTTTTAGCTAATTGATGTTTAAACTTTTCGGCATCGCGCAACTTGTTTAATCCAGGTGGAGAAACCAGGAACTTATTCATCAAAAACTTCAACCAGCCGTCTAAATATTCTGAATCATCTTGTAAAGATTGAATATCGGAGGTTTGTTGTAATTTTTTTGATTTATTTTCTCCTAATTGCGGGGAAATACAAAAATATATTTTCCCTGTCTTAAATTTGGGGCCATTTTTTATCAAATCATATGCCCATATGCAAAACATTTCATTGAAAGAGCGTCGCAAAGATTTAGTATAGGGAATTAATTTCACCGAGCCACGACTTCCAGAAGTTTTTTCATAAAAACTGACTTTTTCTGAGGTAAGTAGCTGAGTTTTATCTTGCTGCTGCGTATGAATCCAATTCTCGATATTATGGTATTCAATTATAGGAATGCGATGCCAATCATCAATCGTTTTTACGCGCAAATATCTTCCATATTCGCTTTTAATCAAGCTTTTAAATATTTGATTCTGGACTTTTTTCTGTGCAGCTTGGGGATTTGCTAGAGCTTGGTAAAAATTATGGTTTTTTGATTCAATTAGTTTACTAAAAAGTTTTATGAGTAAGTTCATAGAAAGAGTTAAGTAATAAGTAATAGCAATTTTATTATTCAAATTTGAGTACTCGTCAATTCAAAGCAATTTCCTGTAATTCATCGGAAATGACTGTATTCGGATACAAACAGCTATTTGCAGGAATAAAAGTTTCGTCTTTAACTATTACACCGGGAGTAAGTTTAGAACCCGCTCCGATAAAAACATCGCTACCAATTTTTACTTTTTTTACATACAGCATCAAATCTTGTTTTTTCGGTTTAACGACATGAGGAAAAATACCGCAGCTTTGTCCGAAAAGTACGCGATCGCCAATTTCAATTAAGGAACGATCGCCTATTTCTAATGTAGGAGTCCAGTATACATTTTTACCGACTTTTGCCCCCCACAATCGCAACCACAACGAAAATGCACCGGGAATCAGACGCAATGCCGATTCTAAAAAGCTAAAAGTCACATATATTAACTGTATTTGGTGACTTCCCCACCAAGGAGAATATTCTTTCCCCCCTAGATAACTAATTCCTTCTTCAATCGGGTAAAAAAAATCATGTATTTTATGGATTAATAATGGCAATCCATAGAATGAAAACAACAAAGCAGCAACGCTTAAAATTCCAGGAGAATAACAAACCGATAACAAAGAGATAAATCCTAGAAGCATGACAGCAGCAGGAAAAAAGGAAAGTATAGTGCTTATTAAAGTCATGGGTTTTGATATAAGTAGGTTGGCACTAATGAATCTAACTATGTAACGAAAAGTAAAAACCCCAAAATGGTTGGGATTGCGTCGTCGTGCCTCCATTCCCTAAGAGGGAACACTCCGTGAACGCAATGACAGAAGACAATTATATTTATTCACGCTGACTTACTTAGTAATTTTGAAATTGTCTATGCTGACATCTTTTGTTCCAACTTTGGATTTTGAGCAAATTTTGAGCTTTAACATTCGCAACATTTGAAATGCGATGTAGTTTGATAATTTCCACGATATCCAGTTTATTAAGCATTAGTACCATTTGCTTTCAAAACACGTATAAATCCGGATGTAGGTATCCCAATCTACAATTACTTTAAATTTCATGCCTGTAATATGAAGTAAAAAAGGTATGAGTAGCAGCAATTAGGATGATGTGTTATTACCGTAAGTATCTGGATACTTTTTTAAAACGGGAAGAGTAGTTTTTTCGTAAAAGAAAGATAATTATTAATGCCTAACGAATCTGGGAGATTATCGGATTGATAGTAAGTCCCATGTATTTTATCCCAAAGCTTCAAGTTTGCACCGTAGTTTCCTCGATCGCAATTGCTGGAATGATGCCAAGCATGATCTTGGGGTAGAATTAACCACGGTGAGAAACAATAATATAACCATGAATTTACTTTTGGTGTAAAGTTACTGTGTCGCCACAAATCTAAAGCCGAACTTAAACTGATGCCTAAAATATACCAGTAAGGTTCTTGCAGCAAATACAGAAATAATGAGTGAATCCATAGATAAACGATAAAGAAGCTTGTCCATAAAGTATTACGAGAAGTTCCCAACACGTCCATTTCTGTGACAGTATGATGCACTTGATGCATAAACCATAGTTTCCGAGTGTGAAATAAACGATGGTTCCAATAATATAGATAATCTACAAATATAAAACTTAGCGAGAAAGCAGCAATAGGATAAAGATTTAATGAAGCACGAGTATCTGGTAGCAGCAACTGGTAAAGTTGAAAAATTACGTTAATTTGTAAAAAAGGGATTATAATTCCCTGAAAAAATAAGCCAATACCGTCTAATAACCAATCTTCACGACTCTTTTTTTGCCATATAAAGGGTTGCTTGCTATTTGTAAGGGTTAATGCTAGAAGAATTACGAAGGTAAAGAAAACTAACATATTGATAAATCAGTTGTAATTTATACGATTTGAAGATTATATAATCGCTATACTTTAATTCAGGTTCTACCTGGGAATTTTTTGGAAGTGGCTGAGCCACTTCTTTTTTTGTTTGTACTTTACTTAAACCCAGAATTTTACCTCTACCGATTTATCCGGAAGCTGCCTTGGATCTTTTCCTGCTGTAATGCTCCCGCGAATTGACTCGACAAAAATATGGATGGTGTCGGCAGGAGTATTCGCAAACTGGGTTCCATACTTTTCGATTGCTTGCCACTGAATCTTTAAAGCTTGAATATCTTGCTGGATAATATGCTGTGTAGTCCAATGTACGAGGGGCTTTGCCAGTTTATTCCATATTCCATAGTTGTAGGTTACATAGGTATAAACCAAAGTCGAATCTTCTGTTTCTGGAATACATTGGCTGGTGATGAAAAGTTTTCTTTTGGGTGACATATCGTATTCAACGCTGGTGACATTCGGCATATGAAAGCTATCAATGTGGCGAATTTTATTACCTTTACGATTAAGAAATTTTGCAAACCAGCCTAGATTACTGGTTTCGTTACGATATTCTGCAAACACGCTACCATTACGTCTTTCTACAGTCATTTCTAGCTGTTGTTTGCTGGGTTTGCGAAAGATTCCAGGATGTACCGAAGCTGTATGGGGAACATCAATGAAATTTTCCGCACAATTGGTAACGTTATTGTGAAAGCGATTGATAACTTTTACAGTTTCCCATCCCGGCTGTTGGTACTTAGGCATTTTGAAAGGTGCAAATTCCTCCAAAGGTGATGACAAACGCACGTAAACGAAACCATCTTCTTCCTTGGTTTGATAAAGTTGGCTTTTTCGCATTTTGCTTGAACAAAAATTCTCTCCTTCCGAAGGTACGGTAACAACCTTGCCAGTATTATCGTAAACCCAGCCGTGATAAGGACATTTGAGCTTGCCTTGACAAACTTTACCTTTTGATAAACGGGTATTTCTGTGAATGCACCTATCTTGTAAAGCGACAGGTTTACCATCTTCCCCACGAAATAGTGCCAGCCATTCACCTAAAATTGTCCGTGAAAGGACTTGATTTGGTTTTAATTGGTTGCTTAATGCGACAACATACCAAAAATCTTCAAATTTCATATATTAGTTGTTAGTTGATAGTTGATTAGAACTTAAATCTTGCACCATTGTCGTTAAGTCCAAATACCCACCTTGTAAGCCGGAGGCTTTCTCGCAGAGAAATCAATTTTAAGGCTAATATACAAAGTGCTTTGAAACGCGCTCAAAGTATTTTTCAGTCTGATTTATCAGACTTTGTGTATGAGCCTGGAAATTTATTCCAAGGCAGTTGTTGAAAATGGTGCAAGATGTTATTAGAATATAAATTTACTTTCTTCTATTCCCACCTCTATTTAATTTTTGTAATTTGAATATCATTAGTTAGCTGAATTTGACAAGCTAATCTTGCTTTGGGATTTTCCGGAGCTAGTACTTCTAAAAGTTCTTTTTCCTCTGAGGATGGAGGTGGAATATTACCTTCTACAGCTACAATACAAGTCCCACAAATTCCAGTACGACAACCAAAAAGTATCGGCGAGTTTTCTACAGTTAAATGTTCGGCAAGCTTTTGATCTATTGTTAATTCAATCGATGAATATTTGCTTTCAATAAACTGAATTTTACAAGATTTTTTAGTCATATTTATAAGCAATGAATTACTATTAAATCTGGACTTATGCGGTTATTACAGGGCGTTGGTGCGTGACACATATGAGCCTTGTTACTACGTTCAAATTAATTTTAAGTGTCACACACCCTACAAACGTCAAATCCAAAATCTAAAACAAACCAAACGCATCCGTTGTTAAAAACATCCGTTGTTAAAATCTAAAATCTAAAATTATTTGACCATATTGAAGGTTGAAGTTTATTAACATAGCTCATATATTTAACCAACGGTTCATCAATAGTTAAAAGAGCGTTTGGATTATAACGAATATTGTCATAAATAATTCCGTCTTCACCACGTAAAAAATAATAAGCAAATTTCGTCATTAATAATAAACATCTACTTATCAACCAACCAAGAATTCCTTTTCGTTTCTTAGTTATATATATTGGCTGAATTCTAGTTTTTCTATTTTCTAAAGGTGTATAAGCATAAATCATATGCAAATAAGGTATAAATCGCACTTCTTTCATGATAGTTAGCAATCCTATACAGCCATCGGCATATCTCATGGTGTATTCATAATAATCTCCCAGTAAATTTCTTGCTATTCTTTCTCTAAATGTAGTTTGTGGAAATTCACCGCTGAGGGTAAAATCAATAATATTTCCAGATTTATTTTGCTCTAACGATAAATCCATTTTGATATTTAACTTATGCACGGTTTGCAAATGTTGAGCATCAATTCCGTTCATCATACAAATATGGTGATGACAATTGCGTTCAAAAGATTTATCGTATGATGTAACAAGAGATTGATTTTTTAACTCGTCAAATTCTACAACTTCGGGTGCTTCTTTATCTGGATAAACCCAAATAAAACCATATTTTTCGTCAGTAGCATAAGCCTGTAATTTAGCTTTTTGAGGAATATTAGATTGACAGGGAATATCTTGACATTTACCTTCACCATCAAATGCCCAATGATGGAAGAAACAGCGAATTAAATTACCATCGACTTTTCCAATTGATAAATCGGTTCCTAAATGGGGGCAGTAAGCATCTAATGCTCTTATTTTATTATCTTTACCGCGAAAAATTACGATTTTTTGTCCGCAAATAGTAAAGGATTTAGCTTTACCTTTGTTTATTTCTTTACTTGGACAAACGATATACCAACCTTTAGCAACAACGTCCCAATTGTTGAATACTTCCATATTTATTAATGGTTGGGTATTTTTATTTTGTAATGAGTTCATAGATTTACATGAATATTATTAAAGACAATCCTAAATTTAAAATCTAAAATCGAATTGCCCACTTTTTAAAAGCTTTTTTTTGCTGCTTCAAATACTTTGACATAGAATTTTCAGCCATTAAAGACATTTCACGGTTACTTTTCCATAGATAATCCAGAGGTTGGAGATAAACTTTATAGGATTCCATCGCTTCATGATGAGTTTGAAAACTGTTGTGTAGCGCTTGCGTCTCCTCCGTGAAACAACGACGCATCATGTCTTTCGCATCTCCATCGCTCATACCGAAAATGCGCGATCGCAACACTCGGTAAATTGCAGAATACAGTGCGGCATCGTACCAAAATATACCGTTGACTGCCACGGAACAATGATAATGGTCTTTTTGACAACCGCGTATTCCTAAATTAGCAACCAGTTTCTCAAAGTCGGTAGGTGGTTTGATACAGTTAATTACATCATGGGAAATTATAGTTGAACTATTAAAATGAAAACTTTCATCCATGAAGTGATAGTAGGAAATTTTTGCGGGGATGGGTGCATTTTCCGAATTGGGATGTTTTTGATAATAATTGCTGAGCTTGTGTTGAACTAACTTGCCGTTGAGAGTACGCACGCCCCTGACTGTAAAATACTGACAAGCTAAAAATGTGTTATCTGCCGATATTAATCCAAAAGCTTGTAGCTGAAGTTTTTTCCACTTACTCTTGAAAAAGTTGGTATCAGCAAACACCATAGTTTCTGTATAAGGACCGCGCATTGGGTAGCTGAAAATGCGTTCTCCAAACAGCGTTAATTCGACTTGTTTAGAGATTGTTTTAAAAGCATTAATATGGGCGCGTTCCTGTGAAGATTCCAAATCGAGCATATCGCATATTGGACGAAAATCTTCTTGAGCATATAGTCCAGCGGCGCTAGTTTGATTAAAAAAGATAGTCGCAATTTCAGCAGAAATGATTTGAGAATAGTAAGCTACCCAGTAAAGTTGATTGAGAATTATCCTTTGATTTGGGCTTGCTTCCGCCCATAAAGGTGTACCAAAAAGTAACGATAATTCTTCTGGATTCCAGTATTCATTTTTGCAATCATTATACTTAAAATTAGTTGCAGCTTGATCTAATAATTCCGTACAATCTTGCTGTTTATTACGTTTATAGTTAATTTTCAGCTTACAGCAGACTTGTTGATTTTCTAAAAGCGTATTTTCTTTAGTTTCAATCATAAAACTATCAATTTTTATTTATTTGTAGTAAGGGCTTTAGCCCTAATTTGAAGTACTTAAATTCAGGCTACGAGCAATTAAAAGAAACACATTGACTCGGCTTTAAAGGTTGAAAACTTCCCTTCATTTCCAGATTTTCAAGTATATTTTTAGCATTGGGCAAATCGATCAAATTGCGTAATAATTTCAAGCGACTTCCACTGTGAGTTTCAGTATCAAGTTGTGCAAAAATATTAATTTTATCTTGTTTAGATAAATGTCCTTTTACTTGCTCAACTGCTTTAACAACACTTTGAGGCCCCAATTGCACCATTTGTAAAAACATTGCCAATATTTCCACAATATTTTGACTCGATTTACCTAGCGATCTATTTTCAAGCAGCGTTACTCCCGTAGCGTGATGTCGGCTTTCATCTTGCAAAAAACCTTGTAATATCGATTTTAAGTGAGGATTTTGACAACATGAAGCTATACTGCGGTAATGAGTTAAACCCCATCCTTCTAAAACTACTTGCAGCACAAATAATAAAACTGTTTTATCTTCACTTTCTACTACGTTTTCCAGCAAATCTAAAAACGGGTTATAACTTACTTTTGGAGTCGGTAAAAAACTGCTAATTTGCGAAAAATGGGTTACTTCATCCGCAGCAAATAAACCATAAAGCATTCTTTCGGATATCGTTTCTGCTAGCAAAATCATTTTCGCCATGTAGCCCATGCCAGCTTTTTCAATAAAATAAGCTTCCTCCAAAATTCCTAAATTGCAAAGCTGTAAAATAGAACTTTGTTCCGCAGGTGTGGAATCTTGAAAAATTTGAACTTTATCGAGATTAAAATAATTAGCATCCCAGTAATGAGCTAAAGAGGTAGATTTGTTAATTAAATATCCATTTGTTTTTTCGAGTGCTGAAGATAAAATTCGATTTAATTTATCTTCTGGATTAATATCGGGTAAATCCAATCCAGCGATAGTGTATTGTTGATTCATAATTTCCGTAATTAAATTTAAGTTAATATTAAGAGTTTAATAGCTATTAAAACATACTAAAATGTAGCCCAGTCTGATTTATCAAACTTTGTATGTGAGCCTGAGAATTTATTCTAGGGCGGTTTGAAAGAAGTCAGTTAAAACGCTTATTTTTACTCTTCTGGTTTTAAACAGCTTGGAATAACCATAGGATGAGATTCTTTTTCAAAACTACTATCTTTCGGTAAAAACATAGGATGAGAATTATCTTCAGTTTTATTTTCCGTGAATTTACTTCCCGGTACAAGCATCTCTGAGTCCTCTTGAGGGCAGATTTCGGCTTTTTTCTGAGCATTTGCACCGCAAGCAGCGAAAACAATTACTATAAGCGAGTTGAAAATGATTGAACGAACTGTAAGAACTTGTTTCACGATCTAAGTATTAATTAATATGTTTGTTGTAATTGTTATTGCTTGTTTAATTTTTAATCTAACTGTTTCAATTTTTGTAACGCTTTAGTACTCCACCACATTAGATCTTATAATTCCGTAAAATGAGGCGGTAAAGCGCTACTATAAACCTTAATTAACTCTTAAATCTCTCAAACTTTAAGCTGTTAATCATTCGCTTCTCCTTTCGATTCCACCATCTCTACTTTTTTTTGTCTTTGTCTTTCTTGTTCCTCGTTTACGGGTTCCCAACTTCCCCATCGCAAGGCTTTTTGTGTTTCAACATTTTGGATAAATTGCAAAATAGCATTATCTGCTTTGGTTGGTGTTTGAAAGTCGAAGTCGATTGTTTGAAATATCTGTGTATCTCCTTTGGCAAAGTAATCTCCGACTAACTTTGTCAGCCAAAGCACCAATCTATTAAAAAACCAACCAAAAATACCTCGACGTTTTTTAGTTATTAAGATAGTTTGCCCTTCTGCTTTCCCGCCTTCAAGCAAACGCAAAGCAAACATAATATGAAAATGTAGAAAATCGGGGCCTAAAGTTACCGTACCAATACTTCCGTACCAATAACACATATTATAGGTAACGGCTTTTTTGTAAAAAGGACGGATTAATTTCATCAGAAACGAATTCTCACCACCCCTAGTAACGTTGTTAAAAATAATCGCATTATCGTTGAGTTGCTGCTTGCGAAAAACAATCTCTAAAGGTAGATTATGAACCGTATTAAAATGGTTGGCATCAATAGCGTTAATCATCACCACGTTGGGATGACAGTTTTTCACAAACTTAGAAGTTACAAGGCTATCACATTCAAAATTCTCTAATTCTGGAACAAACGGTAAAGGTTGTAAAGGAGTTTCACCCACCCAAACCCATATCATTCCGTATTTTTCGGCAACGTGCCAGGTTTTCAACTGTAAAGGAAGACTCGTTCCCAAACAAGGAACATCAACGCAATTACCTTGACTATCAAACTTCCAATTGTGAAATAGACAACGCAATCCCTTTCCTTCAACTTTACCTTCGGCAAGGTGAGCGCCCATATGAGGACATTTAGCGTCAAAGCAAACTAGTTCACCGTCAATACCCCGGTAAATTGCTAATTCTCTACCCAGTAACGACACCGCTTTTACTTTTCCTTTTCGCAGTTTTCTTGAAGGAATAGCCCAGTACCAACCTTCAATAAAACGTCTTGGATGGTTAAATATTTGCGTGTAACGATACGAACTTATAGTATTTGGTACGGCTTTCATGTCATTTTGATTACCGGAAGTTCCGGCTTGTAAAGAAGTTGTATTTAAAAGCGTTATATCAAAGATGAGCAATTTTTAGTGTGTTGAAAGCATCACCTCGATATTCAACGCCTTCTATTTCAACCCAACCGTATTTTAAGTTTAGGCAGAATTTTAAACCAGATTTTTAAACCAGAATTTCTAAAGTTGAATTTTGATTTTCGCTTTTACAATTTGCATTTGCAAACCATATTCTACGTCCAGCGCGAGTCAGGTTTTCTTCGCAAATCTCCGTAAAACAAACTAATTCATCACCATTAAGATGACCTGGATTAAGCGTCTGAAAAAACTGAATATGTGGATCTCGCAATCTTTGAGTAGGTATACCGTGCAATCCATCGCGCAATATGTGGGGATGGGGAAAACTAACCACACCAGTTTTAATATTATAATTTTCGCCAAAACGTTTGACAGATAAATTTTGTATCAAACACAAAATACGTTCGGGAGTTGGGGTATCGTAGCAGGGATAAAACTCTTTCCAAAATAAGGGTAAAAAACGATATGTGCGATAACCGCCAGAAATCAACAACCAGTAGAGTTTACCTTTACAGTATTCGTTTCTTAGCTTATTTATCGAAGCTATCCAGCCCGTAGATAGAGCCGAACTTGACCAAGCACTAGGATCTACAATAGTATCTCCAGAAAATACAATGCTAATATTTTCGCCTTCAAAGCAGGTGTCATACATTAGCAATGTTGAAAAACCTTTTAACTCATTTGTTTGTTCATCTTTAATCAAGATTACCCAATTTTTACTATCTAAATCGTTGTTAAATACATCTCTCTTAACTCCTTCAAAATGATTGTTTAACAGCGAAAACATTTCCTCTACATCCAAAGGAGATAAATCTCTAGTGCTAATTAATTTACTATTCATTTTTATCAATATTTTGTATTTGCTTATTATCAACTATAGTTTTTTATTTTGGAAACTTATTAAATATATGTGTCAGATAGTTATCTGTCCAGGGTATTTTCACAAAAAGGAATAGATAAAAAAAACGCTAAAATATTGATATACATAGTTTTGAGCTAGTCTAATATCTCTTTTATCCTAAATAGCATTATCTATAAATAATATGAACTATTGTAAATTACTAAAAACTTCATACCCCTTCATGTCGTTTCAGCTATATTCAATTAATATCTTAATGATTGCTATATCTTCTACCCAAAATAATAAATAATCGCAGATTATATTGTTAGTAATTGATTTCAGTAATATAAATAGGACGACCAGTTTAGTCTCCTTTTTAAGGAGTTGGGGGGATTTGAACCCAATAAACATAAAAGCTAGTTGAGATAGGTTTGGCAGTAAAGCTAAAGCTTGATATAAAGCATATTTTGAAGATATATGCTCGATTCCATGTTAAATGCGCTACAATAATTCCAGCTTTGGCTGACGACATAATTTATGTGCATCTACATTTAAAGTCAGGGTTGCATCATATACCATTTTCTTTAATACTTAAGTGTATCTTAATATCGTTGTTACTATTTTTCTACAGCAGCATTTTAAACAACCAGATGTAAACTATTCACCTTTGGTGTGGTTATCTCCTCATACACTATGATTATTTCCCTGCACTCTCTTGTAATCGTAGCGATCGTATCTGCAATGCAACTTTAGGAAAAAGCAACAAATATAACTATTCTTTAGGCTTTTGACTATCTTTAATAACTATTTGATCGGATTTCTCCATAATAATTTTGATTTTGATAAAATAACACCTCAAAATGGGCAAACTAAGCCTGAGAATTATCTAAATAATTTTAGTTTTTAACTTCTTTCAATAAAATGTTTTGAAGCCTAATTGTTTAGATAAGCATCAAGTTGATTTGAATCCAGGGAAGGAAATTACATATCATGCACGACTTAACTAAATTTACTCTTAGGGATATGTCAGAGTGTGGTTTAGCGCTACGAAAAATTGCAGAAAATTCTGATTGTATGGAAGATGCGAGTAATTTAATTATCAAATATTTTTACGAACATTTTATTAATAAAGATACTGGAGAAAAATCCTGTATTCTTGTACGTTTTTTTAAAACTCATGCCTACGAGAAACTAACTCCTGAATTACAAGAATATGCACGGGATATATTAGGTCAAAACAAGATTGCTGATGATTTAAAATGTTTGACTTTACTATCTACTGCGGGTGAACTTCCAGAATGGAATTCTCGCTATAAATCAACAGGGCATAAAGCAATACCACTTGCAAACGAAGATGCTATATATCGCATACCTATGATTTCGCAATTGATTAGACAGCTTGGCTTAAATCCGGGAATGCTATTACAACCCGATGTCGATTTATTAATTGATAGCGAACAGAAGATGTATAACGTATTTTACGTTCCGAATGCTTTGGGTAGCTCTTATATTCCTGCTCAAAATTCGTTCGTAATTCCGTTCGGAGTCAAATCTGTGATTGGATTTGGTGGATTATTACCTACTGGCGAGATGTTTACGATTTTGATGTTTTTAAGAGTAGTAGTTCCGCAAACCATTGTAGAATTAATACGTCCTTTAGCCTTAAATGTTAAAACTGCAATTCTTCGTTTTGATGACGGCAGAATTTTCCCAGAATCTCATCAAATTTCTATTAACGAAGACAATGTTTTACAGCGCCTAAATTCTCAAGTTGGGACTTTAAAGCAATTATTAAATGTTTCCGAACAATCTACTATAACTCAGTCAGATCGTTTAGAAAAAGCAATCACCAACCTTGAGCAAACTTTGAATCAGCTTCAGAAAACTCAAATTCAACTAGTACATAATGAAAAAATGTCTAGTTTAGGTAAAATGGTAGCAGGTATTGCTCATGAAATTAATAATCCCGTGAACTTTGTTGATGGAAATCTTAACTACGTAGAGGAATACAGCCAAACTTTACTCAAATTAATCCACTTATATCAACAGCAATATCCCGATTTTACAGAAAAGATTCAACAAGAAGTTGACTTTGATGAATTAGACTTTATCAAGGAAGATTTTACTAAAATTCTTCAGTCTATGAAAGTAGGAACTGAACGCATTCAAGATATTGTTAAATCTCTAAGAATTTTTTCTCGCTTAGACGAAGCAGAAATTAAACAGGTGGATATTCATTTAGGTATCGATAGTACTTTGATGATTTTACAAAGTCGTTTAAAAGCTCAGTCTAATCATCCCAAAATTGAAGTAATTAAAGAATATGGTAATTTACCAGAAATACATTGCTATCCCGGTCAACTAAATCAAGTCTTTATGAATATTATTGCTAATGCAATTGATGCTTTAGAAGAACAAATAGGCAATAGAGAATGGGCAATAGAAGATAATAACAAAGAAGGGAACAAAGATATTTTTAACCCTTTTCAAATTGGTGTTCGTACTGAAGTTGTAAATGAAAAATGGGTATCTATCAGTATTTCTGATAATGCTTTGGGGATGACAGAAGAAGTCAGTTCTAAATTATTTGACCCATTTTTTACGTATCCCCTCAAAATTTCGGGGTAGGTGGTTATTGAGGCACCCATGACCAACCA